>JANTFI010000114.1 GCA_024763505.1 Gammaproteobacteria bacterium
TGCGCCCATGCCCGACGACAAAGGCTACTTCGGAGAATACGGCGGACAAATCATTCCTCCCGAGTTGATCCAGATTATGGATGACATCAACGATGCCTATGAAAAAGTCAAATCCACGCCAGAGTTTCAGCAGGAACTGGCCGAACTCAATGCCGATTACACCGGCCGCCCCAGCCCGGTTTATCATGCCAAACGCCTGACCGAGCATTGCGGCGGCGCACAGATTTTCTTCAAACGTGAAGATTTGAACCACACCGGCGCGCACAAAATCAATCATTGCCTCGGCGAAGCGCTGCTCGCCAAATATATGGGCAAAACCAAGGTGCTGGCGGAAACCGGCGCGGGGCAACACGGCGTGGCACTGGCCACCGCCTGCGCGCTGGTCGGCATCGAATGTGAAATCCACATGGGTGAAATCGACATCGAAAAAGAACACCCGAACGTTACCAAGATGAAGATTCTCGGCTGCAAACTGGTGCCGGTGTCACGTGGTACGCGCACATTGAAAGATGCGGTCGATAGTGCGTTTGAAGAATATCTGAAAGATCCGGTCAATTACTTTTACGCCATCGGATCCGTGGTCGGGCCGCATCCGTTTCCCAAAATGGTGCGCGATTTCCAGAGCATCGTGGGCCGCGAAGCGCGCCGGCAATTTCTCGACAAACAGGGCAAGTTGCCGGATGTCATCACCGCCTGCGTCGGCGGTGGCTCCAACGCCATCGGTCTGTTCACCGCGTTTCTGGAAGATGAATCCGTCAAGATCGTGGGCGTGGAACCGGCCGGTCTGGGGCTCGATACACCCGACAATGCCGCCACCCTGACGCTCGGCAGCAAGGGAGCGATTCACGGTTTCAAGTGCTACAACCTGCAGGATGGCGAAGGCAACCCGTTACCGGTTTACTCCATCGCCTCCGGTCTGGATTACCCCGGTGTCGGCCCGCAGCATTGCTACCTGAAAGACATTGAGCGCGTCGAATATGAAACCGCCGATGACCAGCAATGCCTCGATGCCTTCATGAAACTGTCACGCCTGGAAGGCATTATTCCGGCGCTGGAATCGGCGCACGCGATTGCCTATGCCATGCGCATCGCGAAAAACATGGGCAAAGATCAAACCATCCTCGTCAACCTGTCCGGGCGAGGTGATAAGGATGCCGATTTCGTCGCCGACAAGCTGAATCTTTAAAGTTACTCATCGGCAGGCGTGCAGGCTTTATCGCTTCTCGTCTGCCTGATAGGTTTTTGCCATCGTCCCTTCAGACCCGCGTTTTTCGTGATCGAGTAACCAGCGCTTGCGCTCGAGACCGCCGCCGTAACCGGTCAGGTCGCCATTTTGCCCGATCACCCGATGGCAGGGTATGATGATCGCTACCCGATTTTGCCCATTCGCCGCGCCCACCGCGCGCACGGCAGCCGGTTTGCCGATCGTTTCTGCCAGCGTCTGGTAAGAACATGTCTGAGCATAGGGAATGTCACGCAATGCCTGCCATACGGTTTGCTGAAAAGCGCTGCCCGGTGTACATAATGCAACGCCAAACTGTTGCAACCGACCGCTGAAATAAGCATCTATCTCGGATTTACATTGTTCGATATGTTCATTCTCGCCGGCGATAAGGGTCGCATCGAGGCGGCGCTGTAAATCCCTGAACTCGGTTTCGAGCATGCGCCGGTCAACGAAATCCAGCATACAGATACCGTCATCGGTGGCGCACACAAACATCGGGCCGAGTGGCGTAGTCAGGCGACTGATGCGAATCAGAGTCTGCTGACGACTTTGGCGGGGCGATTTTCCCACTATTTTTTTATAGGTGTAGCCGAAACCGCTGAGCGAATCGTAACCATTATCGAACGCCGCATCGGTGGCCTTTCGGCCCGTCTGCAGTTCCTGATAAGCGGTGTTGATGCGACACATGCGCTGATAGGCATGAAATGACATCCGGTAATGTTGCTTGAACCAGCGTCTTAGCGTTTGCGGATTAATCTGCTGCTGACGCAAATCGGCATCGCTGATCTTTTGTTTGGGATGGTCTCGCAGCAGATCGAGCGCCGCTTGCACCTGCGGCGGAGCCTGGTTGGCATTCTGCATCGGCTGGCAGATTTTACAGGGCCGATAGCCGGCATTCAGTGCCTCTTTGGCTTGACGAAAAAACTCCACGTTTTCAGCCCTTGGCTTGCGCGCGCGACAGGTCGGCAAGCAAAAAATCGAAGTGGTTTTCACCGCTGCATAAAAAATGCCGATGTAATCAGACTGGCGATCGACGAAGGCTCGATAATAAGCGGTACATTTTTTTACATCGGTGATCGGCATGGAAATCGTGAGAACAGAATAAAAAAAACCAAGATACGCCCGCAGCGATTTCACAACAACCGAAAAATGGACAACTAATTTCCGCGCCTGAGTGATCAACCTGGCGCTAGATAACATCGATTGCGCCACGGCAGCACGGCTCGACCATCCATGGTTATCCACCAAGTGCCATTGTGGGCAACCGGCTATCGAAAAATCGACCGGCTTAACCAGCAGTTTCTGGGTAGCATCAATGCGCTCGTAAGCCGTAACCTGCAGTATTTTCCCGTCACAGAGCTCGAGCCTCTATTTGAATAATCAAGCATTTACTCCAGTGATCTTGCTCGGCAGGAACAACAAGCCTGATCAGATTTACCACTCGATGAAGCCTAATTTTTAACGATGTCGACGGCCAGCGCTTCTCTGGAATATTCTGGCATGACCACCATTGCAGAGGGCGTCGAAACCCGGTCACAATTATCTTTTCTACTACGCGAAGGCTGCCATGAAATGCAGGCTTACTTCTACAGCAAGCCATTGCCGTTCGATGAACTGCAGGTTTTTGTCAGGAATCAGATGGGTGCATGAAAATACGAACCTTCGGGTGGATCGACTTTCTCGATACCGGCTAAACGGTTCACCGCAACGCTGAAACCTTCGCGAAACACCAATCCGGCCTGGCCGCAGTCAAGGTAAACGCAAACAAAGATAGCCACAACCACAGCGCTTCACTCACGGCCAACCCCAGCCGCAGCCTGTTAGTAACCCTACAATTCAAATCTGTGAAATGGCCCGGCAGCACCGTATAATCCGCGCATGACTGAATTCCTGATCATTCTGGTCAGCACTATCTTTGTAAACAATATCGTGCTGGTCAAATTTCTTGGCCTGTGCCCGTTTATGGGGGTTTCGCGCAAGGTCGAAACCGCCATTGGCATGAGCGCAGCCACCACGTTTGTGTTGACGCTGTCGGCGATTCTCAGTTACCTGATCAATAATTGGATACTGGCACCGCTGGGGCTGGAGTTCCTGCGCACCATCGCCTTCATCATCACCATCGCGGCAGTGGTCAATTTCACCGAAATGGTGGTGCATAAAACCAGCCCGCTGCTGCACAATGTGCTGGGTATCTTTCTGCCGCTGATCACCACCAACTGTGCAGTGCTCGGCGTTGCACTGCTCAATGTGCAGCAACAGCACAGTTTCCTCGAATCGGCTTTTTACGGCTTTGGCGCTGCGGTCGGATTTTCGATGGTGCTGGTTCTGTTCGCCGCCATGCGCGAACGCGTCACCGTGGCCGATGTACCCGCGCCGTTTCAGGGAGCCGCCATTGCACTGATCACGGCCGGTTTGATGTCTCTGGCCTTCATGGGACTGGGCGGTCTGGTCAATCCATCGTGATGGTTATCTTGCTTGCAGTCTTGACGCTGAGTTTCATCGCCGGCAGCTTCGGCTTGATTCTGGGGTATGCCGCGATCCGCTTTCGCGTCGAAGGCAACCCGATTGTCGACCAGATCGATTCGGTGTTGCCGCAGACCCAGTGCGGCCAGTGCGGTTACCCCGGCTGCCGTCCCTACGCCGAAGCCATCGCCAATGGTGAAGCACCGATCAACCAGTGTCCGCCCGGTGGTCAGGCCACCATTGTCGCGCTGGCCGATTTGCTCGACACCGAAGTGCTGGAACTCAACGATGAGCATGGCGAACACAACGAAGTTCCGCTGGTCGCGGTGATTGATGAAGACAATTGCATCGGCTGCACCTTGTGCATTCAGGCTTGCCCGGTGGATGCCATACTCGGTGCCGCCAAGCACATGCACACCGTGATCGCCGATGAATGCACCGGCTGCGAACTATGTCTGCCACCCTGCCCGGTCGATTGCATCGACATGGTGCCGGTGAAGCAGGACCTGGGGGACTGGAAATGGTCGCCGCCGGATCTCAAACCCGGAGCTGTCGATGCATCATAAGCCCGGCAGTTTTCATTTTCATGGCGGCCTGCACCTGCCTGATCACAAGGCGGAATCGCTGGTGCGGCCACTGCAACAGGCGACGCTGGCAAAGGAATTGATTCTGCCGCTGCGCCAGCATATCGGCGAACCCAACCAACCGCAGGTCGAGGTTGGCGAGCGGGTGAAAAAAGGACAGTGTCTGGCACAAACGGTCGAGTTTGTCAGCGCCCCGGTGCATGCACCGACCTCCGGCACCATCACCGCCATCGAACCGCGACTGATCGCGCATCCATCCGGCCAGCCGGAAATCTGCATCGTGTTGCAACCGGATGGCCGCGACGAAGCCCTGCCCGACCCGCTGGCACCGTGGATTGATCACCGCGACGATCCGCAAGCCCTGCTCAAGCTGATTCGCGCGGCCGGTATCGTCGGTCTCGGTGGTGCGGTTTTTCCAAGTGCCGCCAAGTTGTCAACCGCGCGCAAATACAAGATCGACACGCTGATAATCAATGGCGCGGAATGCGAACCCTATATCACCTGCGATGACATTCTGATGCAGACTGCCCCGCAGCGCATCTGCGCCGGTATTGCGGTGTTGCAAAAGCTGACCCGGCCCGAACAAACCCTGATCGGCATCGAAGACAACAAGCCGAAGGCCATCGCGGCTATGCAGCAGGCGATAGCCGAGGCCGACCTCGAAAACACTCAGGTGATCACGATTCCGACGCTATACCCCTCGGGCGGTGAAAAGCAATTGACCAAGCTGTTGACCGGCATCGAGGTGCACAGCCAGCAACTGGCTTTCGATGTCGGCGTGCTGTGCCAGAATGTCGGCACTTGCGCTGCGATCGCCGATGCAGTCGAACAACAGCAGCCATTGATTTCGCGCATTGTCACCGTGACCGGCCCCGGTATCCGCGAACCCGGCAACTGGGTGACCCCGCTCGGCACACCGATTCGCCATCTGATCGAACTGGCGGGCGGTTATAAAGTCGAACGGCCGAAACGGATCATGGGCGGACCGATGATGGGGTTGAACCTGCCAAGCGACGAAGTGCCGGTGGTGAAGGCAACCAACACGGTTTTATTGCTCGATCACGATGACCAGCCCGAGGTCAGCGAATGCATCCGTTGCGGGCGCTGCACCGATGTCTGCCCGGTCAACCTGCTGCCACAACAATTGTACTGGCATAGCCGCAGCCGCCAGTTCGATCGCTGCGAAGACTACCATCTGTTCGATTGCATCGAATGTGGCTGCTGTTCGGCGGTCTGCCCGAGCCACTTACCACTGGTGCAGTATTATCGCTTCGCCAAGGGTGAGATTCGCGAGCAGAAAATTAAAACCTATAAATCGGACCGCGCCCGCAAACGTCATGAATTTCGTCAGGCCCGACTGGAGCGATTGAAACAGCAAGCCGAAGAAAAACGCCGTCAAAAGCGGGAAGCGCTGGCACGCAAGCAACAGAAGGATCCGAAAAAAGCGACAGCCGGCAAGGCCGCCGCCAGCGATGCGGTGCAAGCTGCGCTGGAACGAGTCAAGGCACGCAAGCAGGCACAGCAGACTACACCGAAAAACACAGACAACCTGACGCCCGAACAACAGCGCCAGATCGAGGATGCCGAAGCCCGCCGCAAGCGCATCAAACAAAACGGGGAGCATACATCTTGAGTATCGTGTCTTCACCCTATGTGACTCCATCGGCCTCGACCAACCGGTTGATGCTGAATGTCATCATCGCGCTGATCCCGGGCAGTATCGCCTATATCTGGTTTTTCGGCGTCGGCCTGATCGTCAATCTGGTGTTCTCCATCGGCTTCGCCCTGCTGTTCGAAGCGATTGTACTGAAATTGAGGAAACGTCCTCTCAAGCCTTATCTGGGTGATTACAGCGCGGTGGTGACCGCATGGCTGTTTGCCTTGTGCATTCCGCAGCACAGTCCGTGGTGGCTGATCGCCGTCGGCATCGGCTTTGCCATTATCGCCGGCAAGCACCTGTATGGCGGGCTCGGCTTCAACCCCTTCAACCCGGCCATGGTCGGTTATGTAGTGGTGTTGATCTCCTTTCCGCAAGAGATGACTCGATGGTTTTTACCGCTGCAAGTCAGTGGCGAGGGACTGAATCTGATCGATGCCTTCCGCTATGCGCTGGGCTGGGTCGATATCAGCCAATGGGATGCACTGACCTCGGCCACGCCGCTGGACCAGTACCGCAGCGGGCTGGGCCAGAACCTGATGATCAGTGAAATTCGCCAGTCACCGGTGTTCGGCGATTTCGCCGGAGTCGGCTGGGAGTGGATCGCCAACCTGTGGTTTGTCGGCGGCCTCTATTTGCTGGCCACGCGCACGATTTCCTGGCACATTCCATTCGCGGTCATCGGCGGCATGTTACTGATGTCTTTCATTTTTTACATCGCCGACCCGGATGCGGTCGCCTCTCCTGGCTTTCATCTGTTTTCCGGCGGATTGATGCTTGGGGCTTTCTTTATTGCCACCGACCCGGTCACTGCTTCGACCACACCACGCGGCCGCTTTGTGTATGGCTTGCTGATCGGTGTACTGATTTATGTCATCCGCAGTTGGGGTGGCTTTCCCGATGGGGTCGCTTTCGCCGTGATACTCGCCAATATGTGCGTGCCACTGATTGATTATTACACCCAGCCCCGGGTTTTCGGGGTCGATCCACCGGACGAGCATTAACCTCATGGCATCGGTCAAGCTCAAACAGGTGCTGATTTCCGGCTTTTTGCTATGGCTGTTTTCAGTCATCGGCACACTGCTGGTCGCTGTCACCGAACAGTCCACCATCGAGCAGATTCGCGCCAACGAAAAAAAGGTGTTATTGCAGAATTTGCATGCGCTGATCCCGCCGCAGAAAATGGACAACGACATGACGCAGGACACCATCACGCTCGCCCCATCCGATTTGCTAGGCACGAAGGATTCGAGCACCGCCTGGCGGGCGCGTAAAAACGGCGAACCGGTTGCCGTGGTACTCAACGCAGTCGCGCCGGAAGGTTATAATGGCGACATTCATCTGCTGGTCGGTATTTATTACGATGGAACCCTGGCCGGGGTTCGCGTGGTCAAACACCAAGAGACACCCGGCCTGGGTGATGGTATCGAGACGCGAAAATCCGGCTGGATTTTCGGCTTTGATGGCCAATCGCTGGATGCGCCACCAGCCGAGCGCTGGAAGGTGAAACGCGATGGTGGAGACTTCGACCAGATGACCGGCGCCACCATTACCCCGCGCGCCATCGTCAAGGCAGTCAAGAACACGCTGCTGTATTTTCAACAGCATCGACAGAGGTTATTTCAATGAGCAGCCAAAGCGCAGAAATCACCCGCCAGGGATTATGGAACAATAATGTCGCACTGGTGCAATTGCTCGGCCTGTGTCCGTTACTGGCCGTGACCAGCACGACCATCAATGGCATCGGGCTGGGTCTGGCCACGCTGATAACACTGGTGCTTTCCAATACCGTGGTGTCGATGATCCGCAATGTGGTGCGCAATGAAGTGCGCTTGCCGGTGTTTGTACTGATTATCGCTTCGATCGTCACCATCATCGAATTGCTGATGCAAGCGTGGTTTTACCAATTGTATCTGGTGCTTGGCATCTTCATTCCATTGATCGTCACCAACTGTTCGATTATTGCTCGCGCCGAAGGCTTTGCCTCACGCAACCCGATCGGCGCTTCGGCTCTGGATGGCTTCATGATGGGGCTGGGATTTTTGCTGGTATTGACCGTGCTCGGTGCAATGCGTGAAGTGATTGGGGCCGGCACTGTGCTGGCGCATGCCGAACTGCTGTTTGGTGAAGCCGCCAGCGCGCTGAAAATCACCCTGTTTGATGACTATCGCGGTTTTCTGATTGCGGTATTGCCACCTGGCGCCTTTTTTGGACTGGCGCTGCTGATCGTCGGTAAAAACCTGATCGAGCAACGCTTGCTGGTCGAACCCTCGCCAGAACCCCTGCAGGCACAACCGTCAGCGTGACATGAATAAACAGAAGCGAATCGAAATCTTCAGCCGCCTGCGTGAACAGAATCCGCATCCGACCACCGAGCTGAATTACAGCTCCGATTTTGAATTACTGATCGCGGTGGTATTGTCGGCGCAAGCCACCGATGTCGGCGTCAACAAGGCCACGGAGCGTCTGTTTGCCATCGCCAACACGCCGCAAGCCATTCTCGATCTGGGCGAAGAGGGATTGAAGGAATACATCAAAACGATTGGCCTGTTCAATTCCAAAGCGAAGAATATTATCGAGCTGTGCCGGATTTTATTGCAACTGCATGACGGCAAAGTGCCGCAGCAACGCGAGGCGCTCGAAGCGCTGCCCGGCGTCGGCCGCAAAACCGCCAACGTGGTGCTCAATACCGCATTCGGCCAACCGACGATCGCCGTGGATACACATATCTTTCGCGTTTCCAACCGCACTCGCATTGCGCCCGGCAAAACCGTGCTGGAAGTGGAAAAACGGCTGATGCGACTGGTGCCGGATGAGTTCAAGCAGGATGCGCACCACTGGCTGATTCTGCATGGGCGCTACACTTGCGTCGCGCGCAAACCGCGTTGCGGCAGTTGCATTATTGAAGATTTGTGTGAATACAACAAGAAGGTCGAGGACTAGGCGCAGGTAACACTGGGGCGGGCTCCGTGTGTCGGCGGCCTGCTAGAGTTCGATCGTTTCCGCAAACAATTGTCAGAGCTCTTTCCAATCGCTCGCTGTTGCGGTCAGCGATTCACGATTGGCTGAAGCATGCGCGAATACACAAAGGAAATTTGATAAACAGGATACCCGATACAATGTTCCAGAGCCGTGACGAAATTCGCCAGGTCTACCTCGATGTCTGGCACAAGATGCAGCAGGGTGCTCCGCTGGACCCTCTGCAAGCGATGATTGCCGACATTATTCAAATGCATGGCGAATACCATACCCTGTTGCAACAGGGAGAAGATCTGCAGCAG
>JANTFI010000115.1 GCA_024763505.1 Gammaproteobacteria bacterium
GATATCATCGCGACCTGGGGCATCGATTCATTTCTACATGATGCAGTGCGCTACCAGTATCAACCCGCTGAATTGCTACTCGATGCGCCCGCGCTGGTCAAGCTCACCAATCTGGCTTCGCAATTGTGCAACCGTCTCAATCACAGTAACCAGACCTTTCTGGTGGAAGACCATTTCTTCGGCCTGAACCAGTCGGTGATCGAAAACCTGGTCAGCGAGGCGACCGAAGCGGCGGTTAAGGACGCGCGCAGTTTTGGTGTAGAAATCGATGAAGATCATACCATTCCACTGGCCAATATCGATGATGAAGCGGTACGCATCGAACTGGCGCGAAGAGTGCGCGAAATCGCCCTGCTCGATGGTGTACAACAACGCATCAACGAAGTCGATGAAATCTCCGACATGATGCATCTGGTGACCGAAAATCTGCAGTTGCTATTCGGCCTGCATACCACGCTGTTCTTTTTCCCGGATCACGACCAGAGCAAATTGACCGGCATTCCCAGCCACAGTAAAAATCTGCCCGAACAAGGCGCTTTTTCGATTGTATTGCAACCCGAGCGCAGTCTGATTACGCAGGCAGCGCTGCAAAACAAGGTGCTCGATAGTCATCGCAACAACCCGTTCGAGATTCTCCCGGTGATTGACCGGCAAGTCAAAGACGCCTTGATGCTGCCGCATTTTCTGTGCATTCCACTATACAGTCACGGACAGTTAATGGGCGTGATCGTGGCCGGTTGCGATGCCGCACAGGCTGACAAGCTGGAGTTCGATGGTGATTTGCTGACCCACTTCGCAACGATTATTGCCGATTCGCTGGCGCACCAGAAAAAACTGCAACAGCAATTTCGCCAGCAACAGGAAATCCAGCAGCAGGAAACCAGCCTGCAACTGCGCAAGATTATCCATGAAGTGAATAACCCGCTGACCATTATCAACAATTATCTGGAAATCCTGTCGATGGATTTACAGGCAGAATCGAACAACCAGCAGCACATCGAAACCATCAAATCCGAGGTCGACCGGGTTGCGGATATTCTGCTACAACTGAAAGACCAGCAGCCGGAAGAGGTCATCGAGCAACCGGAAATTGACATCAACCAGTTGATTCAGAATTTGCTGGAAATCTTCAAACCGACTTTTTACAAACTCAACCAGTTGCAAAGCCGGCTCGAACTCGACCCCAAACTACCGGCCATTGCCTGCGATGCGGGTAAGCTCAAGCAAATACTCACCAATCTGCTGAAAAATGCCGCCGAAGCGTTGCCGGAAAGAGGCATTATCACCATCAAGAGCAAGTCACTGGTGATCGTCAATCGCAAAAAATTTATTGAAATCAGCGTCTCCGACAATGGGCCGGGGATCGCCGACGAGATTCTGGAAAACCTGTTTTCGCCGGTCACCACCACCAAGGGGCAAAATCACTCCGGACTCGGTTTGACCATCGTCAATAAACTTGTTTCCGAATTAAAGGGAAGTATCAGTTACAGCACAGCGGATGAGGGCGGAGCACGCTTTATTTTACTGTTACCACGTCACTGAAGGGCTCGACACAATGTCTGTCTCCAAACCATCGATACAACATAAAAACACGGATGGATTGGCTGCGATCATGAAAAGCAGCATACAAAATAGTACGGACATTGATAAATCCCGATTCGTCGTGCTGGCGGTCGATGACAACCTGAACCTGCTGTACAGCACCCAGGCCATTGTCGAAGCCAAAGGCTATCAATGCCTGATTGCCGATGGCGGCGAAGCCGGATTGAATATCCTGCAATCCACCGCGGTCGATATCCTGCTGCTGGATCTCGAGATGCCGGAAATCGACGGCTTCGCGGTATTGCGGAAAATCCACGAATTGCAACTCGATACCGATGTGATCGTGGTCAGCGGCAAGACTACCTTTGACAGCGCCGCCGAAGTCTTTCGCAATGGCGCGATCGACTTTCTGCCCAAACCCTATGCCACCGAGCGACTGGTCGCGACTCTCGATAATATCGCGCACAAACGCGAGCTGAAAAATCACATCCGCCAGATGCAGAATCAACTGGAGGATTCCGAGCGGCGCTATCGCTTCATCGTCAGCTATTCGCCAGACATCATCTACATGATCGACCACAAGGGTTTTTTCACCTTTATCAATGATCGCATCACCGACTTGCTCGGCTTTCTGCCGCAAGACTTGATCGGTGAACATTTTTCCGCCCTGATCCATGAGGACGACCTGCCTCAGGCCGAACATGTTTTCAATGAACGACGCACCGGTGACCGCGCCAGCCAGAATATCGAGTTGCGGTTAAAGTCAGCCGACCCGCTGGTCGAGTCAAAACCGTTTGAATCCAGCTCGATCGTCATCGAACTGTGCTCGATGGGGATATATGATACCGATCAGAGCGGCACGCCGTATCTGGGCACCTATGGTGTGGCGCGTGATATCAGCGACCGCAAGAAAGATCAAGAAATGATCCGTTTTCAGGCGTATCACGATTTGCTGACTCGCCTGCCCAACCGCGAATTGTTTCTGGACCGCCTCAACCTGTCGATTTCACAGGCCGAGCGCAACAACAATATGCTGGCGGTTTTGTTCCTCGACATGGATGGTTTTAAATTCATCAATGATTCGCTCGGCCATGTCATCGGTGACAACCTGCTGCAGCGGGTCGCCTTCCGCTTGCAAAAAACCCTGCGTGAAACCGATACCGTATCGCGTATCGGCGGCGATGAATTCAATATTCTGATACCCGAACTGCAAACGCAGGAGGAAGCCGGTCTGGTTGCGCAAAAGATTCTGGATGCCTTCAGCCAACCGATTCTGCTCGACCAGCATGAAATCACCATCAGTTTCAGCATTGGAATCTCTTTGTACCCGAATGATGCCGGCAGCATTGATGAATTGATCAAGAATGCCGACATGGCGATGTACCACATCAAGGGCCGGGGCAAAAACGGATATGAATATTTTTCAGATCACATGCAGAGTATTTACCAGCACCGCCACAGTATCGAACAGGATATTCGCAAGGCGCTGGACAACCAACAATTCGAGGCGTACTACCAACCTCAATTCAATGTTTTTAATGAAGAAATCGTCGGCCTGGAAGCCTTGATCCGCTGGCATCATCCAGACAAGGGCCTGATCACGCCTGATCACTTTATTCCGATTGCAGAGGAAATCGGGCTGATTTCGGACATCGGGCTATACATGCTCGAAGCCGGCTGCAAGCAATTACGCGACTGGCTCGATCAGGGTAAGGAGCCGGTCAAGCTGTCGATCAATGTCTCGGCCTTTCAGCTGGCCGAACAGGACTTTGACCTGGTGGTTTGCGAACTGGTTAATCGCTACCGCTTGCCGCGGCATTTGCTGGTGCTCGAAATCACCGAAACCGCCCTGATGCAAGACATGGAAATGATCCTGCCGCGGTTGATCCATCTCACGCAATGTGGCATCGGCATCAGTATCGACGATTTCGGTGTCGGATATTCTTCGCTATCGTACCTGCAGACCCTGCCGCTCGATGTACTTAAAATCGACCGATCTTTCCTATCCTGCATCGGTGATGATTGTGACAAAGCCTGTATCATCAAAGCCATAGTCGCGATGGCCCGAGAGCTCAAACTGGACGTGGTTGTAGAGGGCGTGGAAACCGACCAGCAACTCAATTTTATCAAAGACATCGGTTGTAATATCGTGCAGGGTTTTCTGCTCGGCCGTCCATTACCGGAACAGGAAATCAGTAAACTGCTGACTCTGTCGAGTGGTGTTAAAGCTGGCTGAACTTGACGGTTCTATATTGCTGATTCAAATTTCATTCTGGATTCTTCGTCTCGAAACCCGTAGTCAATCGCCACAGCCAGACATAGCGAGACAAGAATTTTGTCACAGCGCCATCGCCAGATTACTCCGGCTTGCGTGACTGATTCAATTTACTGGCAAAACGGATGGCTGAACGATATTGGGCTGTATCGACCCAACTCTGTGGCAATGCCTGTTGATCCAGTCTTGCCAGCCAGGCTTGATTGACCCGGGCCACCATTTGTTCGGCCTTTTCAAAGGGGGCGGAGTGAAGCTGATGGAGAAAACTTTCCAGTTCGTCTGTCTTCATCGCAGAAACTGACTCGTTGCTCTTTGCATCAGCGAAGACAGGCTGGCTCTGCATCCGCCGGTACTGCTGCTCGAGATAGGCAGCCAGTGAATGATCACCCCCTTGCTCTGTCCCGTTTATTTCGTGCTCGCCGATACGCCGGGCAAAATGCTCCAGACAACGGCTCGCCTGCGCCTGCGGGTAAGCCAGTGTAACCGCCTGTTGCGCCATCGCGGCACGCGAAATCCTTTCATCATCCAGCACATAACCCGGCTGGACGATTTTCAGCTTCAGATATTTCCGTACTGCCGATGAAAACCGCCCCAAAACCTGTTTGGCCTGGTCATAGGATGACACCCGATTGACCAGCACCTGAAACGGTTTATTAAAACCTTGCTGCTGTAATACTTTCAATAACGAAAAGGCATCGGTGAGCGAAGTCGGCTCGGCTGTGATCACCAGCATCACCTCACCGGCCGCCTGTAAAAAAGACAATACCGATTCACTGATACCGGCCGCCGTATCAATCAGAATAAAATCAAACTGCTGCTCCAGTTGCGACAGCCCCTGCAAGAAAATCCGGCATTGTGTCGCATCCAGATCAAGCATATTCAACATGCCTGATGCCGCGGGTACAATGCGAACGTCCTGCGGCCCATCGAGCAGAATATCGGCCATCGTCTGACGCCCCGCCAGTACATCGGACAAGGTGTAGCGCGGCGACAGGCCGGTCAGGATATTGATATTGGCGAGATTGGTGTCGGCATCAAAGATACAGACCCGGTGCCCCAGCCGGGATAACTGGATGGCCAGATTCAGTGTCACCGTGGATTTCCCAACGCCCCCTTTGCCACTGCTGATGGCAATAGTTCTGGGCGATTTTGGAGAGGCAGGTTCATGCTCGCCGCTATTCACCGTACGCAGCTTGATAACAGGTCGGGCCGCGATTCGGCTCATACAACACTCGACACAGAAAAAAACCAGCTTAACCAGTTAACGCCGGAGAATCAACTGTTGTCCGGTTGCCGCGGAGACGACTCAGGCAGGTCGATAGCAATCCCGCCGAGCTGTGGATTCCATTGATACAGATCACTGTCATCCTTGTGCGAACAGGAACAACTTCCCGCACAGCCGGAAGTATTGGGCAAGCGCCTGAGTTGTCCCTTGCGTAACCAGAAATCAAGCATTCCGGCGACACTTTGCTCATCGGTATCAAAATACGTGGCGATCTCTTTCAAGCTGGCCTGTCTGCGCTGCTGCAAAAAGCTTTTCAATTCACGAAGGATCATGCCGTTGCAACCCTCGTGGAAGCGTTCCGCCCGGCATACAACCGCAAGCCGAAAAACAGCAGCAAGGCATAGCCAAGCACCAGTGCGATAATCACCGAGGCGTGCAAAGGAGATTCGCCAAAACGGGCGATTTGATAAAAAAGTACCGCAGTGCTGTAGGCCACCGAAGTTGTCCAGAAACCGACAAAAACGGCCCAACCGCGGCCGGCTTCCCTTACGATCGCGGCAATCGTGGCAACACAGGGAAAATACAGCAAGATAAACAATAGATAAGCGAAAGCGCCGGCCTGTCCGTCAAAACGTTCGACCATAATGCCAAAGATACCCGAAGCGACTTGTAAATCCTGCGCCGCGACAGCCGTATCGGTTACATCGGCGCTGCCGATACCCAGCGGGTCGAGAACCACCTCGCCCAACGCCGCCAGATTATGTGGCACTGTCATCGCCGCCTCAACCAGCGCCGTTTGCAGGTCATAGTTCGAATCCACGGAATTGTTCGGGCCGGACGACAGCTGACTGTAAATCGAGTTGAGCGTCCCGACCACCACTTCCTTGGCCAGCACGCCGGAAAAAATGCCCACAGTCGCTGGCCAGTTTTCCGCTTTGATACCCATTGGCTCGAATAAAGGGGTCAAGGTCTTACCGACCACACTGAGAATCGAATGCTCACTGTCTTCATTGCCGATGGAGCCATCCGTACCGATGGAGTTGAGTACACTCAATGCCAGCACCATGACAATAATCACGCGACCGGCATCACGAATGAAGACCTTGACCCGATCCCAGGTGCGCAGCGACAGACCTTTCAGTGTCGGTACATGATAGGTCGGTAATTCCATTAAAAACCCGCTGCTGGAGCCCGACAGCAGTGAATGTTTCATCACAAGCCCGGTTGCGACTGCCATCAAAATACCGGTCAGGTACAGGGCAAACACCAGATTCTGTCCATTGTTGGGAAAGAAAGCTGCTGCAAACAAAACATACACCGGCAAACGTGCACCACAAGACATGAACGGATTCATCAGGATCGTCAGTTTGCGCTCACGTTCGGATTCCAGTGTACGGGTCGCCATCACCGCCGGTACATTGCAGCCGAATCCGACGATCATCGGCACAAATGCCTTGCCCGGCAATCCGATCGAGCGCATGAAACGATCCATTACAAAGGCTGCGCGTGCCATGTATCCGGAGTCTTCCAGAAACGATAAAAACAGGTACAGACAGGTGATGATCGGGATGAAAGTCGCCACCACCTGAAGACCGCCGCCGAGGCCCTGGGCAAAGATCAGAATCAACCACTCCGGCAGATGGGCTGCACGCATCAGTTCAGCCGCGCCATCGACAAACAGGGCTGCACCGAACCCGTCAAAGAAATCAATAAAGGCACCACCGAAATTAATCGTGAACATGAACATCAGATACATCACGAACAGAAAAATCGGTACGCCCAGCCAACGGTGTAAAATCACCTGATCGATCCGGTCCGACAGATATTTGCCCACCTTGCCGCGAACCCGAACCACGCGCTGGCTGAGAGCATGAGCGTGCCCAAAGCGAGCATCGGCGATAAAAATATCGGCAGATTCTCCACTCACCTGTTCAATGTGCTTGCGCCATGAATCAACTTGAACCAGCAAATCTTCTGGTGCAGATTGCGGACATACCGATTGATCGCCCTCGAGCAGTTTTAACGCCAGCCAATAGCCATTGTAGTCTTTGGCCTGTGACGGAAGCTGTTTGCGAATTTCGACGATGGCGCCTTCCACTTCGCTATCCATCGTCAGTTTGAATCCACCTCGAACCGGGTCGTCAATTACTTTCTGTAATGCCTGCTTCAGTTCATCAATGCCTTGCCCGGAAACTGCAACAATATTGACCACCGGGCAACCGAGCAATTGACCAAGTTGGTCACTGTCGATTTCGATTCCGCGCTTGCGCGCGATATCCATCATATTTAACGCCAGCACGATTGGCACGCCCATCTCGAGCAATTGAACAGTCAGGTACAGATTGCGCTCCAGGTTGGCGGCATCCAGTACGTTGATTACTACACCGGCTTCCCGGCTGAGCAGATAATTGCGGGTAACTTCTTCATCCAGCGACAGCGCATCCAGCGTGTAAATCCCCGGTAAATCGATCAGCGTGGCTTTCTGATTCGGGTTCAGATTGAAATAGCCCTGTTTGCGCTCGACCGTCACCCCGGGCCAGTTACCGGTGGTCTGGCGAATGCCGGTCAGTGTATTGAACAGAGCTGACTTCCCGCAATTGGGGTTGCCGGCGATCGCAATCGTCGTCATGATGATTGGGCCACAGTTTGAAGATCGGCAGGCACTCTCACAGCAACCGGTTGAATATGGATTCGCGACGCCACATCAGCACCCAGTGCCACACGGCTGCCATTGCTCATCACCACGACGCCTTTATGGCGCTGGTGCAAAACCTGAACCGGCTGGCCTTTGCGGATGCCCAGACTCATCAGTTTTTTCTTCAGTTCTGCTCCACCATCTATGCGGGAAATTTCGCCCCGATATCCGACTTCGGGTTGGGTCAGGTTCATCAATGTAAGCTTTTATGCAAATGAGAAAGATTCGCAACAATGTATGCATTCTGTTCTGATTCGTCAACCCCGAAACTGAAATAAACGGACGTTTCGTGATTCAGATCAACTGTACAAATCGTCTGTGGTTCTCAAGTAGGCAAGCAATTCGGGCAGGCGGTCTTCGTCAATCAGCATCAAATGGGGTGTCTGAGCAAATTTCGGATGCTGACGGCGCAGCCAGTGCCGCATTTGCACGCCATCACCATGCAGATGCCGGTACAGACTCTGGTACAGCGCAATCAAATCGGCCGCTCTGCGCCAGCCTTCCGTATGAGGCTGCAGGCGAGCGCGGGCATTGCCCATAGCCGCTATATCGGCGCAATGCAGGTGCAGAATCCGCGCACCTTCGGCTTGAAATAGATCCAGCATGGCCAGCACTTGCAACAATTGCTGCGTTCGCCCGAGCGGTTGATCCGAAATCGAGTCAATCTCCACGGCTTGCTGGTCGGTCATTGAGAGCCTACCCTTGCGGATGCAGATTTACATACGATGCAGCCACGGCTGAACACCGCAGTCGGGAACATCGATCGTGTCGAACTAAATTCCTTGCGGTTGCGTCTGTCACAACTGACTCCACAGGCTGTGTAACAGAAACAGAGTGACGCCCAGCATGCTCAAACCCGACAGTTTCTGCAGCCACAGAAAGCCGGTTCCGGTTGCCAGTCGCTGACCCAGACGTTGGGCCAGCATCGCATAGGCGACTTTTACCGAACCGACAGCGATGACGACCAGGGTGATCAGGTTCAGGGTAAGCGACCAGCCCGGAGATTCGACATGGATAAACGCTGGCAACAAGCTGGCATAGAAAAGAATCGCTTTGGCATCTCCCAGGGTCAATAGAAAACCAGCCGCGAAACTGCCAGATACTGTCGCAGAGAAAGTAGGCGCTTCCAAGTGTTCATTCGACGATTGGGTCGAAAACAGCAAGCCCATACCCAGCCAGCACAAATAGACAGCAGCCAGCAGTTTGATGAACAAAAACCAGCCGCCAATGGAATTCGCTATCAGCGTCAGTCCCGATATTGCAAACAAGACAAACAGTACATCGGCACAGACAATACCAAAAGCTACGGCGACGCCGTTGGCCAACCCCTCAGTCAAGCTACGAGAAACCACCAGCACAACGCTGGCACCGGGAATGGCTGCCAGCAACAGCAAAATAGCGAACAGGGAAAAAGACTCGGCAAGGGTCATCGATATCGCGCGATTCCGGGCGGAGAATCTTCAGCGGTTTAC
>JANTFI010000116.1 GCA_024763505.1 Gammaproteobacteria bacterium
AACAGGGGAGAAATTTGACGCTTCCGGTGGAACTCGATCGGCAATTCGCAACAGGGCGTGATAGAGCCGACTTCTCTGTCCCAAAATCGGCTTATTTCGACAAATTATTGACAGGCTTCAGATGCGAGATTTTGTTTAACTTGTAAATTATTGAAATTAAAGGGAAATAAATTTGGCATAAAAATCGCATATGAGAATTAAAGTTCAAACTACAGAGTGATCCGTTATGGTACAAATCACATCCCTGTCGGATGCGGCCAATCACAAGGGGCAAGTAATTGCGCTGGATTCCAGAAAGCCGGAACAGGTCGTCAGCGATAAGCAATATCTGAAAATTTTGCAGCTTACTGATTTGCTGTCGAGGCATCTGGATTTGCAGGATATCCTGCGGGTGTTTTCAGATGAAATGAAATCCTTGATTCCTCATAGCAGCTATCGCTATGTGGCTGACATGCAGCATATTATGATCAAGCAAGGACGTTTAAACCGACACAGCATGCATTATCACCTGACCATCGAACAAATGGATTTGGGCGAAATTACACTGTATCGAAAAGAGCCGTTTAGCACCAACGAAGTCTGCCAGTTCGAAGAGCTGCTTTGTTCACTGGTTTATCCGTTGAAAAATGCACTGATGTATCACATTGCGATCACTTCGGCCTACCGGGATCCTTTGACCGAAATCAATAACCGCGCCGCCATGGACAAACTGTTGCCGCGTGAAGTCAGTCTGGCGAAGCGACACGATCAGCGGCTGGCCATGATGATCATGGATCTGGATGGTTTCAAGAAGATCAACGATACCTGCGGCCACGATGTCGGAGACCGTTTGCTCAAGCAAGTGGCTCAATTGATCAAAAACAGCTTGCGTGAGTCAGACATGCTTTTCCGCTATGGAGGCGATGAATTTGTTGCGGCTTTGCCGCAAACCGAAATTCAGGGCGCAATCGATGTCGGGGAACGGATCCTCGCCAGCGTGAAACAGTTGGAGGTTCAGGAATGCCCGGAATTTGCAGAACTGGGAATGAGTATCGGGCTATCGATGTTGCATGCCGGGGATGATTTCAAGCGCTATTTCAAGCGCGTTGATCAAGCGTTGTACAAAGCGAAAAAATCGGGCCGACACCGCATTGTTGTCTCTTGAAAGACCGAAAATAATGGTCGTAAAATCAGCCACATATCGGATCGTTTTTTGATCTGAACCGGGTGCATGGCTCAGTGCTTTATGATGCAGCGACCGGGATGAAATTACTCCGGTATATGGCCAGAGATCGAGCCAATTTAAAAAAGTAACTTCTAAAATAAGTGCTATATTCATAAACGTATCAGGTTGTGGCTGATTCCGCTATCAGTCTTTACTATCACCTAGAAAATTCAATCAGGAGTTACGAATGGCTTCAATTCTGGCTGTCGATGATTCAGCTTCCATGAGACAAATGGTTTCCTTCACGCTTAAAAGTGCCGGGCATGATGTCACTGAAGCGGAAGATGGCGTGGTTGCCCTGAACAAAGCCAAATCCGGTTCCTTCGATCTGGTTCTTACCGACGTCAATATGCCCAACATGGATGGCATCTCCCTGATTGCCGAGTTGCGCAAGTTGCCGAACTATAAATTTACTCCATTGCTGATGTTGACTACCGAGTCTTCCAGTGACAAGAAAATGGCGGGCAAGAATGCGGGAGCCACAGGCTGGATCGTCAAACCCTTCAACCCCGACCAGTTGCTTGCCGTGATCAAGAAAGCACTGGGTTGATGTCTGTTTTACTGTGATATGGCTGCACGGATGCTGGCAATTCTGAATCACAAGGGCGGAGTCGGAAAAACCACCAGTTGCCTCAACCTTGCCAGCGCGTTTGCGGATATGGAGCTGCGCATTCTGGCGGTCGATCTCGATCCGCAGGCTCATTTGACCATCAGTCTCGGTGTGACCGACAGTGGCTTGAGCGGAGTCGATGATATTTTTCTAAAACAGGCCAACGGGCTGGATCTGATCCTCCAGGTTCGTGAAAATCTTGATCTACTGCCTGCCGGCTATCGACTTGGGGAAGTCGAAAAACTGGCCGCGCAGGGTGCTAGCAAGGCGAAAATATTGCAGCAGGCATTGCAGCCGCTGCGAAATCAATATGACATGGTTCTGATCGATTGCCCTCCGACCTCCGGCTTGCTGAACTTCAATGCCCTGTTTGCGGTGGATGAAGTCATAATCCCGGTATCCAGTGATTATCTGGCGTTACATGGTTTGTCCCAATTGCTGAGAACCCTCAAAAGCGCCGAAAAATTCATGCATAAAAAGCTGGTAACCTGGATCGCCTTAACCCGCTACACCATGCGCCGCCGGCTCTCCCGGCAGGTTCGGCAAAAGCTGATTAACTATTTTCCTCATCAGGTATTGTCTACCTGTATTCGCGAATCGGCACCTCTGGCGGAAAGCCCCAGTTTTGGGAAATCCATTTTTGATTACAGCAGGCGCAGTAACGGGGCTCATGATTACGCATCTCTGGCCGATGATATCTTGTACCAGCGTGTGATTGAAAATCAGACCGAATAAAGATGCCTCAAGTAAAAAAATTCAAACTATCGAAAATTAAAAAGAGCCAGATCGTACTGGCGATTGCATCGCTATTGGCTCTGTTGCAGTTGGCCTTGCAGCCGGGATGGATGCCGGCGTTGATTCTATTGTTGCTGGCCAGCTCGATCGCATTGATGCAGACTGAAAGCCGAAAGTCCGGCTCGGATACACCAGAAATCAGGCAGCAAGATGAAGATGTGGTGAATCAATTCAACCTTTTGTTTTGCAGCTTTAATGAATTGGTCACTGCGCAAACAACAGAAATTACCGAGTCTCTCGGGCAAATCAAGTCGGTGGTACTCGATGCGACCGGAAACCTTTCCGGCAGCTTTCATGATTTGAATGATAAAAGTCTGCAACAGGGCAAACTGGTGCAAAGCCTGGTTAAATCAGATGACTCGGCCGATGAAACAAAAGACGGCTCCGCGTCAGAACAATTCAATATTTCGCTTTTTGTCCGGGAAACCAACGAGTTGCTGCAACAGTTTGTCGAGTTGATGGTTTCGACCAGCCAGAACAGTATGAAAATGGTCCATGCAATAGATGATATATCCCGGCAAATGGATAGCGCCTTTGATTTGCTCAAGGATGTCAGCTCGATTGCCAATCAGACCAATCTGTTGGCATTGAATGCGGCGATAGAAGCGGCAAGAGCTGGAGAAGCCGGACGAGGTTTTGCCGTGGTGGCGGATGAAGTACGCAAGCTGTCGCAACATTCGAATCGTTTCAGCGATGAAATTCGCAGTGTGGTAGGGCAAGCCCAGAGCGATATCGCCGAGGCCAAGAAAGTGGTATCAGGCATGGCATCACGAGATATGACCGCAACCATTTCGGCCAAGACCCGAGTCGATGAAATGTTGCAGTCGGTGGGTGATTATAATCAGCGGCTGGATCAGGATATCAATCAGATATCCGACTTGTCAGAGGGCATTGCGCAAACGGTCGGGGTGGCTGTACGCTCTTTGCAGTTCGAGGATGTCGTCACCCAGGTTGTCGATTATAGTAGCGAACATGCGCAACGGCTGGATCAACTGATCAGTAAATTGAATGACAAATTATCCGAATTGCCCCGGGATGAAACCCGCATGCAGGCATTGATCGAACAGCTCGAGCTGCAGATCGGAGCGCTGAAGCAGGAATGGGCATCTCCACTGAATAAAGCGGTCAGCCAGAAATCAATGGAACAGGGAGAAATTGAAATGTTTTAATTGCTCCTTTCGGGTTCAGATTGCGCTGGCATGCAGCGGCTGAACATTGCTAAACTGGAAATATTGCTGATTTGTAAAACTTTTACACTACAATCAGAGTACGCAATTTACTCGCCCTATCAATTAAAAAACAGGTTCACTTATGTCTATTACAAGCACGGTTACCGATAACGGAAAAAAAGTTGTCATCGCCGTTTCCGGGAAATTTGATTTCCAGTTGTACGATGAATTTCGTTCAGCGTATGTCGATACATCAGGTAGTGATGTGCAATACACGGTAGACCTTTCCGGCACGGATTATCTCGACAGCTCTGCCCTGGGCATGTTGCTGCTATTACGCGAACACGCGGGTGGTGAAGGATCCCGCATCAAAATCACCAATGTTTCAGCCGATGTGAAAAAAATTCTGGATGTTGCCAATTTCGGCAAGCTGTTTGATATTGAATAAACTGTCAGGTATTCAGAGATGGATTTTTCCGAAAAACGAGATTTTCAGCGCATGGCAATGGACTGCAGCCTGCAATTCAAGGTTTCTGAAAGCGCTCAAAGCCAGACCGGAAAAGTGCTCAACCTGAGCGCCAAGGGCGTTCTGTTTATCTCGAGTGAAGCCATTGCCCCTGGCAGCCATGTCGAGATCAGGCTTACTCCGGTCAGCGATATTACGCCTCCCATGTCCGCCAATACGGTTGTAGCGCGCTGTGAAAAGCAAGCCGATGATGAATATCAGGTGGCCGCCGAAATCGTGCAGATTCTGTAAGCATTCATCTTGCCGGTTGCCTGCTCAGGCTGATTCCATCGGCGAATAAGTCCGGCTTACATATTGTTCAACCAGCTCGATAAATTCCGCAGCAATATTATCGCCCTTGAGCGTTACTGTTTTGACCCCGTCTTCATAAACCGGCGCGACCGGTTGTTCACCGTTACCCGGCAAACTGATCCCGATATTGGCATGCTTGCTTTCGCCCGGACCATTCACAACACAGCCCATGACCGCAACATTCAATGACTCGACCCCCGGATATTGTTCACGCCACAAGTGCATGGATGCGTCCATACGCTGTTGAATCTGCTGGGCCAGAACCTGAAAATAATCGCTGCTAGTGCGTCCGCAGCCGGGGCAAGCTACAACGGTTGGCGAAAACGATCGCAGCTCCAGTGACTGTAAAATCTGTTGGGCTACCTTGACTTCGCGGCTACGCGAACTGCCGGGTTCCGGCGTCAGGGATATGCGGATGGTGTCACCGATCCCTTGCTGCAACAAAATCGACAGGGCAGCGGTAGACGCTACGATTCCTTTGTCGCCCATACCAGCTTCAGTCAATCCCAGATGCAATGCATAGCGAGACTTTCTGGCTAACTGCTGATATACCGCGACCAAATCTTGCACGCGGCTCATTTTGCAGCTGATGATGATCTTGTCGCTGCCAAGCCCCAGTTGTTCGGCGAACCCGGCACTGTCGAGAGCCGACTGTATGACGGCCAGACGGTTGATTTCAGTCAACTCCAGCGGATTTTCCGCCTTCGCGTTTTCATCCATCAAAGTAGCCAGCACTTGCGGGTCGAGGCTGCCCCAGTTGACGCCGATGCGTACCGGTTTGTCATTTTCGATGGCGAACTCGATCATACGCTGAAACTGGATGTCGCGCCGTTTACCGCGGCCGACATTGCCCGGATTGATGCGGTACTTGGCCAGCCGGCGGGCGCACATTGGGTATTTTTCCAGTAACTTGTGGCCGTTGAAATGAAAGTCTCCAACCACCGGAACTCGATAGCCGTCATCTTCGAGGCGGGTGACGATTTCATCGATCGCGGCGGCAGCCGGCTCATTATTGACGGTCACACGGACCAGTTCGGATCCGGCATCGCTCAACTGTTTGATCTGTTGCACGGTAGGCAGAATATCGACCGTATCCGTATTGGTCATGGATTGAACCGCCACCGGCGCCTGACCGCCGATAGTGATATGCCCCACCTTGACGGCATGACGCGGCATTCGAGTAAAAGTGCTGTCTGGCATGATAGTGATTTGGACCAACCGGGCCGGGTAAACAAGATCAGCGGATTATATCCCGAGGGCACCAGAAATTCAGTTAACAAATGCGGGGGAGACCAAGAAATTCCTCAAGATTCCTGCGAAATTGGCGATACAGAAGAAATCGGTAGCAAACCAATAAATTCTCAATTTTCGATGGAATGCACTATAAATACTGTCAGTTAAATTTGACTAATACGGGCTCTTATCAGAGTTACCGTCTTTTCATTTCCAGGAGTGTCCGGCATGTCGATTGATATGGCTCAGTTTCACCAGGTGTTCTTCGAAGAAAGCTTCGAAGGGCTGGAAGTGATGGAGAGCGGATTGATGGATCTCGAACCTGGCGATGTCGATGATGAAGTCATCAACAGTATTTTCCGTGCGGCCCATTCAATCAAAGGTGGCTCGGGCACCTTCGGTTTCAAATCGATCTCCGATTTCACGCATGTTATGGAAACCCTGCTCGATGAAGTACGTGATGGCAAGCGCGAAATCACCACCCACAATGCCGATATTCTGCTGCGCTCGGTCGATTGCCTGCGAGAAATGCTGGAAGCCGCGCAAAATGATGAAGAGGCTGATGCGGACCGGGTGGCTGAACATCAGGGTGAACTCGAGCAAGAATTGAAAAACCCCGGTTCGAGTGCCTCGGCAGCGGCGAAACCTGAAACGCAAGCCGCCGCAAATCATCAACCCCCTGCGCCACTGACTTTACCAGCAGGCTGGAAGATTCATTTTGCGCCTCATCCCAACCTGTTCCAGACAGCGAATGATCCGTTGCCGCTGATTCGCGAATTGCGGGAACTAGGCGAATTAACGCTGACCAGCCAGCTCGAGTCAGTACCGGATTTTGCAGCGCTGGAGCCGGAAGACTGTTATTTGAGTTGGGACATGGAATTACATACGTCGGCCAGTCGCGAGCAGTTGAATGAAGTATTCGCCTGGGTCGAAGATATCTGCGAGTTGGAGATCACCCCCCTGGCTGCGCCGGAAACTGTCGCCGTGCCGGTCGATGAGCCTGTATCACCCGCTTCGTCGAGCGAATCGACACTGCCGATTCCCCAGCGGCGCGAAACCGACCGGGGCGCAAAAGCCCAAAATCGCCGCGCCACGGAGCGGCGCAAGAATGAGCGCCGTGGGGGCTCTGGCGGCGGAGCTCAGGCTGCCACATCGATCCGAGTGGAAACCGGCAAGATTGATGCCCTGATCAATATGGTCGGTGAACTGGTCATCACCCAGTCGATGCTGGGATTGCTCGGGGAATTGATCGAGGATAAACAAACCGTCACCGCGCAGGATATCGAAAAACTGCGCGACGGATTGATGCAGCTGGAGCGAAATACCCGTGAGTTGCAGGAAAACGTGATGCAGGTTCGGATGATGCCGATCAGTTTCACCTTTTCCCGCTTCCCCCGGCTGGTGCGAGACTTGTCGGGCAAGCTGGGCAAGAAAATCGATCTGAAACTGTCTGGTGAAACCACAGAAGTGGATAAAACCGTTATCGAAAAGATTGGCGACCCGCTGGTACATCTGGTGCGCAACAGCCTCGATCATGGCATCGAAGAACCGGACGTTCGGGTCGCAGCCGGCAAACCGGAAACCGGCACCATCGAGCTCAATGCCTATCATCAGGGCGGCAATATCGTAATAGAAATCAAGGACGACGGCGGTGGCATGAATCGGGATGTACTGCTCGGCAAGGCGATCGAGAAAGGTCTGGTTTCCGAACAGGATGAACTGAGCGATAAACAGGTCTATGAACTGATTTTTATGCCCGGATTTTCGACCGCAGCCGTGGTCAGTGATGTGTCCGGGCGTGGTGTCGGCATGGATGTGGTGCGGCGCAATATTCAGGAGCTCGGCGGTGGCATCGAAATCGATTCCGAGTTGGGCAGTGGCACCACAATCACCATTCGTTTGCCGTTAACGCTGGCCATACTCGATGGGCAAACGGTCAAGGTCGGAGACGAGAATTACATCATTCCGATCATTTCGATCATTGAATCGATTCAAGTCAAACCGGAAATGATCAACCGCGTCGGCGGACAGGGCGAAACCTTCAAACTGCGCGATGAATATATTCCGATTATCAAATTGCACGATGTCTTTGGTATTGGCCAGCCAAGCCAGAATTCGCTGGAAGACGGGTTGCTGGTAGTGGTCGAGGCCGAAGGCCAGCATGTCGGATTATTCGTCGATGAATTACTCGGTCAGCAACAGGTGGTCATCAAATCGCTGGAGAGCCACTACAAAAAAATAGAAGGCTTTTCCGGTGCAACCATACTCGGTGATGGCACGGTCGCGTTGATCATGGACATGCCCGGCATATTGAAACTGAACCGGCAACTTACCTCCGAACCTGCAAAGGTGGCCTGAGCATGAGTGAATCGAATGAAGTAGACAGTTTGACCCACTTGTCATCCTCCGATCAATACCTGACGTTTGGCATCGGTCATGAAGATTACGGGTTACGAATTCTCAGCGTGCAAGAGATTCGCGGCTGGGAGCCAGTCGCCCGGATTCCCAATACACCGCGCTACATTATGGGCGTGCTCAATTTGCGCGGCACTGCGGTCCCGGTCGTGGACTTGCGTCTGCGCATGGGCATGCCCGAGCCGAAATACGACAGTACGACCGTGGTGATCATCATTCGCTCTGTAATCGAGGGTGAACAGAGAATCGCCGGCATCGTGGTTGACGATGTGTCGGACGTGATGAATGCAGGCAGTGACGAAATCCGCAAAACCCCCGATTTTGGAAACCGGGTCGATGTTGAATTTATTTCCGGGCTGGTAGATGTCGGAGGAAAAATGGTGATGTTACTGGATGTCGACAGTTTTATGCGGCACCCGGATCTGTACCAGCCTGAAAGTGAAGCGGTCAACCAATAAAAACCATACCAAACAAATAACCTGAAGAGCGAAGCCATGCATTTTTTTAACAACCTGTCGATCAAATACAAGATCTGGCTGGCATTTTCGGTGGTTCTCCTGGTGCTTGCACTACAGGGAGTCAGCTCCCTGAATAACCTCAATAAAATGACCGCATCGTTTGATTACATTGCCAATCAATCGCAACCCGCCGTGATCAATGCCATCAGTCTGGAAGCCAGCTTGCAGGCGGCTGCAACCGGATTGAGTACCTATTTACTGACGCGCGACGAATTTCAAAAACAGGAATTCGATAATAATCTGCAACAAAGCTATCAATTGATCGAACAAATGCTGGCAATGAATGTGATCCGCGAGAGTCA
>JANTFI010000117.1 GCA_024763505.1 Gammaproteobacteria bacterium
TAGCGCACGCCATCCTGCTGGCGGAACGAGGCATCATGCTCTTCATCGATAATCAGCAAACCGATTTTGTCACTGTTGGCAAACAATGCCGAGCGGGTGCCGATCAACACTTGCGCCGCGCCGCGATGAAACTGGTCCCAGCTGCGATATCGCTGCAGATCGGTCTGCGAAGAATGCGAAGTCACCACGGTATTGCCGAGCGCCATTTGCAGGCGTTGCAGTAATTGCGGGGTCAGGCCGATTTCCGGCACCAGATAAATCACTTGCTGGCCGCGTGCCAGCACCGGTTGCATTAGCGCCAGATAGACTTCGGTTTTGCCGCTGCCGGTCACGCCATGCAGTAAATGCACCTGAAAATGATCAAGAGTCGGCCGGATCGCCTCGAAAACCTGCTGCTGATCATCGGTCAGCGGATGTCCCGGCTGCGGCTCGAGCTGGGTTGCGGGGAGGCTTTCACATGACTTTTGGCTTACCCAACCGCGCTTTTGCAGCGGCTTGATCGCCGCGCGCCAGCCGCTATGAACCTCCTTGAGTTGCAAGGCATCCAGCCCCTGCGGCTGTTGCAATAATGCCTGCATGATTGCGGACTGGCGAGGCGCACGGCGTTGCAGCGCGGCCAGTTTGTCCGCATCCACTTCGCTTGCCAGCCAGCGGCTGTAACTGTTCACGGGTAATGGCCCGGCCTTGCGCGCCAGCACCGGTAGAAATTGAAACAGCACTTCACCCAGCGGCTGGCAATAGTAATCCGCCACCCAGTGCGCCAGCTCAAGCAAATGCGCAGACAGCAATGGCGCAGACTCGAAACAGGCCAGCACCGATTTAATTACCTGACCTTCCGCTGCAGCACCGTCCGGTGACACCAGCACAGCCATTTTGTGGCCGCCGGAAAACGGCACTTGATAGCGCATACCGGGCTGTGCCGGCATCCCGTCGGGCAACACATAATCGAACTGCCGGTACAGCGGCAGAGCAAGCGCAAAAGAACAAACTCTAGGGAGTTGCGGCATCAGGTTATCGTTTGAAAATCCAGCGCGCAGTTTATCATTGATCGCCATTCACGCAGTAGCCGGGCTAGAAATACGCTATACGCTTAGGTCGTTTTGTTGAAGTAAATTCTAGTTAAAATCCGCTAACTCCTTGAGCTTCATCAAGATATTTTTTTATCCACATTTTCTGTGGATAACTCTGTGGACAGAGGTCTCATAAAACCCCGGAATGCGCATCAAGCTTGCCTGCCTGTTATTTTGAACAAATTCCCATCAAACGGTTAAGTTAATATAAATCAATTACTTAACTTAAATTATTCCATGCTGGTGATAATCAGCGGTAGGAACTCTGAACACATCGGTTAACCCCGGGCATGTGTGCATATCTTTTTCCTGTCAAGCCTGAAACTGTTAATTTTCAATAGGTAATATTTATCTGTTAATAAATTTCAATTATCCGTTTCATGGATAAAAAACTCCCCTCTGCTGCAGCAGAGCGGTAGAATCCCGCCTTTACCATAATCTGTACTAGCGCCATGAGTCTGAACAAAACAGCCGTCATTCTGACCAACCTCGGTACACCTGCCGAAAATACCCGAGCCGGGGTGCGGCACTTCCTCAAGCAGTTTTTGTCCGACCCGCGCGTGGTCGAGATTCCGCGCCTGCCCTGGTGGTTGATTCTGAACCTGATCATTCTGCCATTTCGCTCCAAAACCGCGCTGCACGCATATAACCAGATCTGGACCGAGCAAGGATCACCATTGCTCGCCATCAGCCAGCGCCAGCAACAGGCGTTGCAAAAAATGCTCGGCGATGAAGTGCGGGTCGAGCTGATGATGCGCTACGGCGAACCCTCGTTCAATCAGGTGGTTAATCGTCTGCTCGATGAAGACTTCGAGCGTCTGGTGATCCTGCCGCTGTACCCGCAAAACTCGGCGACCACGACGGCCACCAGTTATGACCATCTGGCTGAAATCCTGAAAAAGCGGCGCGATCTGCCCGAAGTCCATTTCATCAACCAGTATCACGGTGACCCGGATTACATTCTGGCGCTGTCCAATTCGATTCAGCAGCACTGGCAACAGCAAAAACGCCAGCGTTTTCTGTTGATGTCTTTTCATGGTTTGCCGCAACGCAATATCGAGCTCGGTGACCCGTATTATGATCAATGCAGTGGTACCGCCAATCTGCTGGCGACCATCATGGGGTTGGGCAAGGATCAATGGGGCATGAGTTTCCAGTCGCGCTTCGGCAAGCAGCAATGGATCCAACCCTATACCTCCGAAGTGCTGCAACGACTGGCCGAAGGCGGACTCAAGGAGATCGATGTAGTCTGCCCCGGCTTTTCCGTCGATTGCCTGGAGACACTGGAAGAAATCCAGCTGCAAAACCGCGATATTTTCCTGCAATATGGAGGCGAGCAGTATCACTACATCCCCTGCCTGAATGACCGCGAAGACCACATCCGCATGATGGCCAATCTGGTCAAACCCTACCTGCCGCCCGCTGACTGAAGCCTGCGCCGCGCACGCAACCTGCCGTGACAGCCGCATTCAAAATTGCTATGTTGTAGGCGGATTCACAAATCAGAGTAAGGGATGACCATGTCGCTGACCGAACTGGGTACACGCGCGCAACAGGCCATGGATGCGCCCGCCGTCCAGGTTGAAGTGCATATCTCCAATGGCTTGCCGGCCTTTTCCATCGTCGGACTGCCGGAGGCGGCGGTGCGTGAAAGCCGCGACCGGGTTCGCTCGGCGATTATCAATTCGGGTTTTGAATTTCCGGTTCGCAAGATCATCGTCAATCTCGCCCCGGCCGATCTGCCGAAAGAAGGCGGACGCTACGACCTCGCCATCGCGCTCGGCATTCTGGCTTCATCCGGCCAGATCCATGCACAACATTTATCGCATTTTGAATTCTTTGCCGAACTTGCGCTGAGTGGTGAATTGCGCCCGGTGCACGGGCTGGTGCCCGCGCTGATCGCTTGTCAGCAAGCCGGCAAGCGTGCCCTGTTGTCTCCGCAAAACGCACCGGAAGCGGCATTCATCCGCCAGCTCGATGCGCGTCATGCCGACACGCTGGCGCAGGTTTGCCGCTATTTCAATGGCGGCGATCCACTGCCACAGGTATCCGCCAGAGTGACGGATGACGATAGCGAAAACAACCCGCTGGACTTGTCGGAAGTGCTCGGACAAAGTCGCGCCAAACGTGCGCTGGAACTGGCCGCAGCCGGGCAACACCATCTGTTGATGATGGGACCACCCGGCACTGGCAAGAGTATGCTGGCACAACGACTCAACAGTATTTTGCCGCGGCTCGATGAAACGCAGGCGCTGCAAACCCTGAGCATTCACTCGATCAGTAACGGCCAACCGCCGAATCTGCAGCAATGGCGGTTGCGGCCTTTTCGGGCGCCGCACCACACCGCCTCGGCGGTGGCGCTGGTCGGTGGAGGCTCACAACCGAAGCCCGGCGAAATCTCGCTGGCTCATCATGGCGTATTGTTTCTCGATGAGTTGGCGGAGTTCGACAGCAAGACGCTGGAAGTCTTGCGCGAGCCGCTGGAAATCGGACAGATTCATATTTCCCGGGCCGCCCGGCAGGCAACCTTTCCGGCACAATTCCAGTTGGTCGCCGCCATGAACCCCTGCCCGGGCAGTTGTGACTCAGTCGCCGCCTGTCGCTGCAGCCCGCAACAGCTGGCGCGTTACCGACATAAATTATCCGCACCATTGCTCGATCGCATCGATATCCAGATTGAGCTGGCGCGGCTGGAGCCGCAGGAGTTACTGCAGCAACGTATTGAAGATCAGGAAAGCAGTGCCAGCGTTCGCCAGCGCGTGGCGACAGCACGAGAGTTGCAACTGGCCCGTCAGGGTTGCCTGAACGGGCAAATGGATAATCGCCAGATCGAACAGTTTTGTCCGCTGGACAAGGCCAGCCATCAATTGCTGGCACAAGCCATCGACAAGCTGAAACTATCGGCGCGCAGTTATCATCGCTTGCTCAAACTGTCGCGCACACTGGCCGATCTTGCCGCCAGGCCGAACATTACCCCGGCCGATATCGGTGAAGCCATCGGCTACCGGCGATCGGCTTTGCTGGATCGAACCAACGGGCAATAAAAAGCCCGGCGACCACAAAGTGGTGCCGGGCTTTCAATCGCCACAAGGATCCGGGGTTACCGGATGCGGGTAGTTGCGTTATTTGGCTTTTTCCATCATGAAGGCGACGATGTTTTTGATGTCTTCGTCACTCAAAGAGGCATTGCCCCCTTTCGGTGGCATCGCACCCTTACCGTGTAACGCGCTGTTGACCAGATCATCAAAGCCGCGGGCCACGCGATCGGCCCAGGCAGCGTGGTCACCCAGCTTGGGCGCACCGGCAGCGCCGGTGCCGTGACAGGCAAAACAGGCTGTCTGATAATTGGCTTCACCGGCCGCCAGATCATGAGCAGGAGCATCCGGCGCAACGTCCATCACAGAGGCCTGATTTTGCATGTCGTCTTCAGCTGCAGTTGTCGCCGAATCCGCAGCCGCCGGAGCGGGTGAGGCTTCCATCAATCCGGCTTCGGTCAGCATGTATTCGATCACGAGTTGAATCTCGGCATCGCTGTATGAAGAACCACCTTTGGGCGGCATCGCGCCTTTACCCGCTTTAGCCGAAGCCAGCAAGCCATCGACGCCCTGCTCGGCACGAGGCCCCCAGGCTGCGTTGTCACCCAGTTTGGGAGCGCCGGCGGCACCGGTGGCATGACAGGCGCCACAGGCACCATCGAACAAATCCTTGCCGGATTTTACTTGCGCCACCACGGCAATCGGTTCGGCCGGTGCGTCGCCGAGTAAATCATCCAGTGTCACCATCGGCTTGATGCGGGCTGCGATCGCCTCATCGCCCTGCTGATTGATACGCGCCATATTCTTGCCATAACCATCTTCAGCCATGCTGAATATAAAGAGGTAGATGACTGCAATCGCCGCGAGCAGGGCAATTACCAGCATGATGGATATTGAGAATTCACTCTTGTTGTTGGTGGCCAAAACAATCTCCTGTCGATTTGATTCAAAATTCGGGCGTGATTATACCCAAAATTAGAATATAGTGATATACCTGAAACTCAGCTGTATCGTCGCTCTTTTGACTCAGTCTTGACACGGATTTCAGATTACATTTTATAGTGGTTGTTATATCCTGACAGCCCTTATTCGAGTATTTCGCATGTCCATCAAGAAAATCCTATTCCTCAGCATTATCGGTTTGATGGTCATTACCGTTTCAACCATTATGTTATCGACCTGGACGACCACCCAGCAAGTGTTGATCGGTCATGCGCATCAAGTGATGGATAATGTTTCGAGTGAAGCGATCGAACGTTCGTTGCAATTTTTACAGCCCGCCGAAACCGCCGCCGAATTAACCCGTAAACTGGCTGACAACAATATCGTCAGTCAGCATAGCCGGGAAGCACTGGAACGCTATTTTTTCGAGCAGCTCAAGCTCTACCCGCAGTTTGCCGGTATTTATTTCGGCACCAACAATGGCGATTTTATTTATGTCAATCGCAACGATGAATTCTCTGATCAGGGCTTCCGCACCAAGATCATCGAGCATCAGGGCGATCAGCGCCGGGTTCAGCTGAGCTGGCGCAACCAGCAATTTCGGTTGCTGGAAACCCGCGAAGACAATCGCGATCAATACGATCCGCGCAAACGTCCCTGGTATAAAAAGGCCATCCATCGCAATCGTCTGGTGTGGACCGAACCCTATATTTTCTTTTCTTCGCAACAACCCGGCATCACCATTTCCAGCCCGGTCTACAACTCGGAAGACAAGGAAGAAGTCAGCGGCGTCATCGGCGTAGATATCGAAATCAATGAAATTTCCTCATTCCTCGCCAAGCTCAAGATCGGCCAGCATGGCTCGGCTTTTATCATTGACACGCATGGTCGCGTGCTGGCTTACCCCGACTCCCGCAAGATCAAACGCAACAGTGTGCAGCCCGATAAAACCAGCTTTAACCTGATCACCGAACTGGATGACCCGATCGCACGCGCTGCCTTCCAGTCACTACAAATGCCGCTGTCGAGCACCTATTCGCTGAAGCAAAAGAAAATCACTCGCTTCAAGCATGACGGCATCTATTATCAAGCCGTGTTTACGCCGTTTCAGCAACATCAATGGCCCTGGATTATCGGCATTTATGTACCCGAGGATGACTACCTCGGGGTGTTCCACGACAATCAGCGTTTTAATCTGTATCTGGCGGTCGTGATCGCCATTTTGGCCAGCCTGCTCGGGCTGGTATTGTCGCGCAGCCTGAGTCGCCCGATCGTCAAACTCGGCGAGCAATCGAGTGCAATCATGAGAGGAGACTGGAACAGTACTCGACCGATTTCCACCCGTTACCTCGAAATTCGCCAGACCGCCGAAGCCTTTGCCGCCATGACCGAGGCTCTGCAAAAACAGCAGCAGGAAAACGAACAACTCAACAAGGCTTTACTGGAAAACAGTCTGGCCACAATTTTCCGGTTGTCGCAGGCTGCCGAGTACAAATTACCCAATCCATCTGCGCATTTGTCTCGCATGGCCCAGTTATCGGCATTGATCGCAAGATCGCTGGAGCAGGACAAAAGTTATTGCGATATGATTTTGCACGCTGCCCCGATGCATGATATCGGTAACCTCGGCATTCCCGACCAGATTCTGCTCAAACCGGAACGGCTCGACCTGCAGGAATGGGAAGTGGTGAAAACCCATCCGCTGGTAGGCGCTGAAATTCTGAAGAATCCGGAGACAGAAATGCTGGCAATGGCACGCCGCATTATTCTGACCCATCACGAAAAGTGGAACGGCTTCGGTTATCCGAAAGGCCTGGCCGGCGCCGACATCCCGCTGGAAGGCAGGATTTGCGCGCTGGCTGATGCTTTCGATGCAATGGCGACTGATCGGGTATACAAGGATGCGATGGAGCTGGACATGGTTTTCCGTGAAGTCACGGCCGGACGTGGCAGCCAGTTCGACCCGCAATGTGTCGATGCCCTGCTGCGTATTGAAATTGAAGTGCGACGGTTATACAGCGATATTCCCACTTCCGGAACGCCACTGGCTTGAGCCGGTCGGCCGCGCCTAAAACAGCGACCGGATATTCTTCAGATCGGTCTTGCCAGTCAGGATTTCTTCGCAACTCAAACCTTCCAACTCATGCGGAAACACCAGCCATTCGTTGCTTTCGTGGATAAAATAATCCGGCTCGATATCAACGGCTCGCATCTGTGGCTTGTACCAGGTGCAGGCTACCCGGATGTCACCCGGCGTATTTTTGCGTGACTGCTTTTGAATCTGCCGGATCAATGCATCGACACTACGGCCCGAGTCGAATACATCATCGACAATCAGCAAGCCATCCTCGGAATTGGCGTTTTCAATCAGGTAATGCAAGCCATGCACCCGTATCTCCTTGGATTGTTTCTGAATGCCATAATAGGAAGACGTGCGCACCGAAATATGATCCGTACTAACCCCCATGTACTCGTAATATTCCTGCACGGCAATGCCGATCGGCGTGCCACCGCGCCATATCCCGACAATGAATTGCGGACGAAACCCATCGTTATAGATTTTATTCGCCAGCCGGAATGAGCTTTCCAGTAATTCCTGAGCGCTGATAAAAACCTTGTGCATACTGTACTGCCTGAATACGTAACAGAAAAAAAAGATTATACGCCTTCAGTCGAGGTCGAGAAAACAGGCCTGTACATCGCTGAAGAAACGCTGCTCGCAATTACCGGTTGCGGATTCACGATCGACGCAAATAAAACGCATCTCGGCATAAGGGGTCAGCAATAATCCATGCCAGGTGCCGGCGTGATAATTGATGCCCTGCGCTCCATTGCTGATGAATGCCTGTAAGCCGGACGGCGAGATCGATTCACCGGCCTTACCGACCACGACCACAAACGGTGTATCGTCACAAGGGATAAAAGCCTGACTGGCCAGCGGATGGCGCTCGACCACCGTCACCTGATGCGGTAAGGGCTGGCGACGGCTGTGCACCAGGCTGATCACGGTTTCGCCCTGATCATCCATCTGCACCCGGGCCAGTGCATGAAAACGGTCAGCCAGGCCATTATTGATGGTGAAAGATGGCTCGCCACGCGCTTCGATGACATCACCAAATGGGGCAAAATCGTCCTGTGTCAATGGAGACACGGCCAGTTTATTCATGCGATTTTCCCGTACAGTCGCAACCGGCTGACCCCGCCGTCAGGAAAGATATTCAAGCGGATATGGGTGACTACGCCGATATCGTTGAGCTCGTTTTCAAAGATGAATTCGCGATCCATCTCCAGCTTTTGCGGCGGTAGTAAATCTTGCCAGAACATACTCTGTGTAATCAGCGAAGCCGTAGAGGCCGATTCGATGTTGGCCGCCTGAATCGAACAACGGTCGGGGTAGTTGCCCTTGAAGTAAGCCGTATCGACCAGCACCTGCTCGATCACCCCGCGATGACCGAGTTCGAGAATGCACCAGTCATTGCCCGGCTCGCGGCGACGGCGGGTTTCCCAGCCATCTCCCATATTGACCCCTTTTCCGGGAGCGATCAGATTTTCGACCCGACCAAAGTGCGCATCATTCCAGGCAATTGCTCTGCCCCCGTTTTCCATTGATGATAATTCGTATAAGGCGACGGGGTCTTTTTTCTGCCAATTACAATGTATCTGCCCGAACACACGCAGCCGGGCGACACCGCCATCGGGGAAGATATTCAGCCGCAAGTGCGTCCAGATCTGATCATTTTCTACCGATATATAATGATGGCTATCGCCTTGCAATTCAGTAATGTCAATGATAGTCGTCCACGCCGTGGCTTCGTCTGGTTCATCGGTATGACAAGCCTGCAGCGAAGCTGCCGGCGGGAAATTGCCGGTGAAATGTGAGGTATCAATATCCACTCCGTGAATCAATCCGGCATGGCCGAGACGGATGATCGCCCAGTCATGTCCGCCATTGCGAC
>JANTFI010000118.1 GCA_024763505.1 Gammaproteobacteria bacterium
GCGGCACCGAGCGGTCATAGATATCGCCGGCGACCAGCAATACATCGACCGACTCGCGCTCGATCAAATTCACCAGTTGCGTCAGCGCATGGCGCTGATCTTCCAGTAACGAGACATGATGAAACTGGCGGCCGATGTGCCAGTCGGATGTGTGCAGGATTTTCATTACGTGTCTGGATGAGTGATCTCGGCGAATTATAACGCTGCAGACCTGGACGATACAGCGACCAAAAGGATTAGTCCGGAAACGGGCAAAACACTCTTTGTCTTGATCTGCATCAAGATGCAAACGCTCCGGATATATTAGAATTTTTTATATAGACAGGATAAAACCTGAAAAATGGGCTTTCTGATTTACGCTTGTTTAATCTTCATCCCGAGCCGGGACAGACATTTCTTTCTTAGTGGATACTGGTATCCGTATGTTTAACAATTTGCATCACCACTTGTTCCTGTTCGGAACCATGCTACTGCTCTGGTTATTGCTATCGGCCAGCGTTTCTCCCGAAGAATTGGTGACCGGGTTGGTCAGCGCCGCTTTGGTTTCCATGCTGTCAGCACCCTATATCGATATATTCAATGGCTTGCGATACACCCCAATGGCGCTGATTTCGATGATCGGCTATCTGGGATATTTTTTCTATGCGCTGATTATCGCCAACTTCGACATGGCGCGGCGCGTGCTCTCACCTTCATTACCCATCAGTCCGGAATTGGTGGAAGTCGAAACCAGCTTGACCTCGAAGCTGGGCCAAATGTTACTGGCCAACAGCATTACGCTGACTCCGGGAACACTATCGGTCGAGTTACGTCACAACAAGATTCTGGTGCACTGGATCGCAGCACCGGACGATGTCGATCTCGCCAGCGCCACGCGCGATATCGCCGCCGGTTTTGAAAAACACATCTCGGGATTCCTAAAATGATGGAACTGAACCTGATCGAACAATTGGCTGCCATTTTTATGGCATTGGCACTGCTGCTCGGCATGATTCGATTGCTTGCCGGGCCGGATGCAGCCGACCGAGTGATCAGCGCGGACACGCTGTCGGTGACGATCACTGCCGGACTGGTGGCGCTGGCAGCCTATTTTGGCAGCGCGTTGTATCTTGAAGTTGCCCTGGTATTCGCGGCGTTATCATTCATCGGAACGGTGGCGATTGCGCTGGTAATTCGCAGGGGGGTCCAATGAGACTGGCCGCCGATTTGCTCATACTGCTGGGCGCGATTTTCTGCTTTCTCGGCGCTCTCGGGTTGGTGCGTATGCCCGATACTTACAACCGTATTCAAGCCGGTACCAAAGCCGCGACGCTGGGCTCGATTGCAATTCTGCTGGGCGTTGCACTACTGTATCCGGCGTGGTGGAGCAAATTACTCTGTATCGGGGGTTTCCTGTTGTTCACTAGCCCGGTCAGCTCTTCGGTTCTTGCGCGAGCGGTTTACCTGTCGGGCAAGCAGCCATGGCGCATTCCGGCCAGCGAAAAAGCTGAGGTGGAAACCAGCCTATCACAGACTGGAGAAACACCATGATCTGGCTGGTGGCATTAATGGTTTTCATCATGTTACTGGCGGCGGTATCGATGCTGCTGGTGGAAAGCCAGGTTTCGGCGGTAGCCCTGAGTGCAGCGGTTTCTTTGGCTTTATCCATCCTGTTCGTGATTCTGCAAGCACCGGACGTGGCGATGACCGAAGCCGTGGTCGGATCCGGCCTCAGTGCCATTATCCTCGCGCTGACGCTCAATCGAATACATCGCTTCAAACAAACCACGACGGCGGAAACTGAAAACGATGCGTAATCTGACCGCACTGCTATTCTCCGGCGGACTGGCTTTTTTATTGATGGTCATTGCGTGGCAATTCACGCTGGGCGATGCACCGATGCTGATTGGTGCGGCGATACTCGACAATGCCGTCAAGGAGGTCGGCGCAGCCAATCTGGTGACTTCGGTCGTACTCGGTTATCGCGGTATCGACACGCTCGGCGAGATTGCAATTCTGTTCACCGCGGCGACTGCCACCTCGATGGTGCTGGGCAGTTTTGCCATGACCGATGAAGCGTCTGAAACCGAACAGCGGGAAGATGGCAGCATCCTTGGTAGCAGCGTGCGGTTATTCTTTCCATTGTTGTTGACGCTCGGGCTTTACATCATCGTGCATGGCCACTTGACCCCGGGCGGCGGATTCCAGGGCGGCGTGATTCTGGCCGGCGCATTCTTTCTGCCACTGCTGGCGATTCCCGGTCGCAGTATAAATCATGGCGGGATTGCGCTGGTCGAAGGCTTTTCCGGCGCAGCGTTTATCCTCATCGGGCTGACGGCCTTGTTTTCCGGTCAGGCTTTTTTACAACCCCTGTTTGAACACGGTGTGATCGGCCATTTATTTTCAGCTGGCAGTCTTCCCTTGTTGTACATTGCAGTCGGTCTCAAGGTCGGCGCTGAGCTTTCCGGCTTGCTTGCCAATCTCGCAGGTATCTCGAGTCATGCTGCGGAGGCCGAAAAATGAATCCGATCGAAATGAACCCGGTCGCTCTGCAATGGTTATTGTATTTCGGCGCTATGGGGCTGATCGTGATCGGCATCGCCGGTGTTGTCCTGCATCAGAATATCTTCCGCATGGTGCTGGCGCTGGCAATCGCCGAAGCCGGGGGCAACCTGCTGCTGGTAATTGCCGGTTTCCGCTTTGGCGCTGTGGCACCGATTCTGCAAGACGATGCGTTGCAAACCCTCAACACCAGCAACATGGTCGATCCGGTGCCGCAGGCGATGGTGCTGACATCCATCGTCATAGGCGTTGGCATTCAGGCGCTCGCACTGGCATTGATTATTCGCATCCACCAGCGATACGGTACTCTGAATATGCGCGAAGTCCATGCCTGCATGATGGTTGATATCAATAAAAGTGCCGCAGTGGATGATTTGCTAAGTGCACAGCAACCCAGGGGAAGACGCCCGCTACCTTCACCTCCAGAGTCCACCGCAAAGAGGGCGAATAATGAATAGTATCGTCCTCAATATTGCGCTGCCGTTGCTGGTTGCATTTTTATTGCCGCTGATTCATGCCAGCTCGCGCATCGCTGCGCGCATCACCGGGCCACTGGTGTTGATGGTCATGATGTGGTCAGCGGTTATTGTATTCAAAGCACTGGAGTACCCGGTTTCTATTGCGCTTGGCGGATTTCTGCCACCGGTCGGCGTTTCATTTCACCTCGATCAGCTGGCGCTGCTGATGGCAACGATCATCCCGCTGCTGATGCTGTTGCTGTGGCCTTATCAATATGAGCAAAACCTGCGTGAGCAGACTGTGCTGTTATTGCTTGCGGCCGCTTCCAGCGGGCTGGCGTTATCCGGCGATCTGTTCAATATCTATGTTTTCTATGAATTGATTTCGGTGGCCAGTTTTGGTCTCGCCGCCGCCAACCGGCAGGCCAGCTCCTTTGCTGCTGCCTTTCGCTATCTGCTGATCAGCGGTCTGGGCACTGTGCTGGCGCTGACCGGTATCGCGTTGATCTACACACAAACCGGTACGTTGAATCTGGCACAGCTCGGGTTGCTATCTTCGCGGCTGGATAATCCGCTGGGGCTATCTGCCTTCGCGCTGATTTTGCTCGGCATCGGCGTCAAGGCAGAAATCTTTCCACTCAATGGCTGGGTAGCCGAGGTGTATTCTACTGCCTCCACACGCACCAGTGCGCTGCTCGCCGGGCTGGTCTCCAAGCTAGCTGTTCTCGCTATTGTGCGCATTCTGGTGGTGGCTTATGACGATAGCGAGGCCGGCCTGATGCTATTGGTATTCGGAGTACTCGGTATCATCTGGGGTGAATTCTCCGCCTGGCGCGCGCAGGATTTGAAACGAATGTTTGCGTATTCTTCCATCGGCCAGCTCGGCATGATCCTGCTGGCGTTTTCGATACCCGGCGAAGCCGGCATGTTCGCAGGAATCGCCATGATGCTGCATCATCTGGTGGTTAAACCGGCACTGTTTCTGCTCACAGAAAAGTGGAATCACGGTACCGACAGCCTGCGCGGAGCAGCCCGATTATCGCCACTGGCCGCCGCACTGTTTGTGCTGTTTGCACTTTCGCTGATCGGTGTACCGCCGCTACCCGGTTTCTGGGCCAAGATGCTATTGATGTCAGGACTGGTCGGAATGGACACATCGGTTTACTACATCGCACTGGCAGTGCTGATGATTGCCACGGTGGTCGAGGCCCAGTATTTGATCCGCATAGCAGTCACGCTGTATTCAGCAAGTGATCGCAGCAGCGAACTGCGCCTCGCGTCTAACACTGGTGTTATGTCGTTGTTTGCCGTGGTGCTATTGAGTGCGCTGCTGACGTTGACCCCGCTCGGCTCAAAACTGTATCACATCGCCGCCGAAAGCAGTAATCGAGCGCTGTATATTCGTACCACATTCAACGTCAATCCTACGCCGGTTCTGGAGCATAAAAATGCCACACAGGAGGCATCGTTATGAATTTTCTCGATGGCCTGCTGATTCTTTCCCTGCTCAGTGTGATCGTGACTGGATTTGCCCAAAAGCTGCGCAGCGCGGGATGGCTTTCCAGCGTTTTGCTCGGTTTGCAATGCCTGCTGTTAATGGGGATGGCCGGACTGGCTTATGGCAGTCCGGCTGTCAGTTCCAGTTTCTCTGTCAGCGTTCTGGGACAACCCCTGCACTGGCAATTCAACGCGCTGTCCTGGTTTTTTGCATTGATCACGCTGGCCTCGGCGCTGGCAAGCTCCGTATATGCAGCCGGTGCCTGGGGTGAAGATTATCGTCTTCAGGGTGGCAACCCCGGTCTGTTGCAATTCGCACTTAACCTGAATGTTTTCGCCATGCTGTTGCTGCTCGCCAGCGGCGATCTACTCTCGCTGTTCGTTGGTTGGGAACTGGTCAGTTGGGCCAGCTTGTTGATGATGGTGCTGGCCGGCGGCGCAGCCGGCCGCTTCGGTCTGCGTTACATCGTTTATGCCACCGCCGGTGCGATGGCCGTGATGACCGGGCTGGTAATGATTTTTCAACTTACCGGCTCCTTCCAGTTTGCCGATTTCGCAGCCATCGCACCTTCACTTTCGAACGCACAGGTCGTTACCTTCACCCTGCTGTTCGTATTCGGTTTCGGGGTGAAGATGGGCTTGCTGCCTTTCCATCTGTGGCAAGCCGATGCCTATGCTGAAACGCCTGGCCCCGGCGCTGCGTTTCTCGGTGCTATCTCGTCACGCATGGGGCTGTTCGCGATGCTGATTCTGGTGATTCAATTGATCGGCCTCGGACGGCTGATCAATATCGAGGTTCCCTACAGCTTTTTCTCGTTACGCGATGTGTTGATGTGGGTAGCGGCATTCACGATTATCTTCCCCACGTTCACCGCTATGCGTCAGAACGATGCGCGCCTCTTGCTGGCCTGGCATGGTATTGGTCAGGGTGGCTACATGCTGATGGGCCTGTTGATGGTTAACCCGCTCGGTAGTGCGGGCGGCCTGATGCATGTATTCAATTACGCCAGTTATCAGGCCGTTTTGTTTCTGGTAGTGACAGCAGTGATTTATCGCACTCGCACTGCCGATTTGAATCAGCTCGGCGGACTGGTCACACGTATGCCATTAAGCTTTTTGATGATGTTGATCTGCATCATCGGCCTTGCCGGTATTCCACCGATGAATGGCTTCGTATCGAAATGGCTGATCTATCGTTCACTCATCGTCGAAGGCATGCCGCTGCTGTTTGTCGCATCGGTCGTCGGTACGCTGGGCACGATTCTTTCGGTATACAAGTTGATACATAATACTTTTCTTGGGCAATTGCGGCTGGAACATGAGCAAATCCGAGAGGTGCCGTGGAGCATGATGATTCCGATGCTGATACTTTCTGCCGTGGTTTTCATCACCGGTTTTTTACCCGGGATCGTACTCGACTGGGTTGCTTCGGCACAGGCTGCACTCGGCATACCGGTGCTGGAACACACACTGGGTGGCGTCGAATCGCCTTCCGGCAATCTCGACATGATCTGGATTTGCTCAGTGCTGTTCGGCGGGTTTGCAGTCGGCGCGCTGGTGTTTTATTCCGGCAACAAGTCGCGCCGCGTGCATCAGCTCGACAATTATGCTGGTGGCCATTTCCTCACCGCCGATGATCGTTATCATTACAGCAATAATTTCTACGCCGGTTTGATGCATCACATCGGTCATTGGTATCGCGGTACTTTTCAATGGCTGGAATCCTCACTCGGCTCGGCCATCAGCCTGCTCAGCGCTGCAACGCAAATGTTATTCAATAGCTTCCATCCGGCGCTGTTTTTATTACTGGCGGCGACCTTGTCCCTATTATTTTTTGCAGGTTGATGACGATGAATGAAACCCTGCTCACTATCCTCGAAGTTATCTTCATGCCTGTCGTCGCATTTGTCATCGGCCTGTTTATGGTGTTGATGATGCGCAAGCTGGCCGCGCGCCTGCAGCGCCGCGTCGGCCCGCCTTTGATGCAGCCTTTTTATGACGTCATCAAGCTGTACGGCAAACAGACGCAGATATCACACGGATTGATTCACGACATTGGCATCATCATGGCGGTCGGAGGCTATGTTGCGGCCGAATCGCTGTTGCCAGTTCCAGGCATGGATGGTATCGCCGATAAAGGCGGAATCGTGATGCTGGCTTACCTGACGATGATTCCCTCGCTTGGCCTTGCGCTCGGCGTAGGTCAATGCGCCAACCCGAATGGTTCGATCGGCATCTCGCGCGCGCTGACCTCGATGCTGGCTTATGACATCCCTTACATCATCGTCATTTTCGGCGTGGCCTATCATTTTGGCAGCACCAACCTGATCGATATTATCGACACCCAGCAGGCGGGTGGCGTGGCGACCTGGGGTATTTCTGAAATGCCGGTGCTCGCCATTGCCGGACTATTCGCGTTGCACGCTTCACTTGGCAAGCAACCGTTTGAAATCTATATCGCGCCGGCCGAAATCGCTACCGGCCCGATGGTTGAAATGGGCGGCAAGTACCTTGGTGGACTGTTCGTGATGCAAAGTTTCCAGTTGTACACTGCCAGCGTGCTGTATGTCTCGTTGTTTCTTGGCGGTGGTGAAAACTGGATCACCTTTTTGCTCAAATGTTTTGCTGTACTGGCGATTCCCATCATCATTGCTTACCTGTTCCCGCGCTATCGCACCGAGGATCTGGTCCGGCTGGTGTGGAAATGGCCGGTCATGCTGGCTCTTATTGGCGTCGCTTTCGTCATGACTTGATTGAGAATACTGATGACTCAAAACGAACTGGAAAAGATAGAAATCTCTACGCAACCGAAGCGCACGAATCCGCTCGCCAATGTTTTTGATGATCTGGTGCGCTTCTGTCGCTCGCGTTCGATGTTCATGCTGCATTACTGCACCGGCTGTGGCGCGATCGAATTGCCGCCGGCGATGACGTCTCGTTTCGATATGGAACGACTTGGCATCCAGCCAATGGTGACACCGCGTCAGGCTGATATCTTGTTGATCACCGGCTATGTTTCGATCAAGACCTTAAAACGGGTCATACTCACCTATGAACAGATGGGTTCGCCGAAATATGTAATCGGCATTTGTTCCTGCACGGTCAATGGAGGCATGTACTGGCAGAGTTACGCTACCGCCAAAAAGCTCGATGAATACCTGCCGGTCGACCTGTATATTGCCGGCTGTATGCCTCGCCCGGAAGCAGTGATGGAAGGCATGCAGCAATTGATGCAGAAAATCAAAACCGGCGAAGCCGATTCGTGGAAGAAATATTATTCGCATTACGATTATTACCTGGGCAACCAGCAACAGCTGTTCGGCAATAACTGGCAGACCCCCACCGACATCATCGGCGAAGCCGAAAGTTATCAGTTAATGGGGCCACAGACACTCGGCGAGCACACCAAAATTCTGCAACAAGTGCAAAAGCCGTTGGAGCCGCTGGAGATGAAACTATGAGCGAAGCTGATTCCCAAAAGCTGAATGTGTTGCTACAGGGTATCGAAGGACTGCAACTGACACAGTTCAACCAGCGACGCCTGCGTGCGGATATTTCACCGGAAGCTCTGCCTGCATTGCTGGCATTGTTACGGGGGCGCGCCGGTTATGTGCATTTGTCAGCCATTTCCTGTGTCGACTGGATCGCCGAAGATGAATTCGAGCTGGTTTATCATTTGTATTCCTACGAAACCAAAATTCTGATCTCTGCGCATATCCGCATCGCACGCGACCCCGGGGTGTACCTGTCGGTTTTTGATATCTTCACACCGGCGGCTTTCTTCGAGCGCGACATCCATGAAATGTATGGTGTGTATTTCGAAGGCAGTCCAGACATGAGTAAATTCATCCTCACCGAATGGCAGGGTCCACCACCAATGCGCAAGGATTTCGACTCCGAACAATGGGTGATGGATACCTTCAACTGGCAAGATTACCACCCCGACTGGTTGCAGGATATCGAGCAAAAGGGTGGCGGTATCGTGCGTACGCCTGAATCTCGACGAGGCGAGGAATAGCCATGCGACCGGAAAACTACCAGGCCGTCAATCATCCGCCAAGTAATGAGTTTGAACTCAACTTTGGCCCCAACCATCCCGGTATTGAAGGCAACTACGCACTACGAGTAAAGGTTCAGGGCGACATCGTGGTGGAAGCCAAAGCCGATGCCGGCTATCTGCATCGCGGCTTCGAAAAACTGATGGAAAACCGTCTGTGGATTCAGAATATCGCGCTGGTGCCACGTATATGTGTGCCCGATCCGGTACCAATGGAAGTCTGTTATTCACTGGCAGTGGAAGATCTGGACAATATTAAAGTGCCAGAGCGTGCGCAATGGATACGTGTGCTGCAACTGGAACTGTCGCGTATCGCTGCGCACCTGTTCACCTTTGGCGGGCATGCCGCCACCACAGGCATGTATACCACCATGTTTTGGGGTGTGGCAGACCGGGATCTGATTCTGGATTTGTTTGAGGAACTCACTGGCGGTCGCGTTT
>JANTFI010000119.1 GCA_024763505.1 Gammaproteobacteria bacterium
TCGTCAACATGGTGCTGAACGTCATCTTCGTGTTGCTATTGCTCAATGTTACCGAAATTCCCGGGCATGTCGGCCTCGCCCTTGCCACCTCCGGATCGGCTTTTTGCAACGCAATCATGCTGGCCCTGGCGCTGCGCCGCGAGCAATACCTGACCCTGTCGCGTGACTTTCTATGGATGATTTTGCGGATTATGATCGCCGTGGGCGTAATGGCGCTGTGGCTGATCATCTTCAATCACGATAGCGCACAGTGGAGCCAATGGGACTGGCTTCAGCGCATCCTGCAATTGCTCGCGCTCATCATCCCGGCCATTTTATGCTACATTGCCGCGCTTTGGATGCTGGGCGTGCGCCCCCGGCATCTGGCGCATTGATTGACGCACTGACATGAAACTCATCCGCGGATTACACAACCTGACCCAACCCCTGCAAGGCTGCGTGGCCACCATCGGCAACTTCGATGGCTTGCACCTCGGGCATCAGCACATCATCAATCAACTCAAGGCGGTGGCTGAGCGTTATGAGCTACCGTCAGTAGTGATTCTGTTCGAGCCGCAGCCGGTGGAATTCTTCGACCCCGAACAAGCGCCGCGCCGGCTGGCGCGCTTGCGCGACAAGATCACTAGGCTGGCGGCAATGAACATTGATTACCTGCTGTGTCTGAACTTCAATGAAGCGCTGGCCGAACTCAGCGCAGAGGATTTCATCCAGACCATCCTGATCGACAAGCTGCGCCTGCGCCACCTCGTCATCGGAGATGATTTTCGCTTCGGTAAAAAAAGGTCGGGCGATTTCGACCTGCTCAAATGCAGTGGCGAAAAATACGGATTCGACGTAGAAAATTCGCACACCCTGCTGATCGATGGCGAACGTGTCAGCAGCACGCGCATCCGCCGCTGTCTGGCAGACAATGACTTTGTCATGGCGCGCCAATTGCTCGACCGCCCCTACAGCTTGAGCGGACGTATCGCACACGGCAAGAAGCTTGGTCGTGAACTCGGCTACCCGACCATCAACCTACGCATGGGCCATCGCCAGATCGCGGTCGAGGGAATATTTGCGGTTCTGGTCAAAGGCATAGATAATCGCATTCTGCGCGGTGTTGCGAGCATCGGTACTCGGCCGACGGTGGATGGTGTCGGCACGATTCTGGAAGTGTATATCCTGAATTTTAATGAACAGATTTACGGCCGCTGCGTCGAGGTCGAAATCCTGCACAAGATTCGCGACGAAGAAAGATTCGATTCGCTGGATATCTTAAAGCAGAAAATCGCTGAAGATATCGACAGGGCCATTGCATATTTCGACGAGCATTTTGAATAATGAACTTGAACCAGGAAGGCTTCGGGAAGCAGAAAGGTTTCAAGCCGTTATGAAAAAAGTCCGACTGGATAATATCCCCGACTGCCAGTTAAAAAGTCAGGATCAACAAACGCTTTACAGCGTTGTTAAATCAGTGTCCGATTCGCTTGACCTGGAAACGCTACTCATACATTTTGAAGTATTAGCGCCCGGGAATTTCAGCGCAAAACCTCACGCTCATACTACGAAGGATGAAGTCTTCATCATCACCAGCGGGGAAGGCCATGTGATAGTGGATGGAACAAAGCAACTGGTCAACGAGGGAGACATTATTTCCTTCGCAGGCGCTGACTCAGAAGTCCATGTCATTCAAAATACCTCGGAATCACCCCTCAACTACATCTCGATTGCCACAAACCCATCAGATGACATGGTAAATTACCAAACCGGGTCTTAAACCCTGGACAATCTTGAAGCAAATTTTGTTACACTAAACGTGCAAGATTAACCACCTTCGAGCGCTTCGTGGTTAACTATTTTTAACGCAACATTGAAACTGGAAAGAAAGTGACTGACTACAAACCGACTCTCAATTTGCCGGAAACCGGCTTCCCGATGCGCGGGAATCTGGCCAAGAAAGAACCCGCGCGTCTGCAAAACTGGCAGGAAAAAGGTTTGTATCAGCGAATTAGAGAGGCCCGCAAAGGGCAGCCGGTTTTTATTCTGCATGATGGTCCACCCTACGCCAATGGCGACATTCATATCGGCCACGCGGTCAACAAGATTCTGAAAGACATCATCGTAAAGGCGCGCACGCTAAACGGTGAAGATGCCCCCTACGTGCCGGGCTGGGATTGCCACGGCCTGCCGATCGAGCATGCGGTGGAAAAAGATATCGGCAAGGTCGGCGTGGCGGTGGAAGCCGCCGAATTCCGTCAGGCTTGCCGCGCATTCGCCAACAAGCAGATTGAAAACCAGAAGCAGGATTTCATCCGTCTTGGCGTGCTCGGCGACTGGGACAAACCTTACCTGACGATGAACTTCGACACTGAAGCCAACATCGTGCGCGCGCTCGGCAAGATCATCGAAAACGGTCATCTGCACAAGGGCGACAAGCCGGTGCACTGGTGTACCGATTGCGGCTCGGCGCTGGCCGAGGCAGAAGTCGATTACAAGGATAAAACCTCACTCGCCATCGATGTCAAATTCCCGGTAGTCGATGAAGAAGCCTTTTTCGGATGCTTCCACAATATTCCGAACAGCCACGGCGAAGGCCCGCTGTCGGTCATCATCTGGACCACCACCCCGTGGACTCTGCCGGCCAACCTCGCGGTCGCTGTGAACCCGAAGTATGAATATGTCATCGTCGAGGCGGTCACTGAAAACGGCAAAGAACGCCTGGTGGTCGCCGAAGATATGCTGAAGGACGCGATGGCGCGCTACGGCATCGAGGATTATCATGTAATCGCCTATGGCAATGGGGCCGCGCTGGAAGGACAGAAATTGCACCACCCGTTTTATGACCGCGAATCGCTATTGATTCTGGCCGACCACGTCACGCTCGAAGCCGGTACCGGCGCGGTGCACACTGCCCCCGGTCATGGTCAGGATGATTTCATGGTCGGCCGCCATTACGGACTCGAACCCTATAACCCGGTCGGTGACGATGGCTGCTTTCTGCCCGACACTGAAATCTTCGCTGGCGAGCACGTTTTCAATGCCAACGAGCATGTGGTCGAAGTACTGAAACAGCATAATGCACTGATCCACGAAGAAAAATTGCTGCACAGTTATCCGCATTGCTGGCGACACAAAACCCCGATCATCTTCCGTGCTACGCCGCAATGGTTCATCAGTATGGAACAACAGGGGCTGCGCCAAAAAGCGCTGGATGCGATCAAGACCGTCGAGTGGATTCCCGACTGGGGCGAAGCACGCATCACCGGCATGATCGCCAACCGGCCGGACTGGTGCATCTCGCGCCAGCGCTACTGGGGCGTACCGATTCCCCTGTTTGTGCACAAGCAAACGCAACAGTTGCACCCCGACACCAATGACCTGATCGAGCAGGTCGCAAAGCGCATGGAAAAATCCGGCATCGATGCCTGGTTCGATCTCGACGCAGCCGAACTACTCGGTGACGATGCTGAAAATTACAGCAAGATCACCGACACGCTGGATGTCTGGTTTGATTCCGGCACCACCCATTACAGCGTGCTGCGCCACGATGATCGTCTGCAATATCCGGCCAGCCTGTACCTCGAAGGCTCGGACCAGCACCGTGGCTGGTTCCACAGTTCGCTGCTATCGGGCTGTGCGATGGATGGCCAGGCACCTTACAAACAGGTGCTGACGCATGGCTTCACGGTCGATGCCAAGGGCATGAAGATGTCCAAATCGATCGGCAACGTGGTCGCACCGCAAAAGGTCACCGACACGCTGGGTGCGGATATCCTGCGGCTGTGGGTAGCGGCGACCGATTATTCCGGCGAACTGAGCATCTCCGATGAAATCCTCAAGCGCACTGCTGATTCTTATCGCCGCATCCGCAACACCCTGCGTTTTCTGCTGGCCAATATGCATGGCTTCGACCCGGCCAACAACATGGTCGACGCCGATGATTTGCTCGCGCTGGACCGCTGGGTGGTTGCCGAAACGCAAAAACTGCAAAGCGAATTGAAAGACCTGTATCTGCATTACCAGTATCACACCGCGGTGCAAAAGATTCACAAATTCTGCTCCGAAACTCTGGGTGGTTTTTACCTCGATATCATCAAGGATCGCCAGTACACCACGCAGGCCGACTCGCTGGCACGACGCTCGTGCCAGAGCGCGATGTACCACGTCGCCGAAGCGATGACGCGCTGGATCACGCCAATCCTGAGTTTCACTGCCGATGAAGTGTGGGAAAACCTGCCGGGCGAACGTGAAGAACTCGGCGCCTTTACCGCCAGCTGGTACGACGGCTTGTTCGATTACCAGAGCGACGACATCGATGCCGGACTGTGGAATATTCTGCTGTCGATCCGTGAACAGGCTTCGGCCATGCTCGAAGTGTTGCGCAAGGATGGCAAGATCGGTTCCAGCCTGGATGCCGAATTGACTATATATTGCGAAGATGACTTGCTGCAGAAACTCGAAGTGTTCGGCGATGAACTGCGTTTTATTCTGATTACCTCCGACGCCACGCTGGCCAAGCTGGCAGATGCGCCGGACGGCAGCGAAATGAAAACGCTGAAGGATGACCCGAATGTCGACCTAAACAGCCAGTTCACCATCGAGGCAAAAGTCAGCGAATACGCCAAATGCGTGCGCTGCTGGCATCACCGTGCCGATGTCGGACAAAACGACGAGCATCCGGAACTGTGCGGGCGCTGCGTGGAAAATGTCGCCGGCAATGGAGAGCAACGCAGTTATGCTTAAATATCTATGGATCACCCTGTTCGTCGTGATCGCCGACCAGGTCAGTAAGCAACTGGCGGACAACCTGCTGAATTTTCACCAGGCAGTGCCGGTAATTCCGTATCTTGAGTGGTTTCTGTCGTACAACAAAGGTGCCGCCTTCAGTTTTCTGGCCGACGCCGGAGGCTGGCAGCACTGGTTTTTTCTGATCATCGCCTCGGTGATTTCGATTGCCTTGTTTGTCTGGATCAAAAAACTCGAGGCGCATGAAAAGGCCACCGCAGTTTCGCTGTCACTGATTCTCGGCGGCGCGCTGGGCAATGTCATCGACCGCATCTGGCACGGCCATGTCATCGACTTCATTCAGGTCTGGCTTGGCAGCTATCCCTGGCCCGCCTTCAATCTGGCCGACTCCGCCATCACGCTGGGCGCTGTCATCCTGATTTTCAGTGGCATGAAAAAGCCCTACCAGAAACCCGAGCAGGCATGAAAATTCATCGCAACAGCATCGTCACACTGCATTACCGACTCGGCCTGACCGATGGCAGCTGGCTGGAAGACACCTTCGATGCAGAACCGATGACCTTTCATCTCGGCAGTGGCGATCTGGCTGAAGGACTGGAACTTTCACTGGTCGAACTGGAGACCGGCGATGAGCAAACCATCGACATTCCACCCGACCTGGCGTTTGGCTTTTCCGACCCGACCCTGATTCACTTGATGCCGCTGGATGAATTCGACCCGGAGAAACCGCTCGAGCCCGGCTTGATCATTGAGTTTAGCACCCCCAACGGTGAAACCCTGCCCGGCACCATTCTGGAAATCGATCAGGGCATCGTCAAGGTCGATTTCAATCATCCACTGGCCGACCAGACCGTACGCTATCAAGTCAAGATTCTCGATGTCACCCAACCCGACGACGTTCCGGAGACACTCAACTGATGCAAACCCTGCTCGCCAATCCACGCGGATTCTGCGCCGGTGTCGATCGCGCTATCGATATTGTCGAGCGCGCGCTGCAATTGTTTGGCGCGCCGATCTATGTGCGCCATGAAGTCGTGCATAACCGCTATGTGGTGGAAGATTTGAAAAACAAGGGCGCGGTTTTCGTCGATGAACTCGATCAGGTTCCAGACGATGCACATGTCATCTTCAGCGCGCACGGGGTTTCCAAAAAGGTACAGCAGGAAGCCGAACGGCGCAAGCTGAAGGTATTCGATGCCACCTGCCCGCTGGTCACCAAGGTACATCTTGAAGTCTGCCGCTATAGCAAGGATGGCATTGAAACCATCCTGATCGGCCACAAGGGCCACCCCGAGGTGGAAGGCACGATGGGGCAATACGGCTGCGGCCAACACTCCGAAGGCGATATCTATCTGGTGGAATCGGTCGAGGATGTGGCCACCTTACCGATCAGAAATCCCGAAAAAGTCAGCTTTGTTACCCAGACCACGTTGTCTATGGATGATACTTCGAAGATCATCGACGCGTTGCGTGAACGCTTTCCGGCGATTCAGGGGCCACGCAAGGATGACATTTGCTACGCCACGCAGAACCGTCAGGACGCGGTCAAAAGCCTGACTGAAAGCTGTGATTTAATTCTGGTGGTCGGCTCGAAAAACAGTTCCAACTCCAACCGCCTGAAAGAAATCGCTATCCATCACGGCATCGCAGGTTACCTGATCGACAGCGCCGAAGACATCCAGCCCGAATGGCTCGAAGGCAAGCAATGCGTCGGCGTCACAGCGGGCGCATCCGCCCCGGAGCTGCTGGTGCAGCAAGTCATCGAATACCTCAAACAACAAGGCTCCGGGCAAGTTACATCGCTGGGTTTCAGCGAGGATGTCACCTTCCAACTGCCCAAAGCCCTGCGCTGAAGATACATTCATCGCAGTCATCCGGGGTTTTACGCCGGATCCCCCCTTGACCCGGTGGAACCTGTGACCACTCTACCGGTCAGAGGATGAAACCTGAAGGAGACTCCGCATGAACAAATTTTTCGCTTCACTGTCCCTGTTACTGCTGACTATCGCATTCAGCCCGGCACATGCTGAAATCTACCGCCAGGCTGATGTCGAACGATTGTTGCAAAAAAACGAAGCACCGGACGGCGTAGTCTTTGAATTACTCAGCTGGGATCAAAAAACCTGGCAATGGGCGGCCCCGATGATCCGCGATTTACGCGCGCAACTGCAACGAAAGTTTCCGCAACTGGATGTCGCCATGGTGTCGCATGGTGGTGAACAGTTTCAATTGACCCGGGAAAACGCCAGCAAACAACCGCAAGCGATTGCACAACTGCAAAGCCTGAGCGAAGACGGCGTAGCGCTGCATGTTTGTGGCACCCATTCTTCGTGGAAAGACGTTCCGGACAGCGCCTATATCGATATTGTCGATGTTTCACCCAGCGGGCCAGCACAAATCAATGATTACATCAAACTCGGCTACCAGCATATTCTGCTGCAAAAACCCGACCGGGATTAACTCTGCCCCGGCCACATCGCAGCTTGCTTCAAAAGATATTCAACAGCAGATTGGCTGCCAGAAAAACAAACACCAGACTGACTCCACGGTGCAGCCACAAGCGGCGGGTTTCTGACTGATTCAAACGCGTGCTGTAACGCCCCGCCAGTTGCGCAATCGCGCCGAAAACCAGCAGGGTCGCAAGCATGAACAGCGCGCCGAGTATCATCACCTGAACGGTGATATCGCCATATTTGACATCCACGAACTGCGGCAGAAAGGCCAGAAAAAACAGCGCCACCTTGGGGTTGGTGGCATTCATGATGACGCCACGACGATACAATGCTGCAGCCGACAGCGCTTGCACCTGCCGCCCGACCGAGCCGCCACTGCTGTCACGCCAGCTCAGCCAGGCCAGCCGCAATAAATACAATGCACCCAGAATTTTGATCAGCGTAAGCAAATTTTCCGATGCCGCCAGAATTGCAGCCAAACCGAAAGCCACCAGCGAAGTATGAAATACCAGTCCGCTGCATAAACCCAGCGTCACCAACCAGCCGGCACGATGACCGAAACTCAGTGATTGGGCCAGCACGAACAGATTGTCCGGGCCCGGGGTCAGTGCCAGTAACACCGCGGTGGCGAAAAACAGTAACAGGATATCTGCGGGCATACTAAATCGGCGGGCAAATACAGAGAAACATCAGGAACAAAAACCTCAGTGACCTGGCATCCGAATCGGTCTAACCCGATTGCTCACCGAGTCGCACTACAAAGTTCTACCAAACAGGTCGTCATCGCTCAAAAAACAGTAGTAAAAAAATAATGGTTGCGATCGTCAGTAGCATTGGCAACAGGAAATTGCGTACCTTTTTTTCCAGCCGCTCCTGCTGTTCAACTTCTTTCACTTGCTCGATGGCTTCCTTGAGCATGACCCGCGATGTGGATTTTTTGACCAGAAAATCGACCATTTCCTGGATTTCGGGGTTCTTGTCAGGCTCGGGCATACCGCACTCCACCGCTATGAGAAGCACTAGTATAGCGCCACAATGGGGCCTGCGAGCGTAAAAAATTCACCGATCATTCAGTTTGCATTCATCCCGCCTGCCTACACTGACCACCTATTCACCACAACAGGAGCGCAAACATGAAAAACCGAAAATTCGGCGGAATAAAAAAATGGATGATCGCTCTGGCGGTCAGTGGCTTGCTGCTGTCTGCCAATGCACAGGCTCATGACGATTATGATTACGAAAACGATTATGCGCAGCGCAGCGTACTGGATGATGTCTTGCTCACAGTCGTACCACTACTGGTGTATGACGCATTGTCAGAACCCCGCGTGATTGTGCGCAAGCGAATCGTTACCCAGGGCCGGATAAAACCACGCTATTCGCGTGAACACGCCAAACGCGGACGACACCACCGGCATCACCGGCCTCACCGCAACAAGGCCCGCAGCCATAGCCGGGGTGACTACAAATACCCGGTTCGCGGATCCTATCACGGCCATTTTTAACTCTTGAGGGCGAACTGATGAGAAAACTTACCTGGTTAGTATTAAGCCTGCTGCCACTGCTGGCGATGGCGCAAGAACAGACGACGGTTACCCGTTCGGCTGGCAAACTGGTCAATGATGACAGCATGGTTCTTTCGCAGAAATTACAGCAGAGTCCGTATATTTCGCAAACGACAGACGACAGCCAGCGTCGCCAGTTACGCACCGCCAATCACGACCCCGGTGTAAATTTCTGGATTTTCGACGCCTGGGTCGAATTATCTGGCGATAAC
>JANTFI010000120.1 GCA_024763505.1 Gammaproteobacteria bacterium
GTTCATTGTCTCCAAAATTTTCTTCACTGGGTAAATGGGTGGGCGCACCCCAGCATCGAGCATCACCGCTGGCTAAACTAACGCAGGTGCCAGAGCCACCAGTTGCCAGACTGGTCACGTCACCGCCGCCATAAGGTACTGCCCCAAAGTCGCTGGCTAACTCATCATCTCCAACATTTTCATCAGATCCGTAGCCTAATTTTCCTTCTGAACCCTGGCCCCAACACGTCATCGCACCAACCGCCATTGCACAACTGTGTAAGCGCCCTGAGGATAAATGAAAAACTGCACCCCCATTTATTGTTACAAAACCAAGGCTCACCGGAGTTTCATCTGCTTCATCACCAAAATAATTACCATAGTTTTCATAATCTATTGGCATGCCTATCAACCCCTGAGAAGGGTTGCCCCAGCATTTGACATTTCCACTGACGGATAATGCACAAGTAAAAAATGAACCTACGCTAACTTTTTTAACAGGAAACCCTACATCTACCGGGCCAACCGCCTCTGGCTTCTCCCAGTCGCCAACATCCTCCTTGTTGCCGTAACCCAGTTGACCATATGAATTATATCCCCAGCAATAGAGCTTGCCTGATTCGGTAACGGCGCAACTATGATCTCCACTGGTTGCTACCTGAATAGCGGGCTCGGGCAGATCGACTTTAGAATGCCTGAAATCGGATGTCAGCGTATTGCCATGTCCAGTAGCGCCATGAGAACCCTTCCCCCAACAATGCACACTGCCCGAGCGTTTAATGCCACAAGCGGTTGAATCTGCAGCTGCTATTTGTATCAGCCCACTCAAGCTGCTGCCATGAGCCGCGGTTTCATCATCACCTTTATCACTACCATTGATTCCTAATTGAGAAAATAGATTACGTCCCCAACAACGCGTAATACCATTGTTCATGATCAGGCAGGCAAAGCGATCTCCAGCAGCAAAAATTTCAGGATTTATACAACTGGAACTAACATCCAGACCATCACTTTCATTATCTGTTCGTAAGCCATCGCAATAATAGGGATTTCGGCTGGCTGGGTTGAGAGGGTCTGTTTCTCCGTCATCAACCATACCATTACGATTGCTATCTTCCGTGCCATCCGGAATTCCATCATCATCCGAATCGGGATCATCGGTTTTGGTTCCTACAACCAGCTCTAGTGTATCGGGGTAGTTATCAGCATCGGCATCGGATGAAACAGTGATTTGCAAATCCTTTGTGTGGGTTGCATCATTATTATCCAGACAGCTAATGGTAAAATTCGTTGTTGCATCTTGCAGTAATACACCGGCTGATCCAGCAGTCGGCAATTCCGCCAACTCTATCGCTGATCCATCTCCAGTTGAAGGAACACTGTTTTCATCTCCTTCACCCTCTTCTCCATCGCCATAAGAATAGATGCCGCTGATTGTGCAGGATATTGCGCCGGTAACACTCCAGTTCAGGGTGACTGTATCGTTTAGCAGTAAATATTTGGGAGAGGCCGAAAAATTAATCTTCACCTCATCTGAAGCCGTATCATCATTCGGGTCTTGCGGATTTTCACTATTAGCTTTACTGCACGCAGAGAGTACAAAAAATGCTAAAAGCAGAAGTGTGTTATAGAAATTTTTCATCGCTCCGTTTTCCAGATTGAAAGTTGATAATCTGCGGTGGATCAAAGCTTATATAAAAAAGCTCAGGAAGGAATGAGTGAAAATACTTATTTTTGAGATGCGATCGCTTGATCCGACACCGGCTCGGTTTGGGAAGGGAGTAAGGCCGAAGGTATGATCCAGGGTTCACTTTGAACGCGCAGCACGGCTTCCAGCCGGTTTTTGCATTGCAACTTCGACAGGATGGAAGAAACATGATTTTCAATGGTGCGACGTGAACGGCTTAATTCTTCGGCAATGGTGCTGTTGTTAAACCCTTCTGCCAGCAGTGACAAAATACGCTGCTCCTGCCGGGTCAGGGCATAAGGATGGCTTTTGGCAACTCGATAATGCGATGCAGCGGTTTTTCGTGTCGTGCCGACCAGTACTTTCAATCGGCTGGATTGGATAGCGCCCCGAGCATCGATCGATTCCAGCATCGTCAAGGCTTCGCGGATCGATTCCGGACTGCCATCGGCGACCAGAGACCAGGCCGCCAGATAACGGGCGTTATCCTGACGGAATTGCTCTGCGGCCGCGCGATATTGTCCGCGACAAAACGCAGCGAAAGCGCCGGGCAGGTAATCCTCATCGAACGGATTCAGTGTATAACCGGCCATGCGCGCCCACATCAACCATTCCCCTGCCTTGCGCGGGCTGATACTTTGCGCATCAAGATGGCTCAATTCATCGATCATTTGTCTGGCGGCAGCCACATTATCCTCGAGAACGAGTTGTTCGAGGCGAGCGATATTCAGCGTGTTGAGGTATTGTGGTTCGCCGATTTGTTGAGCCGCTTCCACGGCACGTTGCAGGTACTCGCCGGCATCGGCATCACCACGGCGGATTTTTGACCTTGCCACCACGACCATCGCGGGTGTTTTCATCTGCCGGGACAGCTTGTCGTTTTGTATTACGTTCTGACCGATCTGTATGGCTTCGTCGTATCGGTCCTGCTCGAAACGTAGCTGTGCCTTGCCCGCAAGCAGATTGAAAAGCCAGGAATCCAGATCATGGCGGGTTTCAAAGGCGATGCCTTCATCCAGAAATTTTTCCGCGCGTTGCAGTTCGCCCAGTTCGATCAGGCATTCCGGTAAATTGACATAGACCCGCGCAGCCTGCACATGAAAGCCCTGCTGCATCGAAATCTCAAGACTTTTCAGCAGTTGCGTCTCGCCATCCCGATTGCCTCGCAACAGCTTCGAGGTGCCCACCGTATTGAGCGAATGAACAATCATTTCCAGATCATCGGCCAGCACCGCATTCTCGAAAGCCTGTTCTCCCCAGTAGATGGCCTGCTCCAGGTTTTCCTGTTGCATCAAAAGCTGGGCGCGATACGAAAGCACCCGGGCGCGAGCAAAATAGGCATCTTGCGGCAATTTATCCAGCATTTTGATTGCATCATCCGAATAACTCTGGGCTTTTTGAGGTTCGCCCAGATACCAGTAAATACGCGATAAGCGGCTAAGGCTTTCACAAACTTTATCGAGACGTCCCAGCTGATGCCAGATTTGAATGGCTTTCTGCCGCGTCTGGATAACTTCATCATCGATCTTGAGTAGCAATGTGGTCGCATAAGCCCACTGTTCCAGCAACTCGGCTTGCTGCTCGGGGTTTTGCAACTGATCTACAAACTGCAAAGCTACCTTCAGATAAACCGCAGCTTCACGATGAGCACCCAGCCTGGTTGCCCGACGTGCGGCAAGCGGTGAATATTTCAGGATATTCATGACGTCCTGCGCGCCTGAGGCATGATGCACAATGAGTTCGGGCTGCAACGATGATACTTCGGTATCCAGTAAATGTTGCAATAGCCGGGCATGTGTCTTGCGCTGACCCAATGTGTTCATTCGTTCATAGGTCGCCATGCGCAACAGCTCGTGTCGAAACTTCAAGTGATGCTCGGTCATTTCCAGTATTCTGCGATCGCAGGCCTGTTGGCTGAGGCGTTCGATAGGGTCCAGCTTGAGGCCAGACAGCAATTCCAGCGGGATGCCACGAGGGTTGCAGGACACCATCTCCAGTAGATTTTGCAAATCATGTGACAGGGCATTGATGCGGGCATGGAGCATTTCACTGAGCGAGGCTGGCAATATTTCCTGTTGATTTTCGTTCTGCAGCATTTCCGAGACGAATAGCGGATTGCCCGCTGTCACGTCATACAGTTTTTTTGCCGGGATCTCAAGTGTCTGACTGATTTGCTCAATGGCATTGAGCGATAAGGGTTTCAGGTGTAGCCGCTCGATACGGCCGGGTGGCAGGTTCATCAGGGTTTGTTGCAGGGCTTGCAGCCCTTCGGGTTCTTCCTCACGGCAGGTGCCGATCAATAGTACCGGCAATTGTGATAAGCGGCGACCCAGATACAGTAACCAGTCCAGTGTGCGCTGATCGGCCCAGTGCAAGTCTTCGATCACCAGTACCAGTGTGGCTTTGCGCTTGAAAAGGTGTTGCACCAGATCGTTGAAAAAATACTCTTCATTGTGAGCACTTTGATCGTAGCCAAGCAGCGTAAACGCAATATCCTGTACCGGCCCGAGCACCCGCGGCGTTTGGTACGGGTCACAAAAACCAATCGCTCGATGGCGCGTGGCGGGTAATTGCTCCAGAAAATGCTCGATCAGGGTAGATTTACCGATACCGGCTTCACCAAAAATAAAGGCGGCCCTGCCCCCTTCTTTTGCTACCCGCTGCAAGCTCTGGTTCAGTTGATTGATTTGGCTTTGGCGTTCTAGAAACAGGCTCACGAATCCTTCGATTATCCATTTGATTTCAAGAAGAATAAACGCAGCCCACAGGCGATACAAGCAGCACTCATTGGTAAATCAAAAAGGGAGGCATTTTTAACCCGCGGCGCAGCCGATTTGCGAAAGTTCGGCAATGTTCAAACCCTGACACGGTCATTCTTTAAATCGCTTATTGAACAAATCGGTGCCGGGCGTGGTGATGTCATGACACCGGATTCATCGGTTTTTATGATCCAGCGTGACCCGGCGCGAGCCATTCGCCGCGGTCGTAAATTGTTTTAACGAAAATTCAAAATTATGCAAGGGCTGGGACCACTGGTAAACGATGGCTTTGGCAGTATCGATACTGAAGCAGCGTTGGGCGCGGGTCTGGTCGATAGTTGTTCGGGATACCACGGACGACCGAAAGGTTCTGCCGGTCATGGTGGTCATGGTGGTGAAGGAGGCACCCGCCCCGATAGTCGTGATGCGCCGCATCTGTTCGGAATTGGTCTGGTCGAAATGCTGGCCGATGAAATGACCCGGAAGTTACAGTCCATTCGTGACAAGGCCATTGCAAAAGCACAACAGCAGAATCATAAAAAGCGCAGGATGCTAATCGCGAAAGGGGTGAAGTTTGGCTAAATCACGGCTTATCCTGATGGCTCACTGGACAACAGTGAAATCGAAGGTGTCGATGATGATCGTCGCGTCAAACCGTTTTTTGCCGAGGGCAGTATATTCTCCATTCGGGATTTTTCAGCCGGTGCATTCAAGGCCGAAATGGGTTTGCAATCCGCTGATCCCGATCTGATGTCAGCCTCTGAAGGTAATGATGTTGCCACGCCCTCAGGAATGTTGCTGAGTGGTTCGGTCGATCCAATTTCGGCACCTTCGGTGCCCGATGCCTTTACCGACAGCGATGGCGATGACGATGGCGTCATCAATGAAGTCGATACGGCAGTACTCGATTATATCGAATTTTATCTGCTCAATTATTCAGGCCCGCCACCTATCAACAGACTGCTGCAACCAGGCGAGGAAAGAAGTTCTTTAAAAAAATCGGTTGCGCCGTATTTCATATGCCCAATTTAATCATTGAAAATGATCGCACAGTGGCCGATGTAGAAACCCGTTACGATGAAGTAAATGGCGGCTATTTCAACAACCTGTACGCAACAGCCAACGTTAAATTTGAAGTCACCGATGATGGCTCCGGTTATGCGGAACTCAAAACACCGATCGGTAAACCATTTGTGGTAAAAGGTCTGTATTCCGACCTCAAACGCCATGATCTTGGACCCGGGTTTTACGAACGTAACTTTGACGGAACCCTGCAGACCGAGTTCGTGACCGAGTCTTTATGGGGCGCTAGAACCACCGCGCCTTACGGACATGATGGCCGCAGCATCAACCTGATGTCGGTGATCGATCGTCATGGTGGTGAAGCGCAGGAACCCCGAGATGCATTCATGCAATTAAACAAAAGGCAGCAAAACAGGATACTGGCTTTCCTCAGATCGCTGGTTCTTTTTCCACCCGATGACACGGCATCCAACCTGAATCCCGATAATTCGGCTACCCCCGGTTATCCCCAGACAGGTCATGGCAGCATCAAGTTACCGGTTTTGTTCAACGACCCTGCAGAATCCGAATAACAGTTCGATTGGCGGTCAGGAGATAGGCTTCAATGAGAATTTCAAAGAGTACTTCATTGGGGCATAATCCGATTGCGGTGCATAGTTACTCGATGCGGTAAAGATTCAGCCATGTCTGATGACAAACTACTGCGTCAGCGAAAGCCGCAAAGCCCGCATAAAATATCAATCCAGATATGAATATTCATGCCTGGTTACTTTCCCGTCACGATATTCAACTAGACAAGTGTGTCGCCCATAATTCGCCGCGCTATATAACAAAAGAAATTTTTTATCGTCTTTTTCACCGACCGATATTTTCAGTGAAGTCTCGTTTTTGATCCTGCCTTTCAACTGCTGGATAGAATCTCCTGTCTGGATCACATTACATTGCTGTTTGATTGCATCGGCAGATTGATTCCAGTCAATAACAAGGTATGCAATACCCGCCAAAGCCAGCACTAGCAAAATCTTTTTCTTCATCACAAAACCCTCTCGGTTCAGGTTACAGTTGTTGCATGAAATGCTTCAGATTCTTGCCGATTGAATTCCAGCGAAAGCCGTAAGAATTTACACGGAGCACATTGGAACCATTATCCAGAATCACGATCAGTTCATCCCTGTGCAGATGCCGGTAAATGTAAGAAGTAAAACCCTGCCAGCCGCCGGCATGTTCGACCGAGCCATCCGGATTGATAAACCAGCCATAGCCGTAACCGGATGATTTCCCACCTGGCAAGGTTGCCGGCGTATAAGCCGCTTTTAGCAATTCGTCCGGCAACAGGCAGCCATCACATAATGCACGGTGCCAGCGGTTCAAATCATGGGCGCTGGAATAAACCGCGCCATCACCGGCCACGCCATCGAAGTGGTTCAAATCTCTGGGTCGTCTGGCACCGCCAAATAAACCGAACCGCCGTTTGAACCCGAACACCCGCCGCTTCGGTGGATGTCTCGAAAATAGATTGAAGACCTGGCTATCCTGCATATGTAAAGGTTCAAAAATATGTCGGGCCATAAACTCTTCGAAGCTCGAACCACTGACCCGCGCGATGATTTCCGCCAACAAAACGTAACCAGTATTGCTGTACTGAAATTTACGGCCAGGTCGGAATCGCAGAGGCGGTTTGTGCTGGCAAAACAGTTCGATCAATTCTGCGCTGCTCAATGTGTCCTGACGCTTTCTTTTTTTCAACACCAGCGCCATGTAATCGGGCAAGCCGGAGGTATGCTGCAATAATTGCTCGACACGAATGTCATCATAAAAATCCAGCTCGGGAATATGCTGCGAAAGTTTATCCTGAACGCTTAATCGCTTTTGCTGACACAACAGCAGAATGCCCGCCGCCGTGAATTGCTTGGAAACCGAAGCCAGATTGAAGCTGGCATGCTCATCGAGTGGGTGGGGAGGGGATGCCGCATCGTCACCGTATGCGTCATTGAAAATTACTTCGCCCTGTCTGGCCAGCAACACCACGCCATTGAATTTATGCGCCGCATGAGCCCGGGCCAGCCAGCGATCCAGACTTGCCAGCTTTTGTGCCTGCGACAAGCCGGGTTTTATTTTCAGCGCGGGCAAGCGCAAGGCGGCAAAAACCGCGATCAATACCAGCGCGAAGATAACCACAAAGGTGATGATCATGAATCCAGCAAGGCTCCGAACCTGCGGTAAAACCATTTGATGGCCAGCGGCGGGAATAGCGTGGTCATGGCGATGACAATCACCATGCTGGCGTAGATTTCATTATTGAAGATGCCGCTGACGCGCCCGAGCTCGGCGAAAATCAGCCCGACTTCACCACGCGGAATCATCGCCAGTCCGATCACCCAGCGCGCCGCACTTTTTTGCCGCAGCATAAAGGGTCCGACCATCTTGCCGAGGATGGCAATCGCCATCAGGCTGAGCGAAAAAAGCCAGATGAAGCCGGAACCCCAATCGATATCACGCAGATTCAGCGACAGCCCGACATAAACAAAAAAGATCGGTGTAAACAAATGCACGATCGGTTTCATTTGTTCTTCAATTCGATGTGAAAAACCTTCATCGCTATGCAGCGAAATAGCAAAAGGCAAAAAGAATCGTCGCGACAATGCCAGCCCGGCGGCAAAACCGCCGAGCAATTCCGGCGCACCCATCTCATAGGCAAGCCAGGCAAAAAACAAAACCAGTGAAACGATCGAGGTTGGTAGCAGACCCGGTACTTCACTGACCGAATCGAAACGCTTGATCAAAACGGAAATAAATCGTGCCGCAATCGGCGCTAGCACAAAGAAGGCCGCGATGAACAACAACACCTTGCCGGCATTCAGTACGCTGATGCCACCGCCGGTGGAAAATTCATACAACAGGGCCAGCAGAACGACCCCGAGCACATCGTCCAGCACCGCCGCGCCGAGCACGACTTGCCCTTCCGCTGAATGCTGCCGTTTCATATCGGCCAGTACACGCACGGTAATACCGATACTGGTGGCGGTCAGCGTGCCGCCGATGAACAGGGAAATCAGCAGCGATTGATCGAACAGATAAAATGCCAGCGTATAGCCCAGTACCAGTGGCAGCAAAAAACCGGACACCGCCACCACCACCGAGCTGCCGCCGGTTCGCACCAATTGTTTGATATCGGTGCCCAGACCCACCTCAAACAGCAGCAGAATGATACCGATTTCGGCCAGCAGCCTAATCGTTTCTGTCGGCTCGACCAGATTCAGCAAACTCGGTCCCAGCACGATACCGGCCAGCAATTCGCCGATTACTGCGGGCAACTCGAAGCGAGTCGCGATCTCGGCAAACAGACGCGCCGCTAGCAAGATGATCAGCAGGCTGAGAAAAAACTGATGCGTTTCCATGTGCGAGATAGTGAACCGAAATCAGCCGGAAAGCAAAGCCACACTTTTGACCTGGGCGAACACTCGGCAACCCTTTTCGAG
>JANTFI010000121.1 GCA_024763505.1 Gammaproteobacteria bacterium
CTTCCCAACCCGCGGACACACGATGACGAGGACACAATATGAAATGCCATGAAATAGACTATGAAATTATCGGCTCTGAAATGCAGTTGATCGAAATCGAGCTTGACCCCGACGAAACCGTGATCGCCGAAGCCGGTTCGATGACTTATATGGAACAGGGCATCGAATTCGAAACCCGCATGGGCGATGGCAGCGCAGCCAATGAAGGCTTGATGGGTAAATTATTTCAGGCCGGTAAACGCATGATGACCGGCGAATCCTTGTTCACCACACACTTCACTCACCACGGACAGGGCAAGAAGCGTGTGGCTTTCGCCGCCCCCTATCCCGGCAATATCGTGGCGCTGGACATGGCCCGCCTCGGTGAAAAAGTCACTTGCCAGAAAGATGCATTTTTATGCGCAGCACTTGGTACCAAACTCGATATCGCTTTCAGCAAACGCCTTGGCGCCGGCTTCTTCGGCGGTGAAGGATTCATTCTGGAAACGCTGGAAGGCGATGGCATGGCCTTTATTCAGGCTGGCGGCACGGTGATTGAAAAAGAATTGAATGGAGAAACCCTGCGCGTCGATACCGGTTGCCTGGTCGGTTTCACCAGTGGCATCGATTATGATATTCAGCGCGCCGGTAACCTGAAATCAATGATGTTCGGTGGCGAAGGCCTGTTTCTGGCGACCCTGTCCGGCCATGGCAAGGTATGGCTGCAAAGTCTGCCCTTTTCTCGCATGGCCGATCGCGTCGCCGCGAATGTCGGCAGTGGCGGCAAAGGCGAAGGTTCGGTCCTCGGCTCGATCGGTGATATGCTCGATGGAGATGGATAATTTCTGTTCGCATAAAAAAAGGGGCCTGAGCCCCTTTTTCGAGATTAGCAGATATTACTGGTTTCCTTCAAAGGCAAAACCCAGATAGTCGAAGGTGGCGCCTCCAATTTCGGTTTCGCTGTAGACACGGCCGGTACTGGCCGTCACGCCGAATCCTGGCTGGGTAAAAGCCAGTGGTTCACTGCGATTGTCACTATCAACCACAGCTGCTCGCTGGGCAGAAGCCGGCATCAGTTGAACGGTATAACCCGGAATAGTATCTTCAGGGACTTCGTTCTGCGCCAGTGCTGCACCGGAAATGCCAACGGCGATGATTGCGGTAAGTAATGTTTTCATGATCGTTCTCCAACGTATTCAGTTAAGTAAGTAATTCACCTTCCTTGTGTTTTCTGCGTTCCATACTGTCTTTTAAGAGTTGCTGATTAAGCATAAGTTCTTCTCACATTGTTGCTATTTCATCAACAATAAATTCTTAAAACAGACTGAACTTTGTCTTACTAAAACTGATCCGTTGTCGCTATTTTCCATTCACCCCGATCAATAAACTGACCGCCAGCAACAGCGGTGTCAACAAGGCCGCCGCCACATTCGCAGCCAGATATTGCGGATGCAGACTGATGGCCCGGCCATATCGCCGTGCGCCCCGCCAGGCCGCAATCCCGAACAGCAAAGGCAACAGCGCCATCCAGCTAGATATCGGAAGTTGCCCTTGCACCAGCAGGCCGATCAGTAATCCCCCACACAGCAACAGATTTAACAGATAAATCTGCAGGCTGTGAAGAACACCATAACGAATCGGGAAATGATTGCGGCCGACCTGCCGGTCGGCTTCGATATCGGGTAGCTGATTCAGTAACAGCAGATTATTGACCAGTAAAAAAGGTACCAGGGCGATCAGCAGCACCGGCAGCTCAAACTGACCGGTCAGCGCCAGAAAACTGCCTGCCACCATCAACAGCCCAAAGCCGGTGCCCGGAGCAATCAGGCACAGCCACGGCCATCGGTTGATGTGAGAGGTGTAGCCAACGATCAGTAAGATACCGAGCAACCCCGGCCACAGTAAAGTCAAGCCACGAACGTACAGCAGATACGTGCCGGCCAGACAAGTGATGGCGATAGACAGCTGTGCGAAAAGCAATACTGCTCTGGCCGCAGCAGGCTGTTGTGGCAATGCTCCACTGCCACCACTGAACGCGGTTTTTTCCGTATGTAGATCCAGACCACTACTGAAATCCTGATACTCGTTCAGCGTATTGACCGCGATATGCGCAAACAATGCACTGACAAAGGTCGCTACCCCGACCGGCAGCGAAATCGTCGAGCCGGAAGCCAGCGCCAGACTGTAGGCCAGCAACACACAAAAAATCGTTAGCAATAAAAACGGCGGACGCATCGAAAGCAGCAGGGTTTTGATCATCATCCGGTCTCGCTTGTTTCGGTCTTCGACAGTTTCCTTCGGTTAGCCCAGCAGAATCAGGTTGTCGCGATGCACCAGTTCGGGTTCATCCTGGTAACCGAGTATTTCGGCAATTTTCTGGCTCGGCTGACCGATAATCCGGCGCGCCTCTTCGGCCGGATAATTGACCAGCCCGCGGGCGATTTCACGCCCGTCGGGCGACAGACAGGAAACCGCTTCACCGCGCTTGAATTCGCCACGCACTTCACGCACGCCGATCGGCAACAGACTGGCGCCTTCATTTTGCAGCACCTGGACCGCACCTTCATCCAGCAACAACGCGCCAGCGCAGCGAATATGTCCACCCAGCCACTGCTTGCGCGCGGCCAGCTTTTCGTTACGGGCCTGCAGCAGGCTGCCGATTCGCTCGCCATTCAGCACGCGCCGAATGACTTCCGGCTCGCGGCCATAGGCGATCACTGTATGCGTACCGGAGCGTGCCGCCTTGCGCGCCGCAATCACCTTGGTGTACATGCCGCCGCGTCCCAGAGACCCTGCCGAATCACCGGCAAACTCGAGTAAACGCGCTTCATCGGCCTGTGCCTGCTCGATCAGCCTGGCGGAAGGATTATGCTCGGGGTTACTGTCGAACAAGCCTTGCTGATCAGTCAGAATCAACAGCAAGTCGGCCTCCAGCAGATTCGCCACCAACGCGGCCAGCGTGTCATTGTCGCCAAAACGGATTTCATCCGTGGCGACCGTGTCGTTTTCATTGACTACCGGCAAGGTGCCGAATTTGAGCAGGGTATTGAGCGAGGAACGCGCATTTAGATAGCGCTGGCGATTCGCCAAATCATCATGGGTCAGCAGAATCTGCGCACTGTGCAAACCCTGACGCTGGAAGCAGGCTTCATAGGCTTGCACCAACCCCATCTGACCGACCGCAGCCGCGGCCTGCAAATCGTGGATGCTGGATGGGCGTTGTTTCAGCTGCAGCCGGGTCATGCCCTCGGCCACCGCGCCGGAAGACACCAGCACGATTTCGACACCCGACAGGCGCAGCGCCGCCATCTGGTCGGCCCAGTCGTTGATGGCGTCACGGTCCAGTCCCTTGCCGCCATTGGTGATCAGCGCCGACCCGATCTTGATGACGACGCGCTTAAAGTTGCTCATCGTCCAGCTCACTGTCGGCAACCGGGTCCGAGGCCGATTGGTCAGGCTCATCTTGCGCTTGCTCTTGCTCAGTGCGCTTTTGCTCGATCATCTGCATGATGTCATAACACAGTTGGTCAACCCCGGCTTTATTGATCGCACTGATGCGGTACACCGGCCCGCTCCAGTTCAGCCCGGCGATGATCTCGTCACAGCGTGCCTGTTGCTCGTCTTCCGGCAGCAGATCGAGCTTGTTCAGCACCAGCCAGCGCGGCTTTTGAAACAGCGATTCATCGTAATTTTTCAATTCCTGCAGAATCTTGTTGGCATCATCGACCGGGTTTTGCGTTTCATCCGGCGGTGCCACATCGATGATGTGCAGCAGCAGGCCGGTGCGTTGCAAATGCTTGAGAAATTGCACGCCCAGCCCGACGCCTTCGGACGCCCCCTCGATCAGTCCGGGAATATCGGCAATGACGAAACTACGATGCGGTGCAATGCTGACCACACCGAGATTCGGGTGCAGGGTAGTAAAAGGATAATCGGCCACCTTCGGCCGCGCCGCCGATACGCTGCGGATGAAAGTGGATTTTCCAGCATTGGGCAAGCCCAGCAAACCGACATCGGCCAGCACCTTGAGTTCGAGTTGCAGGTCGAAGACTTCGCCCTCGCTGCCTTCGGAACACTGCCGCGGCGCCCGGTTGGTCGAGCTTTTATAACGGGTGTTGCCGAGGCCATGAAAGCCACCGCGCGCGATCAGCACCGGCTGTTCAGTCGATTTGATGTCGGCGATCAGCTCGCCGGTTTCCAGCGTCTTGACGATAGTACCGAGCGGCACTTCGATGATGATATCCTCGCCCTTGCGCCCGGTCTTGTTACGACTCTGCCCGGTACGGCCGTTTTCGGCCACATATTTGCGCCGGTGGCGAAAGTCGGACAGCGTATTCAAATCATGCGAGCCGAGCATGTAAACCGAACCGCCATCGCCACCGTCGCCGCCATCCGGGCCACCCATCGGGATGTATTTTTCACGGCGAAAACTGACGATGCCATTGCCGCCCTTGCCGGCTCGCACCTGGATTATTGCTTCGTCTATAAATTTCATCGTGACACCCGGAAAAAATGGCGAGTATTATACCCGATCGCCGGGCTGGCGGTGAATCTTCGTGATGCAAGCGGGCTCAGGCGTCTGTGGCGGCACTACCACGGTCCGATCGCGACCAGAAGGCAGCGGTCAGAACCACGACCAGACCAGCCTTAGCGGTATAGAGGTTCCAGCCCGGCACCTTTTTGCGGACGCTTGCCGGACCGGTTACTGGCCTCGATCTGCTCGATCTCGCGAACCAGCAGTTTGCAATCCGGCGATGACTTGGCTGCGGCATACAGCGCGGCATCAATTTTGCGGATTTCTGTCGCTGCAGCCGGGCTCAGGCGTTCTGCGATCTGTTGCAGGGTGGCCGGTTGCAACTCGAATTGCACTTCGCCCCATTGCAGCAAGGCTTGTCGAAACGCGCCTAGATCCTGTTGTTGGCAAGCCGCGCGCAACGGCTTGATGACATCGGTTCGTACTTGCGTGGCCGCAGTGCCTGGCTTGGGCGCAGCCGATTGACGCCGGGCAAACAGCCACCAGCCCAGCAGCGTCAACGCCCATGCTAGGGCCAATGCCGCGGCGATCCATTGCCAGGACTGGATGGAATCGACATCCAGTGTACCCTTCTCGGTGCTGACCGCGTCAGCGCCTGTTTCGGCCACGGCATCCTCCAAGTCTGACGCTGCCGGTGCCTTCGTGACAGGTGGCGCGGTGCGCGGTTGTGCGGTCGCTGCCTGGCTGCCTACTTTGGCCGGCGCTACCTGCACTTTTCGTTGCGGAATGCTTGCGACCTCAAAGCTCCGGGTTTGCGTATTCCACCATTTGATTTCGATCGCGGGCAGGGTCAATTCACCCGCGCGAGTCGGAATCAGAGCGATTTTTTCCACCCGGTAGCCGGTGACACCATCGTCATTATCGATATTGTTGAGCATTGGCTGATCGGGATATTGTTTCCAGCCGTCGGCCTGCAAAGGCGGAATTTCCGGCAATTGCGCGGCGGTCAAACCTTCAGCCTTGATCGACAGGGTGCGGGTTAGCGGTTCGCCCACGGTAAAACGCGGCGGGTTTTGCGACCATTGTTCCTGCAACTGTAATTGCCGCGCGGGCAGCCACGGCCCGGCCCCGGCATTCTTCGGCAATGGCAATACCGCCACCGACAGGGCATTGGAGCGCGTCCGCACCACTTCGCCGCCACCGAAGGAGTCGAAAATAGAACTGCGACCGCTGGCCAGACGACCCTCGGCCAGCACCGGATTGACCTTCAGCAGACCGTCGGCCTGGGCGAAAATCGCGTAGCGCCGCTCGACTACCAGATACTGGCGCTCGCCGACCCGGGTCTGATATTGCTTTTCGTCGCCGAGCTGATGAACCACCACATCGGCGCTGGAGAAATCAGGCTCGGCCATGCCAAAGGCCGACAGGTTACGCGCGCTGAACAGTTTTTGCGTCAGCACCAGTTGCTGTTGCGCATATACCTGTTGCCGATCCACCTCGAGACGACTGAAGAACAGCGATTGCTGCGGCGACTGCTGCGAAGCCTGTTTGACCTTCAGGCTATAAGAAGGGGCCTGATCGCTGCCGAAGGATATCGGCGGCAGGGTCAGCGTACCGGCCTGTTTCGCCATCACCGTCAGAGTCCAGGTTTTTGTGCTGCTGTAACTGCCATTGATGATGCTCATGTTGCTGCTCTGACTGCGACTGAGGATGTCCAGCTCTTTTTCCAGCGGCGAAAAATCCGGGTCATCGTCGACCGAACCATCACTCTTGTACACCAGCTTGAAGGATTCATTGAGGCTGACCGGATTGCGGTCGGCCTGCACCGTGATATTGGCGGCCATCGAAACGGCGGAATAAACCAGTAGCATCAGCAGTAGCGCAAATGCGCTGCAAAATTTATCTGAAAAAACTTGCTTTACCATTGTTGTGTTTCCTGTGTAGACGGTTGCTGCCGTCGGTATTGATACCTGAATTTATTGCGTAACAGGCCACCCGGGTCGTCCGGAATTCGGCGCAGCCATTGCGCTTCGGCTTGCTCATCGAGTTGCTGTTTCAAATCCTGCTCGGTGGGTTTTGGCAGCGACTGCGCATCGTCTTGCTTCTGCTCCGGCTCATTTTGCTGCTGGTCCTGCTTTTGCTGTTCCTGCCGGGCCTTGTCCTGCTTCTTCTGCTGCTGTTCTTTCTTTTGCTCTTCCTGCTGTTGATCCTTGCGAGCCTGTTCATCGATCGCCTTGTCATCCTGCTGTTGCCGGTTCCGGCTTTGCTGATCCTGATTCTGCTGATCCTGACTCTGCTGATCCTGACTCTGCTGATCCTGACTCTGCTGATCCTGACTCTGCTGATCCTGACTCTGCTGATCCTGATTCTTCTGATCCTGATTCTTCTGATCCTGATTCTGCTGATCCTGATTCTGTTGTTGCTGCTGCTTTTTCAGCGCTTCTTCCACCAGCTTGCGGTTATATGCGGCATCTTCATGCTGCGGATTTTTCTGCAGCACTTGATCATAGGCTTTCAGGGCTTGTTCGAGCTGGCCCATTTTCGCCAGCGCATTGGCGCGGTTGTATTGGGCTTCGAGCGACGGGGATTGCTCCAGTTGCTCGGCTGCTTGCGGATAGTCACCCGACTTGTACAACGCGGCCCCCTTCCAGTCCGGACGCTGGAATTTTTCGGCAGCTTCACCGGCTTTGCCCTGCTGCAATAATTGCTGCGCCTTTTGTGCATCATTGCGGAACCAGTCTCTCCATTGATCGAGTTGCAGGGCATCGGCCGGACGACTGACCGGCAGCAGCAGAAACACCAGCATCACGCTCATCAAAATACCGCGTCGAAATGCCAACGCAACAAGCGGGGTCACCAGCAGCAACAGCCACGGCCCCTGCTCTTGCCAGCGATCGGAAGTGAATTCGAGTTTCTTTTGCTCGCGCTTCCACGGGGTCGATGCCATCTTTTGTTGCAATCGCTCGATATCACGGTCATCGACGGTCAATGCACTGTAGATGCCACCATGCTCGGCCGCAATCTTTTGCATCCACTGTGGGTCGGTTTTGGCGACCACGATCGAGCCGCTTTGATCCTTGACAAAACCACCCTCCGGCAGCGGTATCGGGCCACCCTCAGCAGTACCGACCGAAATTACAGACAAGCGAAAGCCATCCAGATCGAGCGCATCGATACGCGCCTGATCGGTTGCGCTCAAGCTATCGGTCATCAACAGGATATCGCCATTGGGCAGTCCGGCATTGCGGAACAATTCGAGAGCGCGCTGAATCGCACGATCCGGCCGACTGCCCTGAGCCGGCATAATTTCCGGACTCAGACTGCTGACCAGCGACTCGATGGTATCGACATCATCGGTTAAAGGGGTCACAGTGTAGGCAGTGGCCGCATAGGCGACCAGTGCGGTCTGCCCCTCTTTTCTCTGCTTGAGCAAATCGATCAATTTCAATCGCGCCCGGGCGATGCGGCTGGGCTTGATATCCTGCGCATTCATCGATTGCGACAAATCAAGCAAGACCACCAGCGCCGATTGCTGCTTGAACACGGGTTGCGGCAGGCGCTGCCATACTGGCCCAGCCAGGGCAATAATGCTGAGCAGTGCGAGGGGGAGCGCGAGCAGGCCCGGCCAGCGTTTTTTCTTGCCGCTCTGCCCGACCAGCAGATGCGGTAACAGGCGGGCATCGATGATGCCGCTCCAGTCGCGGCTGCTGGATTGCCAGCGCCAGTATTGCCAGGCCAGCAGAAAAACCGGCAGCAACATCAATAACCAGGCGGGTCGCAGAAAATGGAATTCGCTCATCCTGCCCTCCGGCCGGAAACCAGCCACCAGCTCAATAGCAGACCGATCAGAAAAGCCATTCCGAGCGGCCAGTAATACAATGTTTTTTGCGGACGCAGGGTCTGGCTTTCGACCTCGACCGGCTCGAGCTGATCGAGCAATTGATAAATCTGCTGCAAGTCTTCGGTATTGCGTGCACGGAAATATTTTCCTCCGGTTTTTTCGGCAATCGCGGTCAATGTTTTTTCATCCAGATCGAGTGACGGGTTGATGCGCTGGCGACCAAAAAAGGACTCGCGTACCATTTCATCCGCACCAATACCGATGGTATAGATTTTCAAGCCGTGTTTGGCCGCCAGTTCTGCCGCTTTCAGCGGAGAAAGCTCGCCCGCGGTATTGGCGCCATCGGTCAGCAGAATCAATACCCGGCTGCCGGCCTTCTTGTCTTTCAGGCGCTTGATGGCAAGCCCGATGGCATCTCCGATCGCGGTTTCCTTGCCAGCCAGACCAATCGCCGATTCCATCAGCAATGTGTTGACCGTTTTCAGATCGAAAGTCAGCGGCGTTTGCAGATAGGCATTACGGCCGAACAGAATCAGCCCCAGCCGGTCCCCTTTGCGCTTGGCAATAAAATCGCGTGCGACATACTTCAGCGCAGTCAGGCGATC
>JANTFI010000122.1 GCA_024763505.1 Gammaproteobacteria bacterium
CAGCAGTCAACTGACAGCCCGTACAGCAAGCCCTTCATTTTCCAGCTTGTCCTCAATTGCTTCTCCTCTTGTTTGCGCCGAAGATGACAAAAAAGACGACAAGAAGAAAAAGAAAGAAGGCGAAGAAGAAGAGCCCGATTGCGACTAATACCATCCCTTTAAGGCCGATTTATCTAACCTGATTCTTCCCATACTATTTTTCCGGAAAAAATCGTATGGGATTGAAAACCGGCTGAAAAGCCACTCTTAACCATAAAAAACATTCCTTATGGAGGAAAACATGAAACCTATTAAAATTATAACTACTTGTGCCCTGGCCGTCGGACTGGCATTCAGTGCTTCGTCATTCGCAGCAGCCGTTAATATTACGCCCAAGTTGGAAAGCGTAACCGTCAAGCATGGTGGCAAGATGGTCAAGATCATGCGCAACCAGAATCAGAAAAACACCGTCAATCCTGCATTCGCCAAGACTTCTCGCAAATGTCCTCCTTTCTGCATCCAGCCTGCGGTACTGGCACCGGGCGTAGAAACCATTGCCGAGGTTGAAGTACTGGATTACCTCAAGCGTATGAATGACGGGGATGACTCCATCATGGTGATTGATTCTCGTACTCCCGACTGGGCTGCCAAGGGCACCATTCCTGGTGCGGTCAATATTCCGTGGACCAAACTGAATCCCGCCAAAGGTGCTGATCCGATTTCCATCGGTGAAATCATGGAAGACTCTTTCGGAGCTGCAAATCTGGAAGGCTTGTGGGATTACTCCAATGCCAAGACACTGGTCATGTTCTGTAATGGCATGTGGTGTGGCCAATCTCCGAACAACATCAAGAACCTGTTGAAATTCGGTTACCCGGCTCACAAGATCAAATGGTATCGCGGTGGCATGCAAGACTGGGAAATTCTCGGTCTGAGTACGGCTAAAGTCGCCAACTGATTCACAAGCAGCATCCATATAAAAACGGCGCATCTAGCGCCGTTTTTTTTTGCCCGACTGAATGGGTTGCGGCAAACACCGATAACGGTTTCACCTCATCGCCGAACTGCATCGAATTTTCCTCTTCGGCTTTGTAGCCCCTGCATGAACGTGTACAATCTCTGCCTTTTGTATGATTGACGCCCGATGATCCACCGCCCCGTTCCCCGTCCCGGGCAAACCCTGAAAACCGGTCAACTCTATGGTGCGGCGCGCAGCCTGTTTGTAGCTCAGCAAATCCGCCAGTTCAAAGGCTTGTCGGTGATCGTTACCCACGACATGGCAGAGGCTGAGCAATTGCAGCAGGATATCCGCTTCTTCCATGACGATCAGTTGCAAATCCTGCATTTTCCGGACCTGGAAACCCTTCCCTACGATAATTTCTCACCGCATCAGGATATTATTTCGCAACGATTGCGTTGCCTCGCAACTTTACCCAATCTGAATTCGAGGGCTGTGATGTTGCTGCCGATGAGCACACTGATGCAAAAGGTGTCTCCGGCCGACTATATTCTGAGTCGTGCACTGACTTTCCACACCGGGCAACAGCAGGATTTCTCGGCTTTCACCCAGCGTCTGGGCGAGTTGGCCTACCAGCATGTCTCGCAGGTCGAGCAACCCGGTGAATTTGCCGTTCGCGGTTCGATTATCGACCTGTTCCCGATGGGTTCGGCAACGCCGTATCGCATCGAGTTTTTTGATGATGAAATCGACTCCATCCGCAGCTTCGACGTGGAAACACAACTGTCTATCGAAAAGCTGGATCGGGTCGAGTTGTTGCCGGCACGCGAATTTCCGCTGGATGAAGAAGGCATCCGCCGATTCCGCCAGAGCTTCCGTCAGACCTTCGATGTCGACCCGACAGCCTGCCCGGTTTACGAAGATGTGTCCCAGAGCATCGCCTCGCCCGGCATCGAGTATTATCTGCCACTGTTTTTTGACGAACTTAACACCCTGTTCGAATACTTTCCAGACAACACCCAGTTTATCGTCGAACAATCCGCCTACGATGGCTGCGAACCCTTTTGGCAACAGGTCGAACAACGCTATGAATCGCGTCGCCATAACCTGCAACACCCGCTGCTGCCGCCTGATCGACTGTTTCTGCCCGGGCCTGCGATCAATGCCTCGCTGGCTGACTTTCCATTGTCACTGTTTTCATCCTTCAAATATGAAAAACAGGATGACAGTACGCAGAACCTGGCGCTGCAAGCACCTCCGCTTTTGGCCATTCAACATCACTCGGATGAACCGCTGCAAGCCCTGAAGGATTATCTGAAGCAAATCCCCAACTACAAGGTGTTGTTTAGTGCCGAATCCTCGGGCCGACGCGAAGCCCTGCTCGAACTGTTGCGCCACCACGAGATTCCGGTCAAAACCGTCAATAGTTACGGCGATTTTATTTCCAACACGGTCGATCGCCTGTTCCTGACCGTTTCACCGCTGGAAAGCGGCTTGCAGATGGACGATGTGCAGATCGCGCTGATCACCGAGTCGCAAATCTTTGGCGATCGCGCGCGCCAGACCCGGCGCAGAAAATATCGCAAGACACGCGATGCCGAAGCCATCATCAATAACCTGGCCGATCTCAGCGAAGGCGCGCCGGTGGTGCATGAGGATTACGGCATCGGGCGTTACCTCGGCCTCAAGAGCATGACCGTAGCCGAGGTCGAAACCGAATTTCTCACCATCGAATACGCCAACAACGACAAGCTGTACGTGCCGGTGTCCTCATTACACCTGATTTCGCGCTACACCGGCGCGGCCGAAGACAAGGCACCGCTGCACCGCCTCGGCACGGATCAATGGTCGAAAATACGCAAAAAAGCGCAGCAGAAAATCCATGACATCGCCGCCGAACTGCTGGAAATCCACGCCCGGCGCGAAGCGCTGAAAGGCTATCAATTTCCGCTCAACATGGATGAATACCAGCAGTTTGCCAGCGATTTTCCATTTGAGGAAACCCCCGACCAGCAAGCCAGCATCCAGGCCGTTCTGGACGATATGACCTCCCCTCAACCCATGGATCGCATCGTCTGTGGCGATGTCGGTTTCGGCAAAACTGAAGTCAGCATGCGCGCCGCCTTTATCGCCGCCAACGCCGGCAAGCAGGTCGTCGTGCTGGTGCCAACCACATTGCTGGCGCAACAGCATTACCAGAATTTTCTTGATCGCTTCGCCGACTGGCCGTTCAAGCTCGCGCTGCTGTCGCGCTTCACCGGCAAGAAAGAATTGAGCGAAACCCTGTCCAGCATAGCTCTTGGCAAAATCGACATCGTTATCGGCACGCACAAACTGTTGTCGGAGCAAATCAAATACAAGGATCTCGGTCTGGTCATCATCGACGAAGAACATCGTTTCGGCGTGCGCCACAAGGAAAAGCTCAAGGCGCTGCGCGCGCAGGTCGATTTGTTGACCCTAACGGCAACGCCGATTCCTCGCACGCTCAACATGTCGCTGGCCGGCATGCGTGATCTGTCCATCATCGCCACGCCACCGATCGCGCGCCACGCGATCAAGACTTTCGTGTCGCAATGGAACGATGAATCCATCGTCGATGGCTGTCAGCGCGAACTCAAGCGCGGCGGGCAGATTTATTTTCTGCACAACGAAGTCAAAAGCATTGAGAAAACCGCCTCCGAACTGCAGGAATTGATGCCGGAAGCGCGTATCGGCATCGCCCACGGACAGATGAAAGAAAAAGAGTTGGAACAGGTGATGCTCGATTTTTACCATCATCGCTGCAACCTGCTGGTGTGCACAACCATCATCGAAAGCGGTATCGATGTGCCGACCGCCAACACCATTTTCATCAACCGCGCTGACAAACTCGGGCTGGCGCAATTGCACCAGATTCGCGGACGCGTCGGACGCTCTCATCACCGCGCCTATGCCTACCTGATCACGCCACACCCGAAATCGATGACCAGCGATGCGCGCAAGCGATTGCAGGCAATCGAATCGCTGGAAGACCTGGGTGTCGGCTTCACGCTGGCCACGCATGATCTGGAGATTCGCGGCGCCGGAGAATTACTCGGCGATGACCAGAGCGGACAGATTACTGAAATCGGCTTCACGCTGTATTCGGAATTGCTCGAACGCGCGGTGCATTCGCTAAAATCCAACCGCGATCTCGATTTTGATCTACCGTTGATGCGCGCATCCGAAATCGATTTCCATGTACCAGCACTGATCCCGGAAGATTACATCCCCGATGTGCACACCCGGCTGATCGAGTACAAACGCATAGCCTCGGCCAAAATGCCGGCCGAGTTGCGTGAGTTGAAAGCCGAGATGATCGACCGTTTCGGCTTGTTGCCTGAGGCATTGCAAAACCTTTTTAGAATCAGTGAAATCAAGATCGTCACCGCCGACATGGGGATACAAAAAATTGATTTCGGTGAGCAATCAGGCAAAATCATCTTCAATGAAAAGCCCAACATCGATCCGATGACCATCATCTTGCTGATCCAGAAAAAGCCTTTGCATTACCAGTTTGATGGCCGCCAGACACTGACCGTCAGCGATCTCAAGGAAACGCTGGAAGAACGATTCAATCAGCTGCAAACCCTACTTGCCGAGTTAACCCCCGATGCTTCAAGCAACCCGATTCATTAAACCGATATTCTGGCTGGCCGGTTGGCTCGCCCTGTGCGGCTCAAGTGCATTCGCACAAAATACAGATACGATTCCAGACCAGCCTGAGCAGCGAATCTATGATGTCGAAATCATTTTGTTCAAGAATGTTTCGGTGCCCAAGGGGCATGAAGTCAATCTGCCGACACCGGCCGCAGAACACAGCCCACAAATGCTCGATTTAAACGATCCCGCCCAGGTTCAGCAAGCGAGTGAAAAAGGTTTTAGCGCACTGGCGATGGATGATTTACGCCTGCTTGAAGAAGCCTCCAAGATCATTCGTTCCAGCCGATACCAGTTATTGGCCCATATCGGCTGGCGACAACCGGGTCTGGACAAGGACAACGCCATCGGCGTATGGATACGGGCAGGAGAAACCTTTGACAAAAGTTATTCATCGATCGACCAACTGGAGGCAACATCGGTCGACCCGGCAGCCTCCGATCAGGTTGACCGTATCAGCGAAGATCCGGTCAAACCAGCACTCAACGGGCAGCAACTGTACGAACTGGAAGGTTCGATTACAATTATTCTGGCTCGCTATCTGCATGCGCAAACCGATCTGGTGCTGAGGAAACCCGCCACCATGGAGAGTCTGCTGCAGACCAATCCAGACGGCGAATCTCCGGTTGGCAATGTCGATGCGGAAAAGGTGCTGACCAATCATGCCCTGAAAGAACGCCGCCGCATGAGGAGCCGGGTCCTGCATTATCTGGATAGCCCGGAACTGGGCATGCTGGTACAGATCACGCCCTATGAAAAACCGCAGGATCTGCCCACCGAGGTCTCCGCAGAAGCATCCGGAGAAACACCCGTAGCGCTCGACCCGCCTCCGACAGACAGCCCGGCTGTTGTCGCTCGCTAGACCAGAATCAGGCAACTACATCTGCTGAAGCAAGGCAGAGGGAGCGGCGCTTGTTGTTTACTCCTGAAACAGGCACACTTGCCAGTTCAGCGTTGTCGACCCGGCCTTTTCAGCGCGCATATTCATTCCATTATTAACTTGTAACTGACCATGAAACACACTTTGTTTTACAAAATATTCTTTTCTCTGGCCATACTGTTATTTTTGTCCATCAGCCATGCCGAAACACGTTATGTAACCGACCAGTTTGAAATTACTCTACGCAGCGGCCCCAGTACCTCGAACAACATCATCGCCATGCTTAAAAGCGGGGAAGCCGTCAAGGTGCTGGAGCAGGATGAGCAAACCCGCTATTCCCTGGTCGAAACCGGCAAAGGAAAACAAGGCTATGTATTGACTCGCTTTCTCGATAATCAGGCTTCAGGCCGTCAACGGTTTGCCCGGCTGCAACAACGCAGTGAAAAACTGAAGCAGCAAATCAGTGAGCTCAGACAGCAATTACAGCAAGCTCGCAGCACCAACCAATCGGATTCCGAGCAGATCCGCCAATTAAGCCAGCACCTGAAAACCACCGAAGATGAACTGGCCAACCTCAAGGTGGCCACCCGAGACACACTTTCAGTGCTGCAACAAAATGACAGTCTGAAGTCCCGGATCAATGAACTGGAAACGCAAAAGGAACAACTAGTCAGGGAAAACCGACAATATAAGGACAGCACTGCGATGGACTGGTTTATCCGTGGCGCAGCCGTGTCCCTGATTGCCTTTTTACTGGGCATCATAGTGACCCGGATTCGCTGGAAGAAGAAGGATTCCTGGGGTAGTTATTGACATAGAAGCCACCCCGGCCTGATAACCGAAATTCAGCTATAAAAGGCTGAAAAATTTAACCTGAACTAGAAAACAAAGAGGACACAGCAATGGCCAGAACTGAATCAACGATGCTGGAACTGGGGACCAACGCACCGGATTTCTGCCTGCCGGAACCTTCCACCGGAAAAACCGTCTGCCTCGATCAATTTTCCGGCCAGCCCTTGCTGGTAGTTTTTTCCTGTAATCATTGCCCGTTCGTGTTGCATATACTCGAACAGTTTGTGAAATTTGCGCAAAGCTATCAGCAAAAAGGCTTGTCTGTGGTCATGATCAATGCCAATGATGTATCAAATTACGAAGATGACAGCCCGGAAAAAATGATCCAGCTTGCTGAGCAATATCATTTCACCTTCCCCTACCTGTATGACGAAAGCCAGCAGGTAGCCGCCGCGTATCATGCAGCCTGCACACCGGATTTTTTCCTGTTCGACGCCAATCACCGGCTGGTTTATCGTGGCCAGTTCGACTCGGCACGACCAGGCAACGAAGCCCCGGTGAACGGGCAAGACTTGATCCTGGCGACCGATGCACTGCTCGCGGGTGAACCGGTTTCAGCTCAACAAACACCGAGTCTCGGCTGCAACATCAAGTGGAAAAGTGGCAATGAGCCTGCCTATTATTAAACTATTCCAAAAAATTCCGGCCAACTTTTAAACCTGCGATCAGCAACGGGGTAAGCATGGATACAGACTTGAAGACACCTTTACATCTGTGGATTGTCGGCATTGTCAGCCTGTTATGGAATGCCATGGGGGCTTTCGACTATGTGATGACGCAAACCCGTAATGCCGAATATCTGAGTGCTTTCAGTGCTGAGCAACTGGCTTTTTTTCATGGCTTGCCTGACTGGGTTGTCGCCTGCTGGGCGATCGCCGTGTGGGGCAGTGTGCTCGGCAGTCTATTGTTGTTACTTCGGCGCAGGCTGGCCAGCCCGGTTTTTCTGATTTCGCTGCTGGCCGCCGTGCTGACCTTTTTCCAGAATTATGTACTGTCTGACGGCATGCGTGTCATGGGAGATGCGTTTTCGCTGATTTTCAGCCTGGTAATACTGCTGGTGGCTGCGGCGTTGTTCGGGTATAGCCGCTCCCTCGTCCAGAAAGGGATCCTGAAATAAAACCACTTCAGGCAAGACGAGCCTGCGTTCGCGAATTCACTCGTCCGACAGGTCGATGCCATCCATTAATTCATCGATACCTTCATCGAAATCGGTGATCGATGCATCCGGCACTTTTTTATCCTTTTCCAGCTTTTTGCGATCTGCCTCGCTTTCGGCGTCCATGGCATTTTGCACATCGGCCGGGGTAACCGGGCCGGCTTCAAAATCCTTTGGCTCGTCATCTTCAACCTCAGCCAGCATCTCGCTGTTGATTTCGTCGGTTGGCGACGTATCCGCAGCCTCCGGTTGTTCCGGTTCGGCTGCAGGCGGCTCGACGGGTTCGCTCGTAGCTTCCGACTCCGACTGCGAAGATGAGTCAGTCTCGACCTCCGGTTCTTCCGCCACATTGACCTTTTCCAGCACTTCCTCGCCTTCCAGAGCACTATCCTGACCGCCACCAAACATGTTGCCAAACTCGGCAATCATGTTGCCCATGGTTTTTTTGGTGATGGTCAATTCTTCACTCAGCTTTTCATTGGTCTCTCGCAGCCGTTCCACTTCAAGCTGTAATTCATCGGCTGTACCACCCTCCACATCGGTAACGATTTCATCTTCGCTGATGTCCGGAGCAACCGGTTTCAAATCCTTATAGGTATCAATCATCTCGGCCATCTGCGCATCCAGCACCAGCAGGTCGGACGAAGACCGTTGCAAATACATATTGATGATGTTCTGCGCAAACTTTTTTTCTGCCTTGTCGATCGACTGAATGGCTTTGTTCAATTGATCCCCTTCAAAGTGGTATTTTTCTTCGAGAAACGACCCGGTTTCTTTCAGCCGCAATTCTGACTGGTGTCGCATTTGTTCAATCAGACGCGCTGCAGCTTCTCGATCGCGACGTTGACGCTTGAGCGTCAAAATCGTCCACACAATCAGCACGATTACCAAAAAGACCAGCAGCTCGATTAACAAGCTAAAGGTTAAAGTCGATATCTGCATCATGATTTCGGCTCCTGTTGCGTCGATGAATCCGTCTGATCCGACTCCTCGCTTTTCTCTTCTTCATACAGGGTTTCCAGACCGGAAATAGCTGAGCGCTTGCGAATAAAAATCCATACACCAATTGCAGACACAATCAACAGCAGATTGAATCCCCCGAGTATGAACAGTGTGCCAAGCCAATCGGACTCAGGTTCGGGTACTTCTTCATTCACAATCGCGGCCGGTGGTGCGGGTTGTGCTTTTGTGGTTTCCTCGACTTCTGCTTTTTCGGGTTCTGCTGGTGCTGGCATTTCAAATTTGGCCCCGATCAACGGGTACGGCTGCAAGTCATGCTGCACGGTCTCACCATCCGTATTACTGGCCTGCATGCTGA
>JANTFI010000123.1 GCA_024763505.1 Gammaproteobacteria bacterium
CTTGTAAACGATATTGACGCGCTCTTTCGGCGCTACGGAACCTTCGGCCATGGGGTTATCCTCCTTTCTCGGATAATGCGGTTACGGGGTCAAAGCGACACAGCTTGCGATAAGCCTTGTCGCGTTTTGAATTCAGTGTTTCGTCATCTTTCTTTTTGCCTCCCAGTTTGAGGTAACACTGGAACAGCAAATGGTAAATCTTCGCCAGCAATTGCGGCTCCCAGCCGGACAGGAAGTCTTCATCAACCTGTTTGCGGATGGCTTCGAGAATCGCGGCCGCGGTAGCCGCTTCACCGGTTTGCAACAGTAATTGCGCCAGCGCGCAGCGCCAGTACATTTGCGCGCGCAGTGAACCGGCTTGTGACAAGCCCTGTTGCATCAATCCGATGGCCGAAACGCTGTCACCGCTGGCGGCTTGTGATCGTGCATCCGCCAGTGCCGATTCCCACGGAGAGTCCGCGCTGGCAGCCGGTCCGGTATCCGCCGATGTATCGCTGGCAGCCAGCACTTCGCCATTGATCCACAACCGGGTCGCATCATCGGCAAACGGCGTCTGGTCGGCGAAACTCAGCTCGACTACCTCCGGAATACGCTGCAAAAAACAGCCCAGTTCACGCACCACGGTTTGCGCGGCCTTGCCATAGTCAGCACCGAGCGCGCGCAGGGACTTGACCACCAGAAAGTGGCCATCCAGCCAGAATGCGCTGCGTGCCAGCGTTTTTTCCAGCTCGAGCAGCAGTTCGCTGTATTCTCCCTTGTCGAACTTGCTGTGAAAGAATTTCACCCGCTCGGCCTGCGGAGCGGCTATCTGGGTGACGCCGTCATTGTCCGGCGGCGCTTTTTCCACACTCAGCCAAACTGCCTGACGCGCCAGTCGGTAGGGACGAGGGTCGGATAATTTCTGTGCCAGCCAGAAAGCGGCGATGTCACGACTGCCCTGCTGAATCTGGCGCAAAGCTTTCTTGCTGTCATTCTCGGAGGCGAGATCACCGATTTCGACCGGCTTGCTGCTGACAGCCGATTTTGCTGGCTTTGCGGGGGCTGACGGCTGTGGCGCGGGTGGTTCCGGTGCGCTAGCCGAGGCGAGCTCAGTGGCTGCCGGAGCAGTTTCGGCGGGAGTTTGTTCGGTGGCATCAGCTTGCGGTACAGCTTGAGCCTGTGGCGGGCTGTCGGGTTCAGCCTGCTGCTCCGCCTTTTCCTTTTCGGCTTGAGCGCTCTGGCGGAAATTCTTTAGTGGCCGCGACAAGTCGCTGAACATCGGCGCCTGGTCGCCCATCTTTTCAACCAATGCCTGATCGAGTTGCTTGAGAAAATCGGCCGCCGCCAGTACAGCGTCGGTTTCCTCGGCAGTGGGTGGCTTTTCGGCCACAATCAAACCGCTTTTTTCGGCCATCCAGACGAAGGCAGTCTGGCGAGCACGCAAACGCTTGGCCGGTGGGAACAGGCAATCCCAGTGCTGGTCGACCATATCTGCCAACACCTTCAGGCCAACCGCCAAACCGCTATAACCTTCTTGCAGTAGCAAGCCATAGCAAAGATAAGAGCCGACCAGTATATCTTTAGATTGTTCGCGCAGAATTTTGTCGGACAGGTCGATGACCCGCTGCCAGTCTACGGTCTCGGCGGCGAGTGATTCCTGTTTGGCGAGTTCGGCTTCGAGCTGCTCGAAGTCGCTGTCATAACGTGCATTTTCGCCACAGGGCGCAGCCTCGGAGACTGGCGCTGCCCCGACAGAAAACATGGAATGGTCTTCAATGCTCGACACTGTTTAACTTCCCGGTGAAGCGCTGGTAGAAGATTCTAAACCAGCATTTTATTCTATTAATTATTAAAATAACGGTCTGTTTTAGTAAATACCCGTTATTTCTTGTTTATTAATTTATTTTTCAGTTATTTATTTTTCTTGTTTTGCAAATAAATTTCTGTAATCCGGCCTGTTGCTGCGACCAAATTAACAATTTTATTCGACATAGCGCCCATCTTACGATTTATGCTGCGGAAAAGAACCTGATCCGTATCACAAAAAACAGCAGCAACGATTATTTTGATTTCAGCTTAATCCTTTGCGGAGAAAATGAACAGCCCGACATTCGCAGGATAGTGGATTTGATTAGTACAGTAGTGGCAACTTATGCGATATCGCGAATTTTCTGGTGCGCGGACGGGCTGACCTGATACTGGTCACGAAAGCTGCGAGAGAAATAGTTGAGACTCTGAAAACCGACCGCATAGGCGATTTCACTGATGCTGCCACTGTTTTGTCGCAACATTTGCAAAGCCATTTTCAGCCGTTGGGATTTCAGGTATTGGTTCGGCGTGCAATCGAACGCTTTTCTGACCTTGCGAAACAGCGTGCTGCGCTCCATGTGCAATGCTTCGGACATGGCCGCGATATCAAAAGAACTGTCGGAGATGTGATCGCTGACCAATTGATGGAAGCGGCACTCGAAGCTGTCGGCATCGTCATCATTGGCCGGCGCCGGTAGGGTAGCGATAAATTTCTGATATATCGCGCGCGAGATATGCTGTTTTTGCTGCAGATGTGCCTCGATACGGGCGATCAGCTCGGAGCTGTCGAACGGCTTGGTCAAATAATCATCCGCCCCCTGCTGCAAGCCATGCACAGTGTCCCGCTTGGTGGCCTTGGCGGTCAGCAACAGCAGCGGGATATGAGCCGTTTCGACATCGGCCTTCAATTGCCGGGTGAATTCGATACCATCCATTTGCGGCATCATCACATCACAGATGATGAAATCGGGCGAATGCTGTTGCAGCATTTCCAGCGCCAGCAAACCGTTGGCCGCTTCGAAACAATGATATGCCGAAGCCAGCGTGGTGCGGATAAAAGCCCGCAGGTCAGCATTGTCATCGACGATCAGCACCGCCGGGCGATGTTCGGGCGGGGTGGAATCATCCGAGTCCGTTGCGGCGGCAACCAGGGCGACCACTTCGGTGGGTTCATCCTGTCGAACCATTGGCGGTGCATCCACAGTCTGGAATTCGAGCAGGTCACTGGCCGAATAATGCGCCTTGCCGGTCAGGATCGTTACCACGAAGCGGCTGCCAGCCTGCCAGCTTTCATCCAGCTCGATCGAACCGTGATGCAGCTCCAGCAATTCGCGCACCATCGCCAGCCCGATTCCAGTTCCCGGTTGCAGGTTGTTGCTACTGTTTTTGCCCTGAAAAAACCGCTGAAACAATTGTTCCCGCTCAGATGGATCGATGCCCGGCCCCTCATCACTGATTGAAATCTGTACCCGCTGCTGCGCCAGTTTTTCAACCTGCAGACAAATCTGGCCGCCGTCCGGGCTGAATTTGACGGCATTCGACAACAGGTTGCTGACAATTTTGTACAGATGGTCTTCATCGAACCAGATTCGTACCGGCTCGGCTATTTCCAGTTGCAGCGTCAACTGCCGTTGCTGCGCCAGCACGGAAAACGGTTGCACAATCTTTTGCAACGCGGGCTGTAGCTCGAATGAATGAACCGCCAGTTTCATTTCACCGTGCTCGAGCCGGTTGATGTCGAGAATCTGCCCGACCAGCGTAAGCATGCGGCGACTGTTTTCCAGCGCGATGCGAATATGCTGGCGAGCCTCCTCCGAGGAAATCGACGGATCATTCCGCAGCGCTTCGAGCGGTCCGATAGCCAGTGTCAGCGGAGTGCGGAATTCATGCGACACATTGGCAAAAAAACGGCTCTTGGCTTCACTCAACTGTTGCAATTGCTCGGCCTGCTGGCGAATCTTTTCAGTGCGCTGTTCAACCTCGGCTTCGAGCAAAGCCTGCTGCTCGCGCAGCTTGCGGGTTTTCATTTCGGCAAAGCGATTGGCCAGTTGCCAGATCAGCAACAGCAATATCAGTCCATACAGCACAAACGCCAGCGGAGTTGCATACCACGGTGCTGCGAACACCAGCCGTAGCGGTATTGAGTCGAACAACCGGGACTGGAAATCGCGCGCCTGGATCTGCAGGGCAATCGTACCGCCGAATGGCTGTTGCAGCGTCAGCGTCGCGCGATCATCCCATTCCGACCAGGGTCCTTCATCGAGCCGGTAACGATAGCGGTTTTTATAGGAATGCAAATAACTGGACAGCGCAAACTCGATTTTCAGACGTTGTCCCGGCTCGGCGACGGATACTTGCGAAATATCCGAAGTCATCAGCGATTGTTGCAAGATCCGCTCGCTGCCGACTTCGCTGATCCGGGTGACCACCAGAGCTGCGGCCGGATCGTCTTCACCGGCGCGGGGACGATAGCGCGCCAGCCCGTCGTCAAAACCGAGCCAGTAAACATCCTCTTGCTCCATTACCACGCGCAGGCTGTGCAAGCCGGAGGCCGCAACCGGATAGGGATGCCAGCTCACCGCAGCGCCGTTTTGCAATTGCAGATATCCCGACTGATCTTCGCTGCCCACCCACAGGCGCTCGCTGGAATCCTCGTAAACATAGTCGGGGGTCGCGGCATCGGCTCCAAAAAATTGCTCGAACCACGGCACCGCCGGGCCGGGCCGGGCTTGTTGCCGATCCCAGTAGTGCAAGCCCTGATCGGTTGCCACCAGGATGCGTTCGCGCCAGCCCAGCACCGTGATTGAAGCCTGTGAAGCCGGATGCGACTCGCCCCGCCACTGTCCATCGAAATACAGCCGCACCACTTCGCCGCTAGCGGTGGAAGTCCAGAAATCGCCCCGGTCATCCTGCACCAGCAGGCTGCTGATTTGCGTTTCCGGATAAAACAACTCGGGCTGCGCCCATTGCCCCTGCTCGCGACGGCTGGCCCACAGGCCGCGCTCGTTGAGCATCAGTAAAAAATCCTGCCCCTGTGCCGATGCGATGCGGATATCCTTGCAGCTGGCCGAACGCAGCAAGGTGATTACTTCACCGCTGCGTGTGTCGATCTGTTGACACTTGCCAGCGCCACCGATGAGCAACGTGTCTTGATAGCGCAGCACCACCGCGGCACTGTTGACCGCCTGCTCAACCATTTCCATTTTACCATCGGCATCGATCGCCCGTACCCCGTTGACCGCCGACAGGTATAGCTTGTCCTGCAGAAAAGCCAACCGCTTGACCTTGTTGATATTGAATTGCCGGGCCGGAAACACTGACAAATCAAAGGGCAACTGTACGCGAGCCAGTTGTCCTTCCATCGGCAGCCATAGGCCCTGCTGACGATCCAGAAACAGATTGACTACCGTATTGACCGGCAAGCCGTTGTCCGTATCGAGGTGGTACAGCACTTCGGCTCGATGATTGAAAATATACACACCGTCGCGGATAGTGGCGACCGCGAAGCGATTCTCGTCGAGGCGCAAGCTGTTGAAAAACCCCTTTCCGGCCAGTGGGTCCTGCACTGGCAGCAGGGTCTGGATGCTGTGGTCTTGCCAAAGATAAATGCCTTTGGAAAAAGTGCCGAGAATATAAGACTGCGGGGCGATCTTTTGCACAAAGCCAAAGCCGGTGATTTTGCTGCTATCGAGCGATGGAATAGGATGAATTTCGCCGCGCTCGAAGTAGCGCAATTCGCGTCCATCATTGAAAAACAGTTTATCCGGGGTCAGCCAGGCGCGACTGAAGCGGAACTCGGGCTTGATTACCTCGATCCCTTGCTGCGGGCGAACCACCATGATTTGCTCGGGCGCGAAGAAATACACCCGCCCTTCGAAGGCAAACACATTGTTGACATCGCTGATTTCCCGATCGGCCGCTGGCAACTGCTTGAGCAGCGAGTGGTATTGGTATTCGCCATTGTCCAGCGGATCCAGATAACCGAATTCGCCTTCCGCCGCGATATAGATGCGGCCCTTGTCGGCCAGCGCAAACTGGCGGATATTCTGCCCGGACAGCTGTTGGTGCCAATGTGCGCCATCGAAGCTGAACAAGCCGTAGCCATTGGAAAGAAAGATTATGCCGTGCTCATTTTGCTGCACGAACCAGTTGGTGGCATTGCCCTGAAAGGCCTCTGGCTGAAAAACCTGCACAACCGGCTGGCCCAGATAGCGGTCGCGTGGTGACTCATTGGCGGCAACCGCGGTTGCAACCAACCAGACCAGAATGAAGAAAAATCCCTGTATGGACGACGACACAGCTTTATTCATGCCGTCGGGATATGGTTCATCATCCCTTGATCAACGTCCCCACACCGCGATTGGTCAGCAGTTCCAGCAATACCGAGTGTCGCACCCGGCCATCGATGATGTGACTGGTCTTGACCCCGGACTTGACCGCGTCCAGCGCGCAATGCACTTTCGGCAACATGCCGCCGTGGATGATACCTTGCTCAATCAATTCATCGGTTTTACTGGCATCCAGCCCGGTCAGCAGCTTGCCATCGGGATCCAGCACCCCTTCGGTATTGGTCAGCAGCAACAGCTTTTCCGCCCCCAGCACCGAGGCCATCTTGCCCGCTACCAGATCGGCATTGATATTGTAGGATGCACCATCTTTTCCCACGCCAACCGGCGCAATTACCGGAATGAAGTCGCCGTGATCGAGCATCTTTACCACCGACGGGTCGATGCTCTCGACTTCGCCGACATGACCGAGATCGACCTGATCGGAGCCGGGCTTGTTTTTGTTGGAAGACAGCTCCAGCCGCCGCGCATTGATCAGCGCGCCATCCTTGCCGGTCAGACCAACCGCGCGTCCGCCGTGCTTGTTGATGAGTGAAACAATCTCTTTGTTGACCAGCCCGCCGAGCACCATTTGCACCACGTCCATGGTTTCCGAATCGGTCACCCGCATGCCTTCGATGAATTCGGTTTCCTTGCCGATGCGCTTAAGCAGACGACCGATTTGCGGCCCGCCACCATGCACGATGACCGGATTCACACCAACCTGCTTGAGCAACACCACATCTTGCGCGAAGCTGCTTTTCAGTGCTTCGTCGACCATCGCATTGCCGCCAAACTTGATGACCACGGTTTTACGATCGAGGCGTTGAATATAGGGCAGCGCCTCGATCAGGATTTCAGAGGTATCGGTCAGGGTTCCGGTCATGCTTTTATCTCATCCAGTAATTTTTAAGTGAAATTCAAAATACGGTCTCTTTCGGGCTCACCCACTAAAACAGCCATTTCAGGGGGGAGCCGGTTAGATACCTCAGTGGCGGCCGGAGTGGCCGAAACCACCTTCACCGCGCTCGGATTGATCAAATTCCTCGACCACGTCAAAGGCCGCCTGCACCACCGGCACAAAGACCAGTTGCGCCAGTCGCTCGCCGGGTTTCAAGGTGAAACTCTCGTTACCCCGATTCCACGTCGAGACGAATAACTGCCCCTGATAATCCGAGTCGATCAGGCCGACCAGATTCCCCAGCACGATGCCATGCTTGTGACCGAGTCCGGAGCGCGGCAGGATCACGGCGGCCAATGCCGGATCGGCAATGTGAATCGCCATGCCGGTCGGGATCAGTTCGGTTTGCCCCGGCGCCAACGTGATGGCGTCATCGATGCAGGCGCGCAGATCGAGCCCGGCCGAGCCATCGGTGGCATATTCGGGCAGTGGAAATTCTGTGCCGGCGCGCGGGTCGAGGATCTTCAGTTGGATTTTTTTCATGGATGTTCAGGTTGTGACGCGTGAAATCGGTCGGCGATTATATCAATTAGCTCACGCGCGATGGATTTTTTTGATTGCCGTGGCAGGGTTTGCGAGCCATCCGGCCAGAACAGCGTCAGCGCATTGTCATCCACCTCGAATCCGCTGTCGCGGCCATCGACGCGATTGGCCGCAATCAGGTCGAGGCGCTTTGCCTGCAGTTTTTGCCGGGCATGCGCTTCAAGGTCTTGCGTTTCGGCGGCAAAGCCGACCGTGAAGGGTTTGTCTTCACGCGCCGCCACCGCCGCCAGAATATCCGGATTGCGGACCAGATCGAGGTGCAACGTATCGGCCGATTTCTTGATTTTATGCTCAGCCACCTCGGCCAGCCGGTAATCCGCCACCGCGGCTGTGGCGATAAAGATCTGTTGCCGATCGGTGGCCGACAGTACCTGTTGCTGCATGTCGACCGCTGATTCAGCGAAAAGCATCTGCACACCCTGCGGCGGAGGCAGACACACCGGGCCGGATACCAGCGTGACTTCAGCCCCGGCTGCGAGGGCTGCTTCGGCGACCGCATAGCCCATCTTGCCGGAACTCCGATTGGACAAAAACCGCACCGGGTCGATCGCTTCGCGGGTCGGCCCTGCGGTGATCATCACCCGCACTCCGGCCAGCTTGCCTGGCTGAAAGTGCGTCAGCATCAATTCCAGCAGATGCGCCGGCTCGAGCATGCGCCCGGGGCCGACTTCGCCGCAGGCTTGCTCACCCGCATCTGGCCCCCAGATTTTCACCGACCGGTCGCCCAGGATTTTCAGATTTTGCTGCGTCGCCGGTTGTTGAAACATTTGCTGATTCATCGCCGGCGCAACAGCGACCGGCTTTTCGCAGGCCAGCGCGATGGTCAGCAACAGGTTATCGGCATAGCCATCAGCCAGTTTGGCCAGCGTATCGGCGGTGGCCGGCGCGATCAGAAACAGATCACACCAGCGCGCCAGCTCGATGTGATCCATCGCGTTGTCGGCATCGGCGTCGAACAATTCTCGGTACACCGGCTCACCGGTCAGCGCCTGAAAGGTCAGCGCGGTAATAAATTCCTCAGCCGCCGGCGACATCACAACCCGGACATTGGCGCCCTGCTTTTTCAGCAGGCGACACAGTTCGGCGGCCTTGTAGGCGGCGATGCCACCGGTCACCCCGAGCAGGATATTTTTATTGTCCAGTTCATTCATTTGTTTTATTTTACAGCTTCCACCATACAA
>JANTFI010000124.1 GCA_024763505.1 Gammaproteobacteria bacterium
TGTTATCTGGAGATTCGCCAGCAACAGAGCTTTCGTGATTACCTGTGGCAGTTCGTCGATGGCGAACCCATTCTCAATCACTGGGAAACCCTGCAAGACGTTCCGGTCAGCACAGAGCGCTCGGACGCGATGGCCAAACAACTCAAACGTGATGGCTTCAAGTTTGTCGGCACCACCATTTGCTATGCCTTTATGCAGGCAACCGGCATGGTCAATGACCACACCCGCGACTGCTTTCGATACCACGGAAACTAGCCATGCGATACCGACAGGGATGGGTGGTATGGATTTTACTCGGTAGTTTCCCGCTAGCGGCACAACAATTACCGGAGCAAAGCGACATCCCCGAGATCGAAGTCATTGGCAATCCGGTAACCGAATCCCTGCTGCTGCAGGACAGCAACCAGATCAGTCTGAGTGCGGATGAAGTCATCAACCTGCCCGGTAGTGGCGATGATCCGCTGCGCGCACTGGATAACCTGCCCGGCATCAACCAGTCCGGCGATGGCGTCTACATGCATGGCTCCAGTACCCGCGATAACAAACTGCTGGTAGACCAGCTCAGCCTGCCCTACCTGTATCATTACGGCGATACGCTGTCGCTGATCAACAAGGATATTCTGGCCGGTTATGATGTATATCCTTCCGGATTTGCGGCGGTGTACGGCAACAGGCTCGGCGGCGTGATCGACATCAAACTGCGCGACCCGGCGTCGCAAAGTGGCATACAACAGCGCCTGCATCTGGGCACCTACGATGCCTCGTACTTTATCGAAGGTGCAATCAGCGAAGCCGACAGCGGATACTTCAGCCTGCGCCGCAGCCATCTCGATTTACTGCTAAGCGGCGCCAGCGTCGACGGAGTCGATTTCATCCAGTTCCCGAAATTTATCGACTCGGTTGGACGCTGGCGGCATCGTCTGGACAATGGCGAAATCAATACCACTTTTATCGCATCGAAAGACCAACTGGTTTTCGATCTCGGTGAAGAAGCGGTGGATGCCGACAAGGCATTGATCGGCCGTCTCGAATCCACCCAGTCTTTCTTCACCCTCGGATCGCAATATCGCTCGCAAATCAACGACCAATATTCGCACAACACCAGCCTCAGATATCTACAGGCATACAGCCAGGTCAAAATAGGACAGCAACAGGCCGGCGACCCCGAGCCGGGTCAGCCCTATCATTTTGACTTCACTATCAAGGAATATGCTTTCAAGCCGGTGTTGTACTGGGACATCGAAGAAAACAGCGAACTGGAAATCGCATTCGACAGCATTCGTGGGCGCGCGCTGATTTCCGGCTATATCAGTGCCCCGAGCGATGAGCGCAGTGACCCGGGCGACACCTTGACCCAATCGCCAAAATTTCAACTCGATGAAGATCTCGACTATATCGCAATTGGTGGATCGATCAGTTTTTCCAGCCAATGGTCCGACGTACTGAATACGCGTATAGGTCTGCGCGGAGAAACCTTTCGGCTCTATCAACGCCAGATCCGCGCTCCGGGGTCACCTCGACTTTCGGCCAGTTATCAGCTGAGCGAAGACTTGAAACTAACCGCCAGCTACGGCATTTACTATCAGGCTCCGCAAGGCTATGAATTGGCCGAACCGCTGGGTAATCCCGACCTCGAATACCAGCGCGCCGAACATCGAACCCTCGGGTTGCAAGCCAGAATCAACGACGATTGGTCAGCGCAAATGGCAATTTATCAAAAACCAATGAGCAGCCTGGTTGTAGAAACCGGAGACCAGCGCAATTACAACAACCAGGGCAGCGGTGAAGCCCGCGGCTTTGATCTGTTTATCAAGCGCCGCCCGGCTGACCGAAAACTCGACTGGATCAGTTACAGCTGGAGCCAATCCACACGCATCAACCACAATACCGGCTTGCGCCGTCCCTTCGATGGCGACCAGACTCATACGCTGGTTTGGGTACATCAACAGCCTTTTAACGGCAGTTGGTCAGACTGGCAATGGGGGTTCAAGCTGAAATCCCACAGCGGACGTCCATTCACTCCGGTGATTGCACGGGAAGCCCGATCGCTCGACCCGGCGACCGATTGTCAGGGAGATGGAGCGACAGAGGGTTGCTACTGGTCACCGATTTATGCCGCACAAAACAGTGATCGATTGCCGGCTTACTTCAACATCGATCTGAGTATGAATAAAGCCGTCAAAACCGCCGCGCATCGCTACGATCTCAAGCTCGAAATTCTCAACGCCAGTGAATTGATATACCAGAGTATCGATGAGTACGAATACGGCGAAGATTATGAAAACATCGACAACCCTAAACAAGTTTCAGCCGGGTTCGGCGTGTTACCTGCGGCGAGTTTTACGCTGTATTTTTAATACTGTCATAATCCCTGAAAATAACAATACGCCGACTCAGCGCAAGAAGTGTTCAACCTTCGCTGAATTTTGAAAGATCATTACTTCCAGACAGGGCTTGTGTAGAATAGCCACTTCTGATTAGCAGAGTTAATAGACCTGCTCTTATTGACGAATTAAACAGAACAACAGGGATTCAACCATGAAAGAAGCATTCGACTTACTCGATCTACTGTTTAACTTCTGGGTCGGGCTGGCCATTCTGGTCATCATCCTGGTCAAGTCTTCGATCAAGTTTGTGCCGCAAAACAGTGCCTACGTCATCGAGCGTTTCGGCAAGTACAACAAAACCATGGAGGCCGGTCTGAACTTCCTGATGCCGTTTATCGACAAGGTCGCCTACATCCGGAATCTGAAGGAACAGGCCGTCGATGTACCCAGCCAGTCATCGATCACACGTGACAATATCTCGCTGATTGTCGATGGCGTGCTCTACCTGAAGGTACTCGATCCTTACAAGGCATCCTATGGCGTGGACAATTACACCTATGCCGTCACCCAGCTTGCACAAACCACCATGCGGAGTGAAATCGGTAAGATCGAGCTGGATAAGACGTTTGAAGAACGTGAGGCGCTGAACGCCAACATCGTGTCGCAAATCAATGAAGCTTCATCACCGTGGGGCGTGCAGGTATTACGCTATGAAATCAAGGATATCGAGCCACCGCGCACCGTGCTCGAAGCGATGGAACGACAAATGAAAGCCGAACGTGAAAAACGCGCGGTGATTCTGGAATCCGAAGGCCAGCGTCAATCAGCCATCAATGTGGCCGAGGGCGATAAACGCTCGAAAGTTTTATCCGCTGAAGCCGACAAGGCCGAACAGATTTTACGCGCCGAAGGTGAAGCCCAGGCCATACTCGCGGTCGCCGAAGCTCGCGCCAAGGCGCTCGAAGTGGTCGGTAACAGCGCGATTCAGGAGAAAGGTCAAAAAGCCATTCAGCTTGATCTGGCCGAAAAAGCCATCGAAGCCAAACAGGCGATTGCCAAAGAGTCTTCCGTCGTCCTGCTTGGCGACCAGGCTTCTTCTGCATCCAGTCTGGTGGCCGAAGCCATGACCATCATCAATGCGTTGAACAAGAATAAGGCTCAGTCGACAGGTGGCTGAAATGGTTGAATATATCAATACCCATTTATCCGGTTTCTGGATAGCGCTCGGGTTTGCCCTGCTGGCCGCAGAGGTATTACTGTTCGGTTTCACCACCATCATCTTTCTGTTTTCCGGGCTCGGTGCGATCATCACCGGTTTGCTGATCATGTCCGGTATCTTGCCCGCCAGCTGGATCGCAAGCGTCGCCTGCTTCGGAATCTCTACAGGAATTTTCAGTGCCTTACTTTGGCGTCCGCTACAAAAGATGCAAAACAGCGGGGAACCACCTAAGCAGCCACACAGCGATTTTATCGGGCTGGAATTTTCACTGCCGCAGGATATCGATCGCAGCCATCCGGCCACGTTTCGTTACTCCGGCATTGACTGGCAAGTAGTACCGGCCAGTGATGCAACCGATCAACTATCGCAAGGACAGCGGGTGCAAGTCACTGCGCTGGAAGTCGGTCAATTTCAGGTCAAGGCCATTGATTGACCCAGCCCGCCCGTGAAAAATGGCGATAAGCATTGACCACGACGCTGTCACCAGCCTGATGATCGAGGCAACGGATCGATTCATTTTGCCGCGATGGAAAAAACTCGATGCCAGCGAAATCAGCCGCAAGGCCTCGGATGATGTTGTCACCATTGCCGACCGGGAGTCGGAAACTTTTCTCGCAGCCGAGCTGACCAAACTGATACCCGGTAGCGCTGTGGTGGGAGAAGAAGGCGTCCACGACCACCCGGAGCAAATCGAACTCCTGCAAACTGAAACCCCGGCCTGGGTCATTGATCCGCTGGATGGTACCAGTAATTTTGCCGCAGGGGAGGATCGTTTTGCCGTGATGGTCTGCCTGATCGCAAACTCGGAAACACTGGCCGCCTGGATTTTTGATCCGATCCGTCATACTCTGGTCAGCGCCGAAAAATCGGCCGGTGCGCAAGCCAACGGGCAAGCCTTGCATCTGAACGCCCGCGCATTGCCGGCGGCTGCCCTGAGCGGTGCCTTGTTGACCCGTTTTTTGCCGGACAGGTTACGACCAACGGCACAAGCCGCCGCCAGCCAGTTTCGCCAGGTAATGATGTCGCGCTGCGGCGGTTACGATTATCAAGCCTTTGCTCAGGGAAGACTACAGTTTCTGTTTTATTATCGTACGCTGGTGTGGGATCACGCACCGGGCAGCCTGATAGTGACAGAAGCCGGCGGGGTGGCCAGAAGACTGGATGGTTCGCCGTACCGACCGACCGACTCTACCGCAGGTTTACTGGTGGCGGATTGCGACGAAAACTGGCACTGCGTCCATCGATTGGTGGTGCCATCTCTGGCCGCTCACCTGCCCGCAGATATCACACGACCCTAGCGCGAAACGGCCTCGACTCCAACAGCAGACCGGTAGCATCTCGACGATCCCGTTGATCGGCCAAAAGACTTCACCCGGAAGGCTATTGTCGTTTACGATCGTTTGATACCGGTTCAGGCTCCCAGTTCATCAGGATTTTTCCTATTTTTTCGGCCGGTTCTGGATGACCGATATAATAGCCCTGTCCCTGATCACAGCCCTGCTCCAGCAAAAACTCTTTCTGTTGCAGAGTTTCCACTCCCTCTGCAATCACTTCCAGATTCAGGGTTTGACCCAGACCGATAATGGCCTGAACGATGGCAGCATCGTTCGGGTCGATGGTGATATCGCGGATAAAACTGCGATCAATCTTGAGTTTGTCTATCGGCAACCGGCGCAGATAGCTCAGTGATGAATAGCCGGTTCCAAAGTCGTCGATGGCCATATTGACACCCAGTTGCTTGAGTTGGTCGAGTGTTTCAATCGCATGGCCGATGCGCTGCATGATAAAGGTTTCAGTGATTTCCAGCTCCAGCCATTCGGGTTTGCAGCCGGTTTTGATGATCAGCGTTTGAATCAATTCATACAGCGAGCTTTCATGGATCTGCTGTCCGGCCAGGTTGACCGCCATGTAATCCAGCGATAAACCGGCATCCTTCCACTGAACCATCTGTCGGCAAGCTTCCTCAAGCACCCATTTGCCCATCGGCACAATCAAGCCACTGTCTTCCGCGGCCTGAATAAAATGCCCCGGAGCCAGAATCCCGAGGTCCGGATGCCGCCAGCGGATCAGGGCTTCGACCCCGACGATTCGACCATCGTGCAAATCAATTTGCGGCTGGTAATACAACACGAATTGTTGCTCTTCGAGCCCCTTTCTCAGCGCAGACTCCAGCATTACGCGATCGTAGGCGGCTTCGGTCATGTCCGGCGCATAATATTGAAAATTTCGCCGCCCCATTTCCTTGGCGCGATACATTGCCGCATCGGCATGGGTCAATAATTCTTCTGTGCTATCGCCGTTTTCCGGAAACAGGCTGATACCGATACTGGTGCCGATAAACACGGTTTGCTGACGAACCTGAAAAGACTTCTCGATCTGTGCCATCAATTTTTTGGCCAGCAAATCAATATCATCTCGCGAACCGACATCCGCCATGATCACGACAAATTCATCACCACCCAGACGGGCAACGGTATCTTCCTTTCGTACCGTGTTTTGCAATCTTTCAGCCACCATGCACAGTAATTCATCACCGGCATGGTGTCCCAGACTGTCATTGACGTTTTTGAATCCATCCAGATCCATGAACAAGACCGCGAGTTGACGATCGTGCCGGCGCGCACGCTCGATGACCTGACCCAGACGCGCGTCCAGCAATAAACGATTGGGCAGACTGGTCAACACATCATGGTGTGCCAGATGCTGCAGATTTTCTTCTGCGCGCCTTCGCTCCTGAATCTCACTTTCCAGTGAGCGGTTGATTCGGGTCAATTCCCCGGTACGCCGTTCCACCTCCTGTTCCAGTTCGGCACTGTATTTCTTCAATTCGACCTGAGCAGTTTTGCGCTCGCTGATTTCACTGTTGAGTTGTTCGATCAGGGTTTGATTGACCCTTTGCAAGCCGAGAAATTTAAGCAGATTCCGGTTCGAATTGATGGCCGTCCGGATAATCATCAGCACATACACCGCCAGGCCGAGGCTGGCCCACAGGCCTTCGGTGGTGCCATTTAGCGCAAACGCCAGGATGCAACTGATGGTCATCGGCAAGATATAGGCAAAAAAGGCCGGTAACAGACTCGATAACACCGTTGCACTGGCGGCCACGGCTCCCATCATGACCAGAAAAGACACGCCCTGGGTCAGAAAATCATCACTCATCCAGATGAACAAACCCAAAGCCGACCAGCCCAGACCAACCAGAAAGGTGGCGCGGGTGTACAATCGGCCCCATTGCATCGGCGAATGCTGTTCGGGATACCGTTTGTATTGGCGCCACTGGAACAATCTCCAGCAGGAAGCAAACAACATGAATACCGCCCAGATCTGGAAATAAGCAGATTGCGCTGAATCAATCAGCAACAGATTGAACACGATGACCGCAGTGATCACCGCAATATTGGCAGACAGGGAGTTGGAATACAGACTTTCAATCTGCCGGGCGCAAACCCAGTCACGGTCTTCTCTGGTTATTTCCCTGTCCTGCAATGATTCTTTCAACTCAACCTCGCGGGTACTCGATATGGTCAGCATTACCAACCGTTCGCATGACAACATTCAACCCATAGCCGTGTCGAATCACAACCAGATTAACCAACCATACCGGGGAAATAGACAAACTGTTACACATCGGGTAGCCGTAGACAGAAAATTCTTCCGAGTATAGTTTGTCTGGCGCAAGATTGCCTGCAACGGTCGATTTTCGGGCGTCAACCTTTTGCCTGCCGAGATCAGGAACCTTGCAGGCGGCTTTTGATCTCTTTTCGGGCTTGCTGCATGATGGAGTCGCGATCCAGCTGGTCGAGAATTTGCCGAACCACATATTTCGGCCCGGCTTGCCCCCAGGATTTTCCCTGCGCCAGATATTGCTCAGCGGCCTGGCCGACCACATAGGTACTGTAATAGGCGACCGCCCCCTGTGCGCCACCGGTGATCGCGGTCGACCAGCCGGCCGAACCGAGCTTGAGTGCAGACGAAACAAAATTCACCGCCCACACCGTACCCATCAGTAGCAGAATCTGCGAACCGATGGTTTTGATCAGATCACCCGCTTCGGACTTCGACAGTGGCAAGCCGAACACCTTCGACAAATGCACCACCATGCTCACATCCACCACAGCGGCAGCAACCAGATCTGCCACCGGTACCGGGTTGAATGCGACGGCCACGCCCTTGGCGGCGCAATAGGTGTGAATCACCTGTGACCCGACCTGACGCCGGGCCTCGACCATGCGTTGCCCGATCTGATCGCTCAATTGCCCGGCAAACAGCGAGGCATTCAGTGCACTGAGCGATTTTCCCTCGCTTTGCAGAATATCCCACAAACGCTCGCGCAGTGCCGCGATTTCGGCCACCGGTTTGCGTATGGATTCACTTTCCTGCCCGTCCGGATCGAGATGGATGATAACTTGATCGGCTGGATCAGCTGCTGCGGTAACGATATTGTGCGCATCGACCAGCCCTTCACTGTGCTGGCGCAGCGAAGCTAGCAGGGTTTCGCGTTCGGCCGGTTTATAGCGGTCGATTTTATTCAAAACCAGAATCACCGGCCGATGCTGTGCGCTGATGGTTTGCAGCGCCTGCACTTCGGTTTCGGTTAAATCACCATCCACCACAAACAGAATCAGTTCCGCCCGGGAAGCCACTTCCAGCGCCAGCGCCTCACGCTGCTCGCCGTCGATTTCATTGATGCCCGGAGTATCGATCAAAAACACATTGCCGCTGGCATACTCGCGCCACTGCCCCTGCTGGGCCGTGCGGGTTTCACCATGCAACGGGCTGGTGGAAAAGACAGGCTCGCCCAACAACGCATTGAGCAGCGCCGACTTGCCTACGCTGACCCGGCCAAACACCGCGATATGAATCTGCCCCTGCTCGATGCGCTCCAGCATTTGCTCAACCTTGGCATAATCTTCAGCCAGACCGGCGCGCACTGATTCGGGCACTCGGTTATCCCGCAACAGTTCCTGCAGGCTTTCCAGCGCCAGATCGAGGTGCGCCTGCCCCTCATCAGCGCCCGAAACCTGAGCAGCTTCGGTGTCAATCTCAGGCGCTATCTCAGTCTTTGTTGCGGAGTTCTTTGAGCGCCAGTCGGGCAAAATAGCCTGCAGACGCTGTAATATTTTCACTCAGGGATTCCTCAAAACTATCGGCCACCTGCAA
>JANTFI010000125.1 GCA_024763505.1 Gammaproteobacteria bacterium
CGCTGTAGGTATTTCGTCGAGAGGTGGCCAGCGGTAATCGAGCCAGGCCCTGCATAATCGACACTGCCGCGGTAACACCTTCAATCACTGGCACCCGGAAGCGCTGCTGCAGGGCTTGCTGCAAATCAACCATACCCGCACAGCCGAGCACGATGGCCTCACTGCCATCATGTTCGAGGGCCAGTTCGATCTGCTGGTAGAGTGTGCCGAGAGCTTCTTCATCACAGTTTTCCAGAGCCAGAACCGGAATATCGCTGGCTCGGACCGAACGGCACTGCCGCTCGAAGCCGTAATCCATGACCCGTCGTTCGAGCGGGTTGATCGAGCGACTCAAGGTGGTGACGATGCTAAACGAAGCGGCTAACAGGCTTGCGTACTGGCAGGCCGCCTGGCACAGACCGATCACTGGAGCCCTACTGATGCAGCGCGCAGCTTCGACTCCGGTATCATCGAAACAACCGATGATTACCCCCTGAAATCTGTCATTGTGTTGCCGAATGGCGTCGATCAGCGCGGGTACCGAGAAGGCTTCATCGTAGTAACCTTCAATGCTGGGCGGGCCATAGGCGGCGGTCATCGCTTCGATACGGGTATCTCCGGGCACCACCGATGTTGCCGCCTCGGCCATCTTCTGCGTCATCGATTCCGTGGTATTCGGGTTGATCAGGAGTAACTCCGACATTTTTTATCCTGCTTTATCCAGTCGGCTGTTGCGTCGATGGCGCAGATAACCGATCAACGCAAAACTAAGACCGATGATCAGGAATGAAACCGCGGTGGTGAGTGTACCCAGCGCATAGAGCGTGGGTGTGGTCACGGTGGTTGTCATGCCAAAGATTTCCAATGGGAGAGAATTGTGTACACCCATCGCCAGCAAGGATCGAGCAAATTCGTCGAAACTCAGGGTAAAGCCGAAAAGGCCGACACCGACCAGGCTGGGGGCGATGATCGGTATCACTACGTGCTGCAGGACCTGATGCGGCTTTGCGCCCATATCGCGCGCGGCTTCCTCGTAGGATTTGTCGAAACGATTGAACACGGCAAACATGATCAGTAGGCCGAAAGGCAAGGTCCAGCTGAGGTGCGCGCCAAGCCCGGATGTATACCAGTTGGACTCCAGGCCCATCTGGTCGAACTCGAGACCGATGCCCAGGGTCAAAAGAATCGATGGCACGATTAAACTTGAAATGGTCAGGTAGAAGATGATCGAAGCGCCCTTGAATCCCTTGCGAAAGGCAAGCCCCGCAGCTAGCGAAATCGCCACCGTCAGCGCCATGACGATGCTGGCAAGCCATAGCGAACGTAGAAATGAACCCTTGAAATCGCCTACCCGCTGCGGTTTGAATAATTGCTCAAACCAGTGCATCGATACGCCGTTCATCGGGAATGTGAGGCCGCCATCCGGCCCCTGGAATGAAAGCGTGATGATCGCGAACATGGGTCCATACAGGAAAATCACGAACAGAATAAAGAATACCAGTAAAGGATAAAAGCTTTTGCTTCGGCGTGTCATCTACAACTCCTTGCGAATATTAACCGCGCGCATCAGCAGTGCAACAATGATCAACACGGTTACCAGTAGAACCATCGCATCGGCCGCCGCCGCTGGATATTGCAGCAGCGCACGCTTGTTGTTCATGGCCACGCCGACTGACGCACTCTGACCGCCCGACATCGTCTGAACCGTGACAAAGTCGCCCATCACCAGGGTGATCACGAAGATGCTGCCGATTGCGATACCGGGCTTGCACAGTGGAAGAATGATTTGCCACAAGGTTTGCCAACCGCTAGCACCCGCATCGTAAGCGGCCTCAATCAGACTGCGGTCAATGCGCATCATGGAATTGAATATCGGTACTACCATAAATAGTGTGTAGAGGTGGACGAAGGCCAGCACAACCGCGAAATCCGAGTACAGCAACCAATCCAGCGGCTGGTCGATAATTCCGGCCGTTTGCAGTCCGGAGTTTACGAGACCGTGGCGTCCAAGCACCGGAATCCATGCGATCATGCGAATAATGTTAGAGGTCAAAAACGGTACCGTGCACAGCAGGAACAGGGCCATTTGCCAACTCAAGCTGCGTACGTGGAAGGCCAGAAAATAAGCCACACTGAAACCGATCAAGAAGGTACAAAGCCAGGTCAGCAGGGTGAATTTGAAGGTATTGAGGTAGATCGTATAGGTGACTTGGGAGCCAAACAGCTCCTGATAGTTGGTCCAGACAAAATCAGGAATCAGGCTGAATTCGTTGTAATCCCAGAAGCTGACGATAGAGATAATCAGGATTGGGCCGATAAAAAAGAGGCCCAAAACAAGTAGCAGGGGGGTAATTTGCAGGTAACGGGTCATCATCTCGCCTTATTCTCCCGGCCGACTCGATTGCCGGCCGGGATCAGCGCATCAGGCAGCAATAAACTCATTCCACTTGCGAACCATGTAGCGGTTTTCATCCATTACCGAGTTCCAGCAGGCGACCGCGCCCATCCTGTCATAGAACGAGCCACCGTCACGTACGGCGCCGGCAGATTCGAGCTTGTTGCCGAAAGGATCGATAATATCATTCTGTGCGGGCTTGCCTTCAAACCAGAAGCCCCACTCGTCATCGCTCATGAATAGCTTTGAAGTTTCCGGAGCGGCCGAGTAATAGCCCTGACGCATCAGCAGTCCGCCAACCCAGCCGGACAGATACCAGTTAATGTATTCGTAAGCCGCTTCAAGCTCGAGACCCGACAGGTTACGCGACAGACCCAGGCCGCCGCCCCATGATCGGTAGCCTTCCTTGAGCGGCTGGTACACACAGGGGATACCCATCGACTTGACCTTGGTAACCGCCGGTGACCACATGGACTGGATCACCACCTCGCCGGAGGACATCAGGTTGACCGACTCGTCGAACGATTTCCAAAACGCTCGAAACTGACCGTCTTTCTTGGCTTCGGTGAAAATCTTCATGGTCTGGTCGATTTCCTTTTTGGTCATGTTGCCTTTGTCACCGTAGGTAATCGCCCCCATCGCTTCGCATACCATCGCTGCATCCATAATACCGATCGATGAAATATTCAGAATTGAAGCCTTGCCCTTGAATTCGCTGTTGAGCAGCTCGGTCCAGGATTCTATTGGCCGCTTGATCAGATCGGGCCGAATACCCAGCGTATCGGCGTTGTAGATCGTAGGGACCAGTGTGTACCAGTTGGTTTCACCCTTGGCGAACGTTTTCGAAGTGGGTGAATCGACGAAGCCGACGGTATGTGGCGCGGTTCCCTGAGCGATCTTGGATGTCGGGGTCAGTTTTCCATCCTTGAAGATTCCGACGATCTTGTCGTAGTACTTGAGCTTGCTGACATCAAACGGCTGCAGGTTGCCTGAACCCCAGACCTTTTTGACGGTGAAGTACTCGATGTCGGCGATATCGAAGGATCTGGGCTGGGTTACCACGCGCTGTGCCGTGGTATCAGTATCCAGCGCGGTCATCTCCAGAGTAAAGCCCAGGTCTTTCTTGACCTGTTCGGCAATGGCGTTGATATTGGATACCCCCGTACCGAACTGGCGCAGCGTAACGTTTTTGATGTTCTGTGCCCAGATCATCGGGAAGCCACCACTCGCGGCGGCGACACCGGCGGCAATCGCACCACCGGTCTTGAGAAATTTACGCCGGCTGTGGTTGGCCGGTGATGGTTCAGGTGAGTGAATCGATTTGTCTTGTTTACTCATGGTTAGATCTCCTGTCATTGGCTATGGGTGATTAAAGGAAAATTGTGCGCTGCCCGATTAGTACGAATCGAGTAGCCAGGTGTGTTGCCGATCCCAGCCAGCCCAGATCTGGTCTCCGTTCTTGACGTGCTGTTGCTGAAATATGTGGTCCGGAATGTGGGCGTTGAACTCGATCTGTTCGTCGTTGACCTTCAGGTTCAGCTTTACGTAACTTCCGTGAAATTCTGAATCTGTAACCCTGCAGTTAACCACGTTGTCATTGCTCAGCGTGTCGGCCTGGTGGGTTACATTGATGTGGTCGGTGCGTACGCTGAAGCGATACTGCCCTGCAGGCTTGCCGTGCAGGTTACCCTGTATCTGGTAAAGCTGGTTCGAGGCGCCGAGTAGTGAAATCCGTTCACCGTCGTGCTGCTGGTATTCGCCAGTAAAGACGTTGTGCCCCCCGATGAAACGAGCGACGAATTCATTGTCGGGACAACGGAACACTTCACGGGCACTGCCGCTCTGGCTGATATAACCATGATCCATAACCACGACCTGATCGGCCAACGCCAAAGCTTCTTCCTGCGAATGAGTTACGTGGATGAAAGTAATGCCAAGTTCCTTTTGCAGGCGCCGTAACTCGGCGCGCATGTGGATACGCAGGAAAGGATCCAGAGCCGATAGTGGCTCATCGAGTAACAGTACCGAGGGTTCGTTCTGCAGTGCTCGCGCCAGTGCGACACGTTGCTGTTGCCCCCCGGATAACTGGTCGGGCATCCGATCGCCGTAGTCTTGCATCTTAACCAGTGACAGCAATTCAAGCGCGCGCTTGCGTCTTTCTGGTTTGGCTACACCGCGTAGTTTCAGTGCAAATGCGACATTTTCGGTGCAGTTAATGTGCGGAAACAGTGCATAGTTTTGGAACATCATCGCCGTACCGCGTTGCGAGGGCGGCGCATGTGTCGTCTCATGTCCATCAATGATGATCTGTCCGGAAGAGGCCAGCTCATGCCCGGCAATCAGACGTAACGTCGTACTCTTGCCACAGCCGGAAGGACCCAGCAGGCAACAGTATGAACCCGCTTTTATACGCAGATTGATATCATCGACGGCGATACTTTCATCGAATGATTTACAGACATGGATCAATTCAACTTGGCCTTGGTGCATTACCTTTATCCCGCCTCTGCATGGTCTCTGGAAACAATTCAGAGGGTAAATAGCTACTCGATCGCTTTAAACTTAGCAACAAGCGTGCCACCGCCCTGTACCGCTCCGGTTTTGGCTATATATTCATGCCTGTCTGGTGGTGTTGATACGGGGGGGTACCGATGCGGGCCGAAGCGGGTTTCGGTTATGAACGACGGGGCGAGGCGCGAACGACCGATTACCGCGCAAAACAAAGCCAGCGCAATTGAATTGCGCCGGCTTTGAGTTTGAGCGACCGTCAGTTTAAAAAACTATCCATTCGGCATGCTTTGCCAATCCGGCAGCCCGGTAAGAGTCATGGCTTCAGGAAATCAGAAGTTCCACTTGACCATGGCTTGGGCGACATTCTCATCGACACCGTCGACACCGAATTTATTCTTCCAAATCTGGTACTCGATGCCCACTTCAAAGGTGCCGAGCGTGACCAGCAGACGAGGTGCGGTGATGATATTGTTCTCTTTCGGTGCGCTGCCGCTATCTTCGCCGAAGGCGTAGTCGAGAAAGCCTTCGAAAGACATTTTAGTCGAGCCGATGGAAAACGGCTTCTTCCAGGTCAGCGTCAACTGGTAGCCATTGTCGGTTTGTACTGCGGCAAAATCACGTTCGCTTTTGCGCAGATAAAAATTGACGTTGGCAAACGCGAAGCCATCGATATTCAGCGGCAGACCAACACCGATCAACGTGCCACGAACGCCATCGCCCATTTCCAGTGTGGTAGCGATCATTACATCCTTGATCATGCCGGACGACAGATCGGAGCCCGTCATCTTGCTCAGTGAAAAACGTGGTGAAAATTCCGAATAATAGCTGGTGCCTTCATCGAAAGGCTCGGTCACATCGATAAAGAAAAAGCTGTCGCCATAATCGAAGCCGAGCGCATTTTCGTAGGTCAGAATGGTTCGATCTTCCGGGCCCAGCTCATAACTGTTGCCCTTGAGCAGTTGCACATTGGAAGAATTCCAGGTGGCGGCCTGAGCCGAGTTTGATGCCAGCAGGGCCATCGACAGAGCAGCGGCAGAAGCCAGATTACGAAAGGTATTGTGCAGGTTTTGTGATTGCATAGAGAAATCTCCGGTTGGTTGAATAAAGGGTGAATCAGTTTTCATTGTCTTGCTCGGTTTTGCTCTTTCGGTGCGGTAGCACGATGCTCAAAAGAATCGCGCTCAGACCGCCGGCGGTAATGCCTGAAGTCAACACATTCTTGATTTCAGGCGGAGCAATGTTTTTCAGAATATCCGGTACCATGGTCACGCCGATCCCGATACCGAGAGACACGGCAATGATCAGGGTTTCACGTGCGCCCAGATGCTGGGTCGCCAGAATGCGGATGCCGGCCACGGCAACCGTGCCAAACATCAAGATCGTCGCACCGCCCAGCACCGGTTCGGGCATGATGCGAAATACGCCCGCCAGCACCGGTGACAACCCCAGCAGTACAAAGATGCCGGCGATGAAAAAGGCCACGTAGCGGCTGGCCACGCCGGTGAGTTGAATGACGCCATTGTTCTGGCTGAACGTGGTATTGGGAAAGGTGCAGAAAATACCTGCAATCGCCGAGTTGATGCCATCGGCCAGCACGCCACCCTTGATGCGTTGCATGTAGGTTTTGCCTTTCACCGGTTGTCCTGACAGCATCGACGTGGCGGTCAGATCACCGATCGATTCCACTGCGGTAATGAGGTAGATAATCGCAATCGGTAGAAATGCAGCCCAGCTGAAATCCAGTCCGTATTTGAACGGTTGTGGCATGCTGAACCAGTGCAGGTTATTGAGCTTTGAAAAATCGATCATGCCCAGTGCAGACGCCACCGCATAACCGACGGCGAGGCCGATGACGATGGAACTCATGCGCAGCAGTGGGTTCTTGCTCATGTTGAAAAACAGGATCACCGCCAGCACCAGAAACGCAATGCCGAGATTCTGCAGGGAAGCGAAGGCATCCGGCACCTTGGTCATGACATAAAAACCACCGCCCATGGCGACCAGTCCGACCTTGATCAACGTCAGCCCGATCAGTGTCACCACCACGCCGGTGACGACCGGGGTGATAATCTTCTTCGCCAGATGTAAAAAACGGCTTAAAAACATTTCGATGAATGAGCCGGCGATGATCACGCCAAACAGTGTGGCCAGCGCGGTTTCGACATTAGTCTCACCCTTCAGCACCAGGGCCGCGCCGATGATCGGTCCGAGAAACGCAAAGCTGGTGCCCTGTACACTGAGCAGTCCAGAGCCAACCGGGCCGATGCGTTTGGCTTGAATAAAGGTCGCCACGCCGGATATGAACAGCGACATGCTGATGATAAAAGCCGAATCCTCGATGTTCAGCCCCAGCGCGCCGGTGATAATCAGCGGCGGCGTCATAATGCCGATCAGGCTGGCCAGCACATGCTGCAGCGCGGCGAAAAAGGATTCGGTTGCCGGTGGCCGATCCTCCAGCTGATAAATCAAATCGGTGGTCGTTTGTGGATTGTCGCTCATGATATTGCCCTCTTCTCAAGTTTTAGTGTGATGTAGTTGATGTACCCGATTGCAGCAGCTTCAAAGCCCCGAAAAGTTGCTGCATGGATGGTTGAGTGATGAAGCTGATATTGTAAGGATGCTCGCAGATAGTCTTCGGAAACGCCTGAGCTGCCTCGATCGCTTCAATGGTTTGCGCGATCTTGCCCCACAGCACCAGCGTCGGCAGTGGCTCGCCGGCGGCTGCGATTTCGTTGAGCAATCTTTCGATAAAACCGTGCCAGTATTTTGCTTCGGCCCGGGGATTTCGATCCGGGTGCAGTACGGGCGTGGCGTTGAACAGTAAAAACCCCTGAGACTGCAGGGCCGTGAAAAATTCATGGATGCTGTCGATCAGGCCGGTTTTATCGAGTGCGGCAATCATCGGCTGGGTGATTTTGCCTTCATCGTTTGGCTCGATCAGGCCTTCGGCCAGCAGGCAGGTCTTGATGATATTACGCAGTGAAGTCGCCCGATTGACCGCTTTGCTCAGTCCCTGATCTGACCACAGCTCATCGACCGCGCCATCATAAAACGCGATGCCATTGGCCGATTGCGCGCGCGGGTAGGGTGATTCGCCAAACAGGATGAAACGACAATGTTTGCGATCGCGCTGGAAAGCTCGCAACAGATGGTCGCGGCCGGGCAGCCAGTCGGGGTCGTCGAGCAGGTTTTCCAAATAATTTGCATCGACCGCTTGCAGTGCGCGGGTGAGAATATCGCGCCACTGCTCATGCACGGAGGAAGCCAGTAACAGCTTGTCGATGCTCTGCGCGGCACTCATTCGGTCAGCAACTGGCGCAGCCGGAAGTAGGCAATCTTGCCGATTTCATCCAGGCAGGTAGCGAATTCAGCATCTCTGGCATGTTGCAAGCGGCGTTCCATCGCATCCATGATGTCATAGCGGGAAAGTCCTTTTACCGCGATGATAAACGGGAAACCGAATTGCTCGCGATACCGCGCATTCAGCGATTGCAATCGTGCCAGTTCGTCTACGCTGCAGCGGTCGAGTCCGGCACCGGCCTGTTCGTTTTTTGAATCGTCGGTCAACTCGCCATCGCGTGCCTCGCGCCCGGCCAGTTCCGGATGGCTGAGTATCAATTGCTGTTGTTGATTAACGCTGGCGCGTTTGACTTCATCCCGCATTTTTTGGT
>JANTFI010000126.1 GCA_024763505.1 Gammaproteobacteria bacterium
GGCTGTATTCAGGTGGATTCCAAGCCCGACAGCATAGCGGCGATGGTACTGTATGCGGGTCCGGTTGAGGGTGGTCAAAGTCGCGTCTGGTGGTGGGATGAAGCAAGCACCACGGTGACCGTCGACGACAAGCAGAATCCGGCCAATTATCTGGAAGGAGATGCGCAGGCCGGATATGCTGCGGGCTTTAATAATTTTGACTTGACTGCAACAATCACAGATTATGCCTATTGTGTCGGATATGATAATACGACCTTTCAATTATCTGCGATAAAATGTGCTGATCTATGATCAATTTTCAAAAACAAACAGGCTTCACGCTGGTTGAAATTGCCATCGTATTGTTGATTGTGACCATCCTGCTTGGATACACCATGGCCATGGTGCCGGTACAGCAGGAATTAAAGCAATATACTCAAGCGAATGAAGAAATGGACAGGATCAATGAGGCGATCTACGCATTCGCGCAAGCCAATGGTTACCTGCCTTGCCCGGCCAATAATAATGTCGCGTCCAGCGGTTTTGAATGCCGCGATGGAGATGCTACCGAAGATGGTGAGTGTGAGGGTAATGACCCTACTGCCGAGGCCTGTGATTTATGGTATGGCTTTTTACCGGGTAAGACACTAGGTCTGGAAGGGCGTTATTCAAATGCCGGGCTGCTGCTCGACCCATGGAGCAGACCTTATCGCTATCAGGTTACCGATAACGATAACGATGCCAATGGTGATGCTGATTTTATCGTGCAGGGTGAAATGGGCAATGTGGGTATTGGCAATCTGACCCCGGATCTGGCAGTCTGTAACGCTGACCCGACTCCTGCATCAGAAGGCGATGACGAAGCCACTGATTGCGCTGCTAACCAGTTGATTATTGGCGAAGCGCCAGTGGTTGTACTGTCGACCGGCAAAGATGCGAATGATAACAACAATAATACTAATTCGTGGGTGCAGCGTGAAAATCTGGATAACAATGCTGCCGATCCGGATCTGGTGTTTGTGAAATCTACCAAGGTCGATACTGCCGGCTCACAATACGATGATGTGGTGAAATGGATTTCACCCTATATCCTGTATTCCAGAATGATCGAAGCCGGACAATTGCCTTAATCCGTTATTCCGAGAGGTGCTGAAACAAGCTGAAGCAGACATGGCCTTCCAGGTTGTTTGCCAGCTCCAGCTCGAAGTTGAAGGTCCGCGCCATGAAGGCGGACTGATACAGGCCGATACCCATGCCCTGCCCGGAAGAAACCGGCTTGTTGAATAATTGTCCTTCTAGCTCTTTTTTCAGTGGCTCCCCGTTATCGCAAACGGCAATCACGATCATTTCTTCGTTCGCCGTTACATCCACGATCACTTCGCTGACTTCTTCCTTGTTCAGTGCATTGGTGATCAGGTTATTGACCACGCTATCGAATAAATCGGGTGGAATCCGGTGGTCAACACGGATGTCGCTGCGATACACCAGTCGAGGGTCATTGCTGCCCTGCCTGAATTCATCAAACCACTGGCTGATGGGTTTGACGGTGACCGAACCGGATAACTCCGGTGCTTTCAGTTTGGCCAGTGTGGTTTCCAGCCGTTGACTGATTTGTTGCAGATTTTGATTCAATAATCGAAATGGCAGCGGTTGGTGATCATCCGGTTGAAATTGTACGATGTTGATCGATGTCTGGATCGATTGCAGGATATTCTTGATGTCGTGGGTCAGGCGCGCGCCGGTGTGGTGTATGGTTTCAAAGTGCTCTTGCGCGCGCATTTTTTCCTGATTCAACTTGGACAGGTAAAACTGGTAGGCCATGCGAATCAGTAGCACCGTGTGTTGACGCAGCGCTTGGCCGGGGTCCGACTTGAAATACAGGGTTACCTCGAGATGTTCCGCCAGCGGATACTTGACTGGAATGCCCGATTTCTCGCCAGCCCCGATGGTAAAACTGTCGAACTTCCAGCTGATCGCATTGAGCCAATCGTTTTCCACCAGATTATCGCAAGCGGCCTGCAGGAAGTCGCTGGACGAGATATACGGGTCTTCGATCAGCGTGGTGAGGGTATTGATCCAGGTTTCAAAGGGCCCACCGATGGTCATCGCATAGCGGTTCCATAGCACGCCGAGACCGGAATAACCGACGCCCGGATTCCAGAACCAGCTGATACCGATCGACAGCGTGGACACAATAAAAACGGTAAGCAGCAGGCCGTCGGTATAGTCGACGCCATACAGCGTGTTAATGGTGATACCGCCGAGCAGCACGATAAATATCATCGTTGCCGTCAGCACACCATGCATCAAATCGATCTGGCTGTGCATCTGCTGGCTGCGATCCGGGACCGGAGCAAAGAAAAAAACCAGAATAGGCAGCAGAATAATCACCTGCATGGTGTTGCCGAGGGTGCCGGGCAGACTGATTTGCGCAAAGGTTAGTGGAATGATGCCTATGGCCATTTCCAGCGTCAGGATGACCAGCGCCAGCAAATCGAAACCGCGTGTGGATGAATTACCGAACAGCCGGCTGCCGATCAGGCCGGCCATCAGCAAGCTGAAAAAGATCAGCGCTTCATCCGGATAAAAGTAGCTGGGCGTCAGCAGCAGAATAATCGGCACAATAGCCTTACTCTGGTTAACGCGGGTTTCTTTGCTCCACAGTGGTTGCCACAGTATGAATAGACCATACAATACAACGATAAATGGAAAACGCAGCGCAGGATTCGAGATAAACCAGACCAGGCTGTGTAGTAGCAACAGTAGAGCGCCGAGAATCTGCAGCTCAAACTGTAACAGGGGTTTCACAAGTTTCATGCAGGTTTTTCTAACAGATAGAGGCGATTTTTGATCACCCAGACTATAGCATTGTTTCGCTACCAACTGACCGGAATTGTCAACAGACGGCTGCTGATACTGTTGTCTGCGATACTGCTGCTGGCTGTGTTGCTGAACCGCTTCGTCGTCGAGCTGGCATTATTGCATAGCGATGCTATCGGCTTGTCGGTGATGGCGGATTTTTTGCGATACAGTCTGGTGCTTGTGATGCTGATTACCCTGAGTGATCAAATCGCGCAGGATTATCAGACCAGCCAATTTCATCGCTTGCTCGCAATGCCGCTGGCACGGCACCAGTATCTCAGCGCGCAGTGGCTGGTGACGACCTGTCTGGCGGCGATGCTGGCCGTGCCGGTTTTTGTGTTGATGTGGTTGATGTCGCCATTGTCTCAGGCGGGCTACTGGGGCGCTGCGGTTTTTCTGGAGTTATTACTGGTGGGGCAGTTTGCGGTACTGGCTACGCTCAATCTGCAAAAGCTGCCGCTGGCGGTGATGTTCGGGCTGGCCTTGTATCTGTTATCGAAACTGGCCCCGCTGATCGCTATCATGCTGACGCAATCCTCACCGATCTATGAAGAAGAAAGCGGTTTCCAGTTCGCGTCGGTTTTGTTTAGCGCTTTGCAGTATGTTTTACCGGATGCCAATGCCTTTGCCCGCAATGATTTGCTGGATCAGCCAACGCAATTGTTGTCCAGCTGGCTCGGTCAGCTTGGCCAGGTGCTGGTGTATGTTTTCTTTTTGCAGATGATTATTCTGTTTGATTTTTATCGCAAGGAATTCGATTGAATTTGCGACTTCGAAAACAACCGAGACAGCGCCAGCGGCCCTGCAGCAGCTTGCCCGTCTGGCTGCTCGGCGGTTTGCTGCTGGCACTGGCGTTGCAAACCGGTTCGCATCAATGGATGGAGGGGCAGCGCAAGGTCAGCGAGCAACAACTGACCCCGCCACTGAACCCGGCGGTTTACAAGCTGCTTTCACTGGGGTCGGAAAAGCTGATGAGTTATCTGCTGATCTTGCGCCTGCAATTGCATGACAATCAGCTGGGGCGAAACCTGCGCTATCGGCATCTCGATTATCACGCACTCAGTCAATGGCTGCTGATGCTGTACCAGATGAATCCGAAATCCGATTATCCGGCTTTTCTGGCATCGCGGGTTTACAGCCAGGTACGGGACCCGCGCAAGGTACGGCAAATGGTGAGCGTCATCGAAACCCTGTTCGATCAAAATCCGCAACAACACTGGCGCCGCATGACCGAGGCCAGTGTGCTGGCCAAACATATCCTGAAGGATTTACCGCTGGCGTTGCGGCTGGCAGATAAGGTTGCGGATTTACCCGCGCAGGTTCAGATCCCTTACTGGGCAAGAGATATGAAGCTGGTACTACTGGATGAACTGAATGAGCTGGAAACCGCACAACTGTTGATTTCATCGATGCTGCAGCAAGGCCAGATCAGCGATCCGGACGAAATCCGCTTTCTACAGAGCCGACTGTTGAAAATTCAACAGAAATTGTCGGCACAGCGACAAAAGATACGATAAAAGTCACAGATAGGTGCCGTAAGGTCCGGTTTTTGCCTGTTTGCAGATTTGGCACGGTTTCTGCTTTATGTCTAGTAAAGATTACAGGAGAAAACACATGAATATGAATCGTAACATGAATAGCAATAAAGGTTTCACGCTGGTTGAAATCGCAATCGTACTGGTAATTGTCGGCCTGCTGATCGGCGGAGTGCTGAAAGGTCAGGAAATGATTACCAACGCCAAACTCAAACGAATCGAATCGGATAACGCCGGTATCGCAGCCGCGATGTTTTCCTATCAGGATCGTTACCTGCAATTACCGGGTGATGACAGTGCCGCACTGGGACGTTTTTCGATCTACACCGGTGAAGATACGGCTGATATCGATGGCGATGCCTCCGGCACCATCGATGGCGCCTGGAATGCAGAAAATGTTAATGACTTAAACGGTGCTGGTGCGGCAGAAACCAGTAAGTTTTTTGCTCATCTGCGTGCGGCCGGTCTGATTCCGGGTGGTGGTATGGATGCAACCAAACCGACCAATGCCTATGGTGGCCAGATCGGGGTACAGGATGGCGCGCTGAATATTTCGGGCCATGTTACCATCTTCGGTACCATTGAAGGGCCGATCGCCAAGATCATCGAAGGCCGTCTGGATGATGGTGATGGTACAACCGGTCGAATCGAAGCAGCTATATCCGGCGAAGATATGTCAGATCCGACCAAGGCGGAAGCGACCTACGACGATGACGAGCGTTATGATATCGCGTTTCGTCTGTAATTTCGGGCTTGCCTGAATTGAAAAAAGGCCTGCATTTGCAGGTCTTTTTTTTTGCCTGCCGTTCGACTCGTCTATTGCGCGTAACAATTGGGTTGAATGGCCGGCAAGGCTATAATGTGCCGATCAACCGCTAACCTTGTGAATGATGACCGGCCAACCCCGGGAGTTGCTGAAAGCTCATGAATTCTTCCCCTGTTCTCCAGATTGATGCTGTCAGTTGCCGACTGGGAGGGCAGCCGGTACTACGCGAACTCAGTCTGCAAATCGAGAGCGATCAGTATTACGCGCTGGCCGGTGAGAATGGTGCGGGCAAATCGACTCTGATCAAGGTAGTGCTGGATTTGATCCGGCTGATCGACAGCGGCCGCGTGCAGATCAATGGCATCGACCGTCGGCAGCGACAGGCGCGTGACGTGCTGGCTTATCTACCGGAGAAGTTTGATCTGCGCAGGGAAGTCACCGGCTGGCAATATCTGTGCTTTGTGTTTGGCGCTTATCGACAATCACTAAACCGTGCCAGAGTGCTCGAATTGTGCGAGCAACTGGCGCTGGATGCGGCGCGACTGGACCACAAGGCGGGTGAGTATTCCAAAGGTATGAAGCAAAAACTCGGGCTGATCAGTTGTTTTATGCTGGATAAGCCATTGCTGATTCTGGATGAGCCGCTAAGTGGGCTCGACCCGAAAGCGCGCTTCCTGTTCAAGCAATTGCTACAACAAGAGCGCAGCGCACAGCGTAGCGTGTTTTACAGTACCCACATGCTGGCCGATGCCGAGGAGATATGCGACCAGTTCGGCATCTTGCATCAGGGGCGTATCGTGTTTGATGGCAGCCCATCGCATTGCCTGGAACAATACCAGGCACCGACGCTGGAACAAGCCTATATGAAATGTATCGGGGCCGGATAAATCAGCAGTAGCCTACTTGTTTTCGTTACCCTGATATAATTCTTTCAGCTTTCGGGTCAGCGTGTTGCGACCCCAGCCCAGTAATTTGGCTGCTTCAATTTTTCTCCCTGCGGTATGTTCCAGCGCGCATTCCAGCAAGGTGCGCTCGAACATAGGCGCGGCGCGAGTCAGAATATCGCTCTCGCCCTGCTGTAATTGATGTCGGGTCCAGCGCGCCAGAGCCGCGGTCCAGCGGTCGCTGATTTCACTGTCAGATGTTGTAGTGGCGTCGGTTTCAGCCTGCTCAATGGTTTGATCTCTTAGCAGTTCTTCAGGTAAATCAGTCATTTGAATTTCATTACCGGTCGCCATTACGCTGAACCAGCGGCATGTGTTTTCCACCTGGCGCACGTTACCGCCCCAAGGCAGGGCGGTCAGGTAATCAATAACGTCCTGGCTGATACTTTTGACCGGTTCTCCCATTTCGGCGGCAGATTGCTGCATGAAATGGCGCAGTAGCAACGGGATGTCTTCACGTCGTTCGCGTAAAGCGGGCAGATGGATTTTGATCACATTCAGCCGATGATAGAGGTCTTCGCGAAATCGACCTTGCTCGACCAGGCTTTGCAGATTTTGATGTGTAGCAGCAATGATCCGGACATCGGCGCGGATCGCGCTGACGCCGCCAACCCGAAAGAATTCACCTTCGGCCAAAACTCGTAGCAGGCGGGTTTGAAGCCCCATTGGCATATCGCCGATTTCATCCAGAAACAGGGTGCCCCCATCGGCTTGTTCAAAGCGCCCACGGTGTTGCGACTGAGCGCCGGTAAAAGCGCCTTTTTCATGTCCGAACAGTTCGGATTCGAGCAAGTCACTGGGAATAGCAGCGGTATTGATGGCGATGAAAGGACCTTCTACCCTTGGACTGTGTTTGTGAATGGCATGGGCGACCAGTTCCTTTCCGGTGCCGGATTCACCATTGATCAAGACACTGATTTGTGAGCGCGACAACCGTCCGATTATGCGAAAGATTTCCTGAATGGCGGGAGATTCACCGATGAGATCGCTGGAAAATTCGGTTGTTTGGGGGTCAGGCTTTCGACTTTCCAGCTTTATTTGCAGCGCTCGCGTTGTGATATTAACGGCTTCCTTAAGGTCGAATGGTTTGGACAGGTATTCAAAGGCACCCTCCTGATAAGCCTGGACTGTGGTGTCCAGGTCAGAATAGGCGGTCATGATAATAATCGGCATCTCCGGGTCGAAATGATGAACCTGATTCATGAATTCAAAACCATCGATACCCGGCATGCGTACATCGGTAATAATGGTGTCCGGCGGCTGGCTGTTCTGTCGTTTCAATCGTGCCAGCGCGAGCGAGGCAGAATCAAAACTCTGTACTTCAAAATGTGCCTTTTTCAGAGCTTTTTCCAGAACCCAGCGGATGGATTGGTCGTCATCGATGATCCAGACATAGGGGTTTTTAGACTCGTGCGGTTTCATGAGAGGCTGTTTAAAGGTAGCAAAAGTGTGAATGTGGTTGCCTTCGGCTTGCTTTGGCACTGAATGATTCCATCGTGCTGAAAGATGATTTGCTGGGCAATGGGCAGACCGAGCCCGCTGCCTTCCGGTTTGTTGGTGACCATGGGCAGAAACATATTTTCCAGAATATCGGGGTCGATGCCGGGACCGTTGTCGGTGATATCGAGTTGAAATACATGCTGGTAACGTTTGTGACCGATGGTGTGCTGGCGGCTGACACGGGTTTTAATATGGACTTCTCCATTGTCGCCGACTGCCTGGGCTGCATTGCGTACGACATTGAGAATGGCTTGAATCAATTGATTCTTGTCGGCATACAGGTTCGGGATACTGGGGTCGTAATCCCGTGAAATGGTAATATGCTGAAATTCGGCCAGCACCAGACTGCGAACATGCTCCAGCACTACCAGAATATTCATTGGTTGGCAGTCGATTTTCTTGTTCGGCCCGAGCATGTTGTTGAGAAGGCGCTGCAGACGGTCTGCTTCGCGGATGATGACATCGGTATATTCGCGCAATTCAGGGAGTTCGATTTCCCCCTCCAGTAATTGCGCTGCACCGCGGATGCCGCCGAGAGGGTTCTTGATTTCATGCGCCATACCCCGGGCCAGTTGCTGACTGGCCTGCTGCTGGATGATGCGCTGGTCATCACGGGCAATTTCAAGGTGGCGATCCATTGGCCGCATTTCGATCAGCAGGTTCAGACGATCGACATCCATAATCGGGTGGATGGTGTAATCGACGGTCAGTGTTTTTCCATTGAAAAGCATAATTGGTGCTTCGTGCTCGCTGATTTGATGGTTGTGTTTTTTACAGAATTCCAGCGAGGACAAAATCGAGTTTTCGCCGTTGGGGTGAAACAGCGACTGAAAAGGTTGGTTGCTCAGGGTTTTCTGACTGTGTTCAAAAAAAACTTCAGCGGTTTCATTGAGTTGGTTGATAGTCAGGGATTCGCTCAGGCAAATAATACTACTTTCTAGGTAGTTCAG
>JANTFI010000127.1 GCA_024763505.1 Gammaproteobacteria bacterium
CGGCCAGCAGAAAAAGGATTCGCAGCAATCGGGCGAAAAATCATCTGACAACAAAAAGCCATCCAGCAAAAAAGATAAATCGGGAGCGCAACCCCGGCAAGGCAAACGGGGTGAGAAAAAACCGCCGCAGCAGTCTCAGGGCAAAGGCCGGAAAAACACGGAGCAGCCGAAAAATTCTGCCGGCCAGCAACAAAATAAATCCGCCAAAAAAGACGGACAAAAAGGCGAGAAAAAAGATCGCAACCAATTTGCCCAGGCCAATGAAGCGCTGAAGAAAAAATCACAGCAGAAAAAGAAACCGGACAAGAGTGCGCAAAGTAATGCGCGCCAGAATCAGTCTGCAAACAAAAAGCAAGCGGCTGATAAAAAGGCGCAGCAAGGTAAATCGCAAAAAGCGCGTAAGCCTGCAAAAAACAAACCGCGCACACGCGCCGAAATCGAAGCCGACAATCTCAGCAAGGAAGAAAAGATGGCGGCCCAGCAATGGTTACGCGCAATTCCCGATGACCCCGGTGGTTTATTACGCCGCAAATTCAAATATCAGTACCAGCAACGCGCACAACGGCGCGGCGCGGGTGGCAGTAATCCCTGGTAAGTAAAACTCAAAGCATCGATGAGAAAAGACATGATGAAAATAACACTGCTTTCAAAGCTCGCAGCACTGGCTCTGTTAACCAGCCTCAGCACTAACCTGTGGGCGAATGTTCGCGCTTACGTCAACCAGACCGAAGTCTACGCCGGCGACCCACTCACCTTGACCATCGAAGCCGATGGCAATACCAGTGCACGGCCTGATCTATCCGTTCTGCAAAAACAGTTTCAGGTGCTTGGAACCAGCACGGGTTCATCGACCACCATTATCAATGGCAAGGTGTCGTCAAAGAAAAGCTGGACGATCATCCTCAGCCCTCGCCACAAAGGACGCGTGACGATTCCACCGATCAGTGTCGGCCAGCATAAGACGGCAGCGATTGCGATCAAGGTCAGTGCGGTTCCGCCTCAGGTCAACGCTCAAACCCGTCAGCATATTTTCTTGCAGGCATCGATCGACCCATCGGCTTCCAGCGTTTTTGTGCAGCAGCAAGTGCCTTACACCGTCAAGTTGTACTACGACGATAAAATTGAACAGGGCGAATTGATTCCGCCCGCCAGCGCTAATGCCGCCATCGAACAAATCGGTGATGACAAACAATATGCCGTCACGCGCAATGGCAAAAACATGAATGTGATCGAGAGACATTATGTTATCTCGCCGCAAAAAAGTGGCGCATTGCATATCGACCCGGTGATCTTCAAAGGAACCATGCAAGCCGATCAGCAAACTTCATCACCGATGGGGCGCAACCGACTGTTTCAGGATTTTTTTGGCAATGACCCCTTTTTCTCGAACTCGCCGTTTGCCAACTCTCCATTCGGCAATTCGCCTTTTGGCAGTGACCCGTTTGGCGTCTCGCTGTTTGGCGCGCCGGGCAAGAATATCAGTGTCGCCGGAGACCCCCTCGAAATCAAGGTCAAACCCATTCCGGTCGATTACAAAGGACAAGAATGGATACCGGCAGAAGCCTTGCACATCGAAGATAGCTGGAAAGGAATCCAGCCGGAGTTTCGCGTGGGTGAACCGGTTACGCGCATTCTGATTTTGAAGGCGCAGGGCTTGTCTGGCTCGCAATTGCCGGAATTGAATTTGCCCGACAGCGCCGAGCTTAATATTTATGCTGACCCAGCCAAACGCGAAACGCGCACCGATGGCAACACGGTGTATGGTATTTTGACTCAAACCTTCAATGTCATGCCGAACTCGCCCGGCAAATTGACGGTGCCCGGCATGAAAATAGATTGGTGGGATGTCAAAAACAAAAAGCAGCGCACGCTCACCCTGCCCGCACGCAGTGTCAAGGTATTCCCGGCCATCGGCGGCAGCCAACCGCATCCCGCATCCAGCGCCCCTGCTTCCAGTAACAAGGGGAAAGCTGAACAAAAGGCCGCCTCGACATCCGGGGGAAGTCTTTCTGAATTCAGCAAAGAATCGCTTGAGCTCTGGCTGCTAGTCGCTTTGGCACTATTGATAATCGTTGGCGTTACCATCTTTTTCGTAGTCAAAAAACGCAAGAATCGACCACAGCCGGACGATGACAAGACAGCCCGAGATGAAGCCGGACAAACCGTGCAGCCAGCGATGAGCAAGGCACAAATCAAAGCGCTCAAAAAGGAATTGCAGCAACAGTTACAGCAAGCCTGCGCCAACAATGATCCGCGCACTGCGGCCAGAACCCTGATCGCACTGGCAAAACTCGAGTGGCCGCAAGAGCCTTTTCTCAACCTCAGGGATATTGCTGAGCGGGTTGCAACCGGGGCGGATGAAATTCGCCTGCTAGATCAATCCTTGTATGCAGCCAATCCGGATCAGTGGCAAGGTGAAGGTTTGTGCAAAGCTTTGCCAAATGGAATTTCTGCACGACAGAAAACCCGCCACACGCAGCAAAACGAGATTGGAAGCCTTTACCCCAGCCGGGCGGGATAGCACGGATATTACTGCAGCCAGGCCGAAACGTCTTATCCGCCACCTGGCAGACAGACAAGGATGTCTTACTCGTTTACTATCGCCAGCCTCATCACTGGTAGAGTTAACCTCGGTCATCAGTTCTTGACCTGATACGTGGCGCAAACGTAAAAGCAGCGTAAGATAAGTTGAATTGCGTCGACACTACCTGTAACCAAGATGCGAACCGTACAATTTTAATGGAGATGAACCTTGTCGCAATATATCAAATGGTTTGAAGAAATCGGCATCGAAGACGTGCCCGAAGTGGGCGGCAAGAATGCCAGCCTGGGGGAAATGTATCGCAACCTGACCGACGAAGGTGTGCGCGTACCGAATGGCTTTGCCATCACGGCCAACGCCTATCGGCATGTGCTGGATGAAAACGATGCGTGGACAAAACTGCACGCCACGCTGGATGAACTGTCGCCCGACGACGTAAAGGATTTGCAGGCGCGTGGTGCAAAAGCGCGAGCGATTATTGATGCCTGTGAATTACCCAAAGACCTCGAAACCGATATTTTGGCGCAATACGCAAAGCTCAAAACAATTTATGGCGGCGATGTTTCGTTGGCTGTACGTTCATCGGCCACCGCCGAAGATTCCCCGGAAGCGTCTTTCGCCGGGCAGAATGATACTTACCTGAATATTTCCAGCGAAGCTGCCCTGCTCGATGCCTACAAGCGCTGTCTGGCTTCCAACTTCACCGACCGTTCGATCCATTACAAATACGATAACCACTTCGATTATTACAAGGTTTACCTGTGCGTGGTAGTGATGAAAATGGTGCGCAGCGATAAAGGTGCCAGTGGCGTGATGTTTTCGCTCGACACTGAAACCGGTTTTCGCGACGTGGTATTCATCAATGCCGCTTATGGTCTGGGCGAAAACGTGGTGCAAGGCACCATCGACCCCGACAGTTTCTATGTGCACAAGCCCACTTACCAAAAAGGTTTCCAAGCGGTGCTCAAACGCCGGCTCGGCAGCAAGCAGAAAAAGATGGTGTTCACCGACACCATCAACACCGATAACATTGCCGTCGAGTACACCCGAAATCTCGATACTGCACCCGAGCAGCAACAGCACTTCTGCATAAGCGATGACGACGTCATGGTGCTGGCCGATTATGCGATAAAAGTCGAACATCATTATTCGCAAAAAGCCGGATTCAACAAGCCAATGGATATGGAATGGGCGAAGGATGGCATCGATGGCCAGTTGTACATGGTGCAGGCGCGCCCCGAAACGGTGGAATCCCAGCGCAAGGGCAACATCCTGAAATTTTATCATTTGCAACAACGCTCCAAGTTGCTGGCCCAAGGCCGCGCTGTCGGCACGCGCATCGGCGCTGGCCGCGCGCATATCATCAAAGATGCCAGCCACCTGAGTGATTTCAAACCGGGCGAAGTGCTGGTCGCCGACACCACCACGCCCGACTGGGAACCGGTTATGAAAACCGCCGCCGCCATCGTCACCAACCGTGGCGGACGCACTTGCCATGCCGCTATCGTGTCGCGTGAACTGGGCATTCCCGCCGTCGTTGGCACCGACGATGCCACCGAAGTGTTGAACAATGGCGATGAAATCACCGTCAGTTGCGCCGAAGGTGAAAATGGCAATATCTATGCCGGCATACTCGATTACACCGTCACTGAAACCGATCTGGGTAATCTGGCGCAACCCAAAACCGACATCATGATGAATCTCGGCAACCCCGATCAAGCCTTCAGCCTGGCTTCCCTGCCGGTCGATGGCATAGGACTGGCGCGCATGGAATTCATCATCAATGAATACATCAAGGCGCACCCGATGGCGCTGTTGCACCCGGACAAGGTAGATGCCGAATCGCGTGCCGCACTCGAAAAGTTGACTGCAGCTTATGCCGATCCACGCGACTTCTTTATCAAAACGCTGTCCGAAGGTGTCGCCACCATCGCCGCATCGGTATACCCCAAACCCTGCGTCGTGCGTATGAGTGACTTCAAAACCAATGAATACGCGACCCTTCTTGGCGGGCAGGTTTTCGAACCCGTAGATGACAACCCGATGATCGGCTTTCGCGGCGCATCGCGCTACACGCATCCGAATTATGCTGAGGGCTTTGCACTCGAATGTGCGGCGATGAAGCGCGTGCGCGAAGTCATCGGCATGGATAATGTCATTTTGATGATTCCTTTCTGTCGTCGTGTGGAGGAAGGTAAACGCGTTATCGATGCGATGGCACAGCACGGCCTCAGGCAAGGCGAAAACGGATTAAAGATTTACGTGATGTGTGAAATCCCCAACAATGTCGTGCAGATCGATGAATTCAGTAACGTCTTCGATGGTTTCAGCATCGGCTCCAATGATTTGACTCAACTCACCCTGGGGGTCGATCGTGATAGTGAAATCGTCGCCATCGATTATGATGAACGCGACCCCGGCGTGCTCAGAATGATTCAATGGGCGGTGGAAGGCTGCCAGCGTAACCAGCGCCACAGCGGTATCTGCGGACAAGCGCCGTCTGATTACCCGGAGGTAGCAGAATTTCTGGTTAAACTCGGTATCGATTCCATCAGCCTGAACCCGGATAGCGTGTTGAAAACCATTCAGGATATCGATCAACTCGAAGCCAATCTTGGGCGCTAACAAGAACATTTGGAGAATAAAATGCCCGAAACTCAACAAACTACAAAGATTTCTTTAGAAACTGGATTAACCACTGAAGAAGCGCGCAAGCGGCTGCAACAATACGGCCCGAATGCGCTGGCCGAGCGCAAGCAATCGACGCTGCTCAAGCTGCTCGGTTATTTCTGGGGGCCGATTCCATGGATGATCGAAGTCGCCGCGATCTTGTCGGCATCGATACAGCATTGGCCCGATTTCATCATTATCATGGTGCTGCTCATCTTCAATGCCGGGGTCGGGTTTTGGCAGGAATACACTGCTGGCAACGCAGTTGAAGCGCTAAAAAAGCAGCTCGCACTGAAGGCCCGTGTGCTGCGTGATGGACAATGGAATGAAATTGACGCAGTTGATCTGGTGCCCGGCGATGTCATCCGCATACGTCTGGGCGACGTGGTGCCGGCTGATGTCAAATTGCTCGAAGGCGATTACCTCAGCATTGATCAGGCGGCATTGACGGGCGAATCTTTGCCTGTCAATAAACAAAATGGTGATGAAGCCTTTGCCGGCACCGTGGTCAAACAGGGTGAAATGCTGGCAGAAGTCAGCGCCACCGGGGCACTAACCAAATTCGGCCAAACCGCCAGCCTGGTGGAAAAGGCTGAAAATGTATCGCACTTCCAAAAGGCCGTGCTCACCATAGGCAATTACCTGATTTACGTCAGCCTGGTGCTGGTTGCCATCCTGATTCTGGTGGAAATACATCGCAATGTTCCGTGGCTGGAACTGGTTCAATTCGCATTGATTCTGACCGTCGCCTCCATTCCGGTGGCGATGCCGGCCGTGCTGTCGATGACGATGGCGCTTGGTGCGGTGGCGTTGTCGCGTCACAAGGCCATCGTCACGCGATTGGAATCGATCGAGGAAATGGCCAGCATGGATGTGCTGTGTTCCGACAAGACCGGTACGCTGACACAAAACAGCCTGACGCTGGGCAAGATCGAATTGTTTCAAGCCAGCGATGAGCAGCAAGTGTTGCTCGCTGCAGCACTGGCTTCGAAAGCCGAAAACAAGGATGCTATCGATCAAGCCGTGCTGGATGGCTTGCAGGATGCCCGGTTGCTGGAAAGTTATCGGCAAACCCGCTTTGTTCCATTCGACCCGGTGCTCAAACGCACCGAAGCAGCCATTGAAGATGCTGCGCAAAAATCTTTTGTGGTGACCAAAGGTGCGCCTCAGGTCATCATCGAGTTGTGTGAATTGAATGAGCAGAATGCCCAGCGCGCGCAGCAGATCGTCGATCAATTTGCCGAACTCGGTTACCGTGCGCTGGGTGTGGCGCGCAAGGATGAGGCTGGCGATTGGCGGTTTCTCGGCATCCTGTCGCTGTATGATCCACCGCGCGAAGACTCTGCGCAAACCATTGCGCGCGCGCGCGACTATGGTGTCAACATGAAAATGGTAACCGGGGATAATCAAGCCATTGCACGCCAGATTTCCTCCGAGTTGGGGTTGGGTTCCAACATTTTACCCGCCAGTGCCTTGTCACTGGACAAGGATGGGCAACGCGACCATCAGGATGGCGAGCGCGTCGAAAAAACCGATGGCTTCGCCGAAGTCTTCCCTGAACACAAGTTTGGCATCGTCAAATTATTACAGGCGCGCAATCATATCACCGGCATGACCGGCGATGGCGTCAACGATGCGCCAGCGTTGAAACAGGCCGATGTCGGTATTGCGGTCAGTGGTGCGACCGATGCCGCGCGCGCGGCCGCCGATCTGGTGCTAACGGCACCGGGTTTATCGGTCATCATCAATGCAATCGAAGAAGCTCGCCGTATATTTGAACGCATGAATGCCTACGCCATTTACCGCATCAGTGAAACCATCCGTATCATGGTTTTTGTCGTGCTGGCGATGGTGGTTTTCGATTTTTATCCGATCACGGCGGTGATGATTATCCTGCTTGCCTTTTTCAATGACATCCCGATCATGACGATTGCCTATGACCATACCCGGCTGGAACCGGAGCCGGTACGCTGGAATATGCATCAGGTTATCAGTGTGGCAACCGCGATGGGGCTGGTCGGCATCGTCGGCAGTTTCGGCATGCTGCTGCTGGCGATCGACTGGTTGCACCTGGATGTGGCGCATGTTCAAACCTATATCTTTTTGAAGATGGCAGTGGCCGGTCATCTGGTTTTATTCGTCGCTCGTAGTAAAGATCATTTCTGGAAGCGCCCCTGGCCGGCACCGATCATGGTGTGGTCAGCCATCATCACCAAGATCGCGGCAACACTGCTCGCCGCTTACGGATTTGGTCTGATTACGCCGATTAGCTGGCCTGAGATTGCGCTGATCTGGGGATATTCTTTCGTGTCCGCCATGGTGACCGACATCGTCAAGGTACAGGTTTACCGCTTGCTGGATTACCAGACTTCGCAGCATCAGGCTTTTCTTTTCAGCATGAAACAGGGTTTGGTAAATCATCACCGCCCTACCCGCTGAGTTTTACACTCAACCCGGTTTTTATCAAAGGAATAACATGGATACATCGAATTATTCTAACGCCAAGGCTTTCGGCCTGTGGAGTGCCGTTTCACTCGGTATCGGCTCAATGGTCGGCGCGGGCATTTTCATCGTTATCGGTGAAGCCGGTGCGATTGCCGGTAATCTGGTGACCGTATCGTTTCTTATCGGCGGGGCGATCGCCCTGCTTTGCGGATATTCTCTGAGCAAGCTTGCCATTCGTTATCCCAGCCGCGGCGGTATCATCGAATATCTGGTGCAAAGTTATGGCGAGGGATTTTTCTCCGGCTCTCTGGGCATTCTGTTTTACTTCGCCCAACTCATCGCTCTAGCCGCTGTGGCAAAATCATTCGGTACCTATGCCGCGACCTATATGGCGGGCGGTGTCACCCCTTTTTACACCAACATATTTGCGGTTGGGGTCGTGCTGGTTTTTGTCGGCATCAATTTGCTCGGCGCCTCGCTGGTGGCGCGTGCAGAAAACCTGATCGTGGTCATCAAGCTGGGGGCGCTGATAATTTTCACCACTGCGGCATTTTTTTATATCAAACCCGCTAACCTTGCGATCAATCAAGCGCCTGCCCTGATCAATATCATGTATTCGCTGGGGCTGACCTTCTTTGCGTTTCAGGGTTTCAGCGTGATCACCAACAGCGTCGAAGACATGCAAGACCCAAAGCACACCATGATGCGTTCGATG
>JANTFI010000128.1 GCA_024763505.1 Gammaproteobacteria bacterium
TGGTGGATATAGGTGGTGGCACTACCGATATCGCGGTATTTACCGAGGGCGCGATCCGTCACACTGCTGTGATTCCGATTGCCGGTGATCAGGTCACCAATGATATCGCCGTTGCCTTGCGTACGCCGACCCAATACGCCAATGATCTGAAGATCAAATATGCCTGTGCCTTACGCCAACTGGCCGGAGATGAAGAAACCATCGAGGTACCGAGTGTGGGGGATCGCGAACCACGCCGGCTGGCGCGACAAACCCTGGCTGAAGTGGTTGAACCTCGCTATGAAGAATTGCTGACGCTGGTACAGGCCGAGCTTCGACGCAGCGGTTTCGAGGAAATTTGTGCGGCCGGAATCGTTTTGACCGGTGGCAGTTCGAAAATGGAAGGGGTGATCGAACTGGCCGAAGAAATTTTTCACATGCCGGTTCGTCTTGGTGTGCCTCAGCACGTCACCGGGCTGGTCGATGTGATCCGAAATCCGATCCATGCCACAGGCGTGGGTCTGCTGCTATTTGGCAACAAGCAGCAAAACAGTTTTTCCAGCCAACCGCTGGAAGAAGATTCTGAAGACAGTTTATGGACGAGAATGAAAAACTGGTTTCAGGGTAATTTTTAGTCGTAATCAAAAGTAAGAGGAGAACTCAAATGTTTGAATTGATGGATGCATATTCCCAAAGTGCAGTAATCAAGGTCATGGGCGTCGGCGGCGGTGGCGGTAATGCCGTCCAGCACATGGTGAAATCAGGTATCGAAGGCGTAGAATTCATGTCGGTCAATACCGATGTGCAGGCGCTGAAAAAAATGGATGCCAAAACCTCGATCCAGATCGGTAACAGTATCACCAAGGGTTTAGGGGCCGGAGCCGATCCTGGCGTCGGTCGACAGGCCGCGATGGAAGATCGCGAACGGATTCAGGAAGCGATCGATGGCACAGACATGCTGTTTATTACTGCCGGTATGGGTGGTGGAACCGGTACCGGTGCAGCCCCTGTGGTGGCACAGATTGCTCGTGAAATGGGGATTTTGACAGTAGCGGTGGTGACCAAGCCATTTACGCTGGAGAGAAAAAAGCGAATGAATCAGGCACTCACCGGAATCGAGGAATTGCAACAGTCGGTAGATTCACTGATCACCATTCCGAATGATAAATTGCTCGATGTGATGGGTCCACAGGCTTCTTTCGTCGAAGTACTAAAAAGTGCCGATGACGTGCTGCGAGGTGCCGTGCAAGGCATCGCCGAACTGATTACCCGTCCGGGTCTGATCAATGTGGATTTCGCCGACGTACGCTCGGTCATGTCAGAGATGGGCATGTCAATGATGGGATCCGGTTCATCGCATGGCGAACAGCGCGCGCGTGAAGCGGCCGACAAGGCGATATCTTCACCTCTGCTGGAAGATATCGATATTGCCGGTGCCCAGGGCATACTGGTCAATGTCACCGCAGGCATGGATCTGTCGATCGGTGAATTTACCGAAGTCGGCAATGCGATTACCGAAAAAGCCTCTGATGAAGCCAACGTGATTGTCGGCACGGTCATAGACCCGGATATTCCGGAAGGTGAATTACGAGTTACTCTGGTAGCTACAGGCCTGGGCAAGAAATCGCTACAGGTAGAACCGGAGCCAGCAGTGCAACCGTCACCAACACTGCTCAAGCCGGGTAAAACCGGTGAAGTCGATTACGCCAGTCTGGATACGCCGACCATGATTCGCAATGATGTTGCGAAGAAGGTCGTCGGTGACAGCGTAGAAATTCCGCAGGATAAAGCCAGCATGGATTATCTCGACATTCCCGCTTTTCTGCGTCGTCAGGCGGACTGACAGAAAAAACTTCTCTTACTGCGTTTGACGTCAAGGATGGCGTCAAACGTCTACTCGACCCCGCCCGTCTCAAGCAATCAGTGTTTTGAAATCTTGCCCTGTGAATGGCAACTCAGGCAGTACCCGGAAACCGTGCCAGCCAGATAATAATTCGGCGGCATTTGCTCCAGCGCAATTCGAGCGTCCACGATGCTTCGACGAAACCGGTCAATATTGTGGGACACGATCTGGTGGTTGGAACTCAAGTCTTCCGAGCCGAGTTTTGCACTCAGGTTTTCCATCTTGCGCAAGATCGAAATGGCGTTTTGACGCTGCTCTTCACTAATCGAATCCGTATCCTTCAAGCTGTTGTCCAGTAACGCGCTATACCAGGCAAACTGTTTCATAGTGCCCTGGATCTTGCTCTTCGAAATATAATTGAAATCCGGTGGATAGGTTACCTTTTGCAGGGTCTCCATCGCGCCATTACTGCAACTGAGCAAAACAGCTGGCAGTGTAGAAATGAGCAACAATCGATATAGAAATGGTTTCATGGGTTCACCCCGGAAAATGAATAAAATCAGCGCTCATGCGGTCAGAAATCGCTGTTCTTGATTGATTATACCGTATTATGAATGACCACATATCGTGCTAAGATCAATTTCTTTGCACATTGGCAGACCAAAAAAATGACTGTAAAAACGGATGATTTGCGCATCCAGGCATCCTTCCCGTTACAATCACCGCAACAACTGGAACAGGATTTACCCTTGCCGGATGACTCCGCTCAATTCGTGTTGCGATCGCGTCAGCAAATCCAATCCATTCTTTCTCGGCAGGATGACCGCATGCTGGTAATCATCGGGCCCTGTTCGATCCACGACACAGATGCAGGGCTGGACTATGCGCGTCGTCTAAAAGCTATAGCGGAAAAATATCAGCAACAATTATTCATCGTATTGCGGGTTTATTTTGAAAAACCGCGCACCACCGTGGGCTGGAAAGGCTTGATCAATGACCCCGACCTCGGTGGCAGTTTCAAGATCAATCAGGGCTTGCATCGGGCGCGAAAATTTTTGCTCGATGTTACCGAACTGGGCCTGCCCGCAGCTACCGAATTTCTCGATACTACCTTCGGCCAATATTTCACCAACCTGATCAGCCTGGGTGCAATCGGTGCGCGCACCACCGAGAGCCAGATCCATCGCGAACTCGCCTCGGGTCTGTCGATGCCGGTGGGTTTCAAAAACCGTACCGACGGCGATATCCAGGTTGCGGTGGATTCGGTTATCGCTGCGCGGCAAAGCCACAGTTTTCCGTCGCTGACCAAAACCGGCATCCCTGCCATTTTGCAAACCAGTGGCAATCCGGATTGCTTCTTGATTTTGCGCGGCGGCAGTCGAAGCGGGGAAAACTACCATGCCGATGATATCCGGATGGCTGCTGAATTGATGCGTAAGAAAGATCTGGACGCCGCTACCGTGGTCGATTGCAGTCATGCCAATAGCCGTAAGGATTATCGCCGCCAGTTGGTTGTTGTAGAAGAAATCTGCCAGCACATCCGCGAGGATTTACCGTTACAGGGTGTGATGATAGAAAGCCATCTGGTCGAGGGGAAGCAAAAAGCGCAACCAGGCCAGCCGCTTGTCTATGGGCAAAGCATCACCGATGGCTGCGTCGGCTGGGACACTACCGAACGCTTGCTGCAGCAGTTGGCGCAAGCGGTTGAACAAAAGCGTGAACATAAGCTTGCCAGCGATACGGTTTAGGAAAGCACTAGCTTTTTGGCGCAGGGCTCTATGCTTTGGAGCTTGCCTGAATTGTGCCAGCCCGATTTGTAGCAGCCCGATTTGTAACAATTGATAGATTTCGGGTTTACCTGAAACATTTTTCAGATTTGCATCTATTGCACTCAGTCATCGCCGGCAAATTCAAGACGTTCTGACACGGCATCCAGCGCCGCGGCGGCACAGGCTTCGTCTCGTTCACCGCCAGGAGCACCGCTTACGCCGACCGCGCCGATCAGGCTGCCGCCCGCGTGGATGGGTAAACCGCCCTGCATCACGATCAGCCCGTCGATGTGATTGAGCTCTTGCTGAATATCCGGCCTCGCTGCCCTGAAGGCACCGGAAGCGATCCCGGACATGATCACCATGTTGGCTTTACGCTGGGCGATTTCAATCGTATATTTTGCCGCCAGATCGTCGCGCATGGCGGTACGCAAATTACCGTGTTTATCGACGACCACGGCAGATACATTAAAGCCCTTGCTACGGCAGTCTTCGATACTGAGCCTGGCAATTTCATTGGCAGGTTCGAGCCCAATGTTTTGCTGGATTACAATATCCGCGCTGTGTAACTGTGTGCTGATCAGGGTAGAAAATAACAGGGCAGACAGTGCTTTGTTAGTATTCATGTTTGAGTTCCTCAATCGGGTTGGAGGCCTGTTGATTATCTTGCCTGCTTATCTTGTGTGGATGTCTGTATCGGAAGTCCGGCCTTATCAATCATCGTCAGTTTTTGTTGGCGAGACATGGACTTTATCGCAGCTTCACGTTTGCTGGCAACACTGCGATTGTTGGCAATTTCCTGATAAACCAGCGTCACCGGCCGCCGTGCCCGAGTGCATTTGGCACCGGCTTTTGCGGTTTCGCCATTGTGTTCCTTTACTCGACGTTCGACATCGGTGGTGATGCCGGTGTACAGGCTGTCATCGGAGCAGCGCAGAATATAGACGAACCAATCGCTCACAGGGGGCGGATCGGTGGTTCATTGAGTGCGGCAAATTGCTCGCGCAATTCGAGAATATGTTCTTCCCAGTAACGTGCCGTGTCGAACCAAGGAAAGCTGCGCGGAAACGCCGGGTCGCTCCAGCGCCGCGCCAGCCACGCCGCATAGTGCATGATGCGCAGGGTGCGGAATACTTCGATCCATTGCAGCTCGCGCATATCGAAATCATTGAATTCGAAATAGCCATCGAGAATCTGGTTTAACTGCACACCCTGTTGTTCGCGGCTGCCCGACAGCAGCATCCAGATATCCTGCACCGCCGGTGCCATGCGTGCATCATCGAAATCGACAAAGTTTGGTTTGTCATCGCGCCACAGCATATTTCCTGCATGGCAGTCACCATGCACACGGATCATATTGACCGGGCCGGCACGCTCGATGACGTCTTCCATCGATTTCAAAACATCCTGCGCAAGGCTGTCGTATGCAATTTCCAGCTCTGAAGGAATGAAGTGCTCGCGGATAAACTCGGTACTTTCATAACCGAAATTCTGGATGTTGATAGATGGACGATAGGTAAATTTTTCACCTGCGCCGGTCAGGTGCATGCGACCGAGCAGGCGGCCGAGGATCAGTAAATTATCCTGATAATCCAGTTCCGGTGCGTGACCGCCCTTACGCTCGAACAGGGCGAAACGAAAATCTTTAAACTGATGAAGGGATTCATCCTGAGTATTTTTCAGTGCGCAGACGATGGGTAATTCCTGCGCCGCCAATTCTTCGCTGAAAGCATGTTCTTCCAGAATCTGTGCATCACTCCAGCGCTGCGGCCGGTAAAATTTGGCGATGATCGGCGTCTCATCCTCGATGCCGATTTGGTACACACGATTTTCGTAGGAATTCAGAGCCAGGTTGCGCCCGTCGCACAGATAGCCCTGCGATTCGATCGCATCCATGATGAAATCGGGGGTGAGCGCTTTAAAGGGATGGGCGTTTTTGGTCATGCGTGATATTTGTGCCAATAGGGTAGTTGCATAGTTTAAAGGGAAGTCGAAGAAACAAAACCAGAATCCATCAACTATACTGGATTCAGCTTGCTGAAGCAGTCAGAAATAAGGTCGGCTCCAATAAGTTTGACTGCGTGCAATGTAGTGTTGTTTTGGCTGACCAAATCGAATTCAACCGATTTCATGCCGAGGCCTAAAGAAAAGCGGGCAATGGCCGATACCCGAGGCAATGTACAAGGGCTTAACCTGAAATCAGTGTGTGAGAACTCCCTACCCTTCCTTAATTAATGTAATGAGAAATACAAGTCATGTCATTTCGTTTTAATGATATTCCGATAAAGTTCAAAATGCTTGGCAATGCCATGATTTTGCTACTGTTGTTAGTAACGTCCGCACTTTATGCCCTGTATGCGATGGATCAAATCAGTGGCGAAATGGAAGAAATCGCCGAGCGTGATATACCCTTGACGACTACATTGGCTCAAATCAACGAATTTCAGCTATTGCAATCGATGCATTTCGAGCGGGCGTTACGTTATGGTGGCATCAAGGCATTCGACAGCTCTGCGCAAGAGCAATTCGACCAGTCGGTAGATGCGTTCAAGCAATTAATGCAACAAGTTCAGAATGAGTATGGCATCGGACTGCAATTGCTAAATCATGCGGTAGCTGAAGCGTTAAACGAGGCAGAGCGGATAGAAATGGAGAAAGCGTTACATAAATTACAGGAGATAGAGCAGAAATATAAGGTCTTCGAGCAAAACGCCAGTCAAGTTTTTGAGCTATTGATCGCAGGCCAATGGAAAAAATCCCAGTCGAAAGTGGGCGCTGTCGAGCAAGAGATGGACGAGCTGAATGTCAAGCTTGGTCAGTTATTCAAAGAGATTGCCGACTATACTACCCTTGGTGGAGAGCAGGCTCGAGAGGGAAAATATCAAGTCATGCAAATTTTACTGTTGATCGCGGCTGTTTCATTGATCGTGGGCATCGTCAGCAGTTGGTTCTTTGCCCGTAATCTCGTCACCCGATTGTCTTCGGTCAAGGCCAGTCTTGCACTGATCGCTGAGGGAGATTTAACCCGTCCGATCGAAACTGATGGCAAGGATGAGCTGGGTAAACTGAAGCAATCCATGCAAACAATGCAGGATCGATTGCAAAATATGATTAGCAGCATTGGCTCGACCTCTTCAGAGCTTTCAGCGGCCGCCGAACAGGTTTCCGATGTGATGACGCAAACTGCCGGCAATATGCAACAGCAGCAGACTGAGACCGGTCAAATAGCACATGCCATGAGCGAAATGAGTCAGGCCGTCGGTGAAGTTGCGCAGAAAGTGGTACAAACATCAGAGGGTGCTCAGGCCGCCAACGATGAAGCCAAAGCAGGAAATACAGTTGTACAACAGACGATTAGCGGTATCGAAGTGTTGGCTCAGCAAATCGAAGATGCTTCTGGCGTGATCAGTGATGTTGCTTGCAGTAGCGATGACATTACTACGGTGCTGGATGTTATCAAAGGCATCGCCGAGCAAACGAATCTGCTGGCGTTGAACGCCGCGATCGAGGCGGCTCGTGCCGGAGAACAAGGACGCGGATTTGCGGTGGTGGCGGATGAAGTGCGTACTCTGGCGGGCCGCACACAGGAATCGACTTTGGAGATTCAGCAAATCATCGAGAAATTACAATCGGGTGCACAAAAAGCCACACAAGCCATGACCAGCAGCCGCGAGCAAAGTGACTTTGTTGTAGATAAAGCCAAACAGGCGGGTTCTTCACTGGTTTCAATTGCAGATTCCGTCGGCAATATTTTCGATATGAGCACTGAAATTGCGGCGGCGGCTGAGCAGCAGGGTGAAGTGGCAAAAAGTATGGATAGCAATATTCAGCAAATCAATGAATTATCCCAGCAAAATGCAGCCAGCATAGAAGAAACCGCGGTAGCCGGTCAGCTGGTGGCGAAAAATTCGCAGGAGCTGCAAAAAATGGTGGAGCAGTTTCGTATCCGCTAAAGCCTTCAAACCCGGTAGGTCTATTAGGTCTATAAAGAGGGCTGCCGCCGGGTTTTACGACCAGACTCCGCCCGATATGATCAATCGTGCGAAATCAATGTCCGGCCAATTGGTGAAATTCTTCCAGAATCGAATCGACTAACTGGCGGCCTTGCACGCCCATGCCTTTGGCCAGCACCTTGGGGTCGCGTTCGCCATTGATCATCTTGCGGATGATGCTGCCGAGGTTTTTCATATCGCCACCGGCTTGCGTCATTTGTTCAGCCATCTGGCTGATGATTTCCAGTGCCTGCGGGTTGCCGCTGGCGGCTTGATGAATCATGTGCGCAAGACCGGGTGCGGCCATGCTGGCATCAGCCGGTTTGTCGGGGTCGGGCAGGGTGGCCGGGTTCTGGATGCCTTGCAAAATCGCGGCGGCGATGGTGCTGTCTTCTTCATCCAGACCTTTGATAAGACTTTCATCGCGCTCACCTTTAATGATGCGGCGGATGACATTGACCAGATCGCCCCAGCCATTCTTTTCGCTGACCTGCAGAATTTCTTCCACCTGCGGTTGCAGTTCGGGGTTGCCGATGCATTGCACCACCTGCACGATTACGCCGGCATGAGATTGAATAATTTGCTGTTGTCGATCCATTACAGCGCCCGAATTTTTTCGGCTTGCGCCTGTAACGCAGCCAGTGAGGATTCAGCCTCGGCCAGTTTTTCGCGTTCTTTATTGACCACGGCTTCGGGCGCTCGATCGACGAAATTGGCATTGCCGAGCTTGCCCGAGATGCGCTTGATTTCACCTTCGAATCTGGCCATGT
>JANTFI010000129.1 GCA_024763505.1 Gammaproteobacteria bacterium
TGACCAGATCGGTCCAGTATTTGCTCATGAAACTTGCGCGTCAAAAGGATGCAAGACTGCCACGATGTGAAACTTTCTGCAATCGATGGGCCGGCAGGATTCAAAACAATTGTCGTCCACCATCGACCGCGATGATCTGGCCGTTGATGTAGTCATTGGTGGCGAGAAAGCAGACCGTATCGGCGATATTCTGCGGTGAACCGCTGCGCCCCAGTGGCACCTTGTGCAGAATGTGCTGTTGCTCGGAGCTGTCCAGTTCGTTTTCATTTTCCGGCCAAAGAATCGCGCCCGGCGCGATACCGTTGACGCGCACATCAGGTGCCATCTCCAGCGCCAGCGAGCGGGTCAGCATGACGTTGGCCGCCTTGGCGCAACTGTACACCGTATGGTTTTTCAGCGGCGAACGGGCATGGATATCCACCATATTGATAATGCAGCCCTGTGTTTTCTGCAAGGCAGGGAAACAGGCTTGAGACAGAAACAGCGGGGCGCGGAAATTGCTGCCCAGCAAGTCATTATATTGAGCTTCGCTGATTTGCCCGAGCGGCGTCGGATAAAAGCTCGAAGCATTGTTGAGTAGAATATCCAGCCCGCCGAAAGCCGCGATTGCCTGCTGCGCCAATTGCTCGATCGCCGCGATGTCCAGCAAATCGGCTGGCAAGGTAACGGCTGAGTCGGCGCGCAGGGTATTCAATTCAGCAGCGAGTTGCTCGGCCTGCGTCGCCGAGCGTCCGTAATGGATAATGATGTTTGCGCCGTTTTGATGTAAAGTTCGGGCGCTTTGCGCACCGAGTCTGCGCGCCGCACCTGTGATCAGCGCGGTTTTACCAGCCAGTTTCATTGACCAACCTTCGAGACAGAAAATGTCATCATATCATCCCGCTGCCGAGTTGCCAGCGCCCGACGACGAGCAGATCGCACACAGTGTGCGTTTGATCGAACGCATCGTCGAGCGCATCGAGCAACAGGGCGGGGTGATTTCGTTTCGCCAGTACATGCAAGCCTGCCTGTACGAACCGGGGCTGGGTTATTACGCGGCCGGTTCAATCAAGTTCGGCAAACACGGAGACTTCATCACCGCGCCGGAAATCTCGCCGCTGTTCGGGCAAACCTGGGCTCTCCATATCGCTTCCTTGTTCGCGCAGGGGCTTTCAGCGCAGATCCTCGAAATCGGAGCCGGCAGCGGTCGTCTGGCGTGCGATATTGTGCGAGAATTCGATGCCAACCACATCGACTGGCAATCGTATTTCATCCTCGAAACCAGCGCCGATCTGCGCCAACGACAGCAACAATTGTTGCGCGATCAATTAACGCCGCAAGCGTTCGCAAAAATTATCTGGCTGGATGCCTTGCCGCAGGGTTTTTCCGGCATGATCATCGGCAACGAAGTGCTCGATGCAATGCCGGTAAGCGTCGTGTTGAAGGATGGCGACTGGATCGAGCTGGGTATTGGCTTTGAACAAGGCCGGTTTATCTGGAAAGAATTTTCCCGAAACAGTGAAGCGGTGCAGGGTATTCAGGAGATCGATGTCGATAATCATTTGCCGCCGCAATATTGCACTGAAATCAATCTGAATTTTGCGCCGTGGCTGCAGGCCCTGTCGGATGCCAGCGCACAGGTGGTGGTGGAGTTGATCGATTACGGTTACGAGCGCGCGCAGTATTATCACGTGCAGCGCAATACCGGCACGCTGCTGTGTTTTTATCGGCACCGCAGCCATCCCGACCCGCTGGTTTTTCCGGGGTTGCAGGATATCACCGCGTTTGTCGATTTTGATGCGGTTGCTGATGCCGCCGGGCAAGCAGGTTTCGAGGTTGGTGGTTTGACCACTCAGGCAGGTTTTCTGATGGAAAACGGCTTGTTGCAACAGGCCGGGGTTTGCGAAGACGAATTACAGCAACTGGCGTTGGCGCAGCAGGTCAAATCGCTCACGCTACCGGGCGAGATGGGCGAAAAATTCAAGGTCATCGCGTTGCAGAAAAATATCAATTTAGCACTCAAGGGGTTTTAAAAGTTCAATGGATAGTTTGCAAATCGTAATACTTGCGCTGGTGCAGGGCTTGACTGAATTTCTGCCGATTTCCAGTTCGGCGCATCTGATTCTGGTACCGGTGATTCTGGGCTGGCCCGATCAGGGCTTACTGTTCGATGTGGCGATGCATGTCGGTTCCCTGACTGCGGTGATGTTTTATTTTCGCCGCGAAATTATCGACATGACCCAGGCCTGGTTTGCCAGCGTGTTCAAAAAACGACATGACCAGAACAGCCGTCTCGCCTGGTGGGTCATCATTGGCACCATTCCGGCCGTGATCGCCGGACTTTTATTCAAGGATGTGATCGAAACCCAGTTGCGCTCTCCACTGGTGATTGCATGGGCGACGATCGGTTTTGGAGTTTTGCTGGGGGTGGCCGACAGGGTCGATCGCCGTCTGCGCGACGAACATACGTTGACGATGAAAGACACCATCATTGTCGGTTGCTTTCAGGCGCTGGCACTGATTCCCGGCACCTCGCGTTCAGGCATTACGATGACCGCCGGGTTGTTTCTCGGGCTGACGCGGGAGGCGGCGGCGCGGTTTTCATTTCTGCTGTCGATTCCGATTATTATCGCGAGCGGTGTTTTCAAGACCAAGGATTTGATCGAAGCTCAGGTGCCGGTGGATATTGGATTGCTTGTGATGTCAGTGGGCTTGTCGGCGTTTGCGGCGTGGCTGTGTATTACGCTGTTTTTGCAGATGATCAACCGGATCGGGATGATGCCTTTTGTGATTTATCGGCTTATTCTTGGGGTTGGGTTGTTGGTTTTGTTTTCTTGAGCGTCGGTTGGTTTTTTGTTTCGTACGCAAGCTCGAAACTACGCTACGAAGCAACGAACCAAAAGCGTACGAAACAAAAACACCAAAAAGAAAAACTATCCCAGCAAACCGCTCCCCGCCAATCCATCAAACATAAACTGCACCGCCAGCGCCGACAGCAATACCCCGAACACCCGGCTGATGACCTGCATCCCGGTCACTCCCAGCAAGCGTTGTACCTTGTTCGCCAGTAGTAACAACACCAGTGTGATCAATAGCACCGCCAGCAGGGCGGCGATGACGATTGCCTTGGAAGTCAGGTTATTCTCGGTGCTGGCCATCAACAGTATCGCTGCGCCCATCGAACCGGGTCCGGCGATCAGCGGGGTGGCCAGTGGAAATACCGAAATGTCTTTTTTCTGGCGAGCTTCGATGTTTTCTTCTTCGGTGGTCGAGCTGACGCCGGATTCCCGCGCGAATACCATGTCGATGGCAATCAGTAGCAACAAGATACCGGCCGACACCTTGAGTGCGGCCAACGAAATGCCCAGTGCCGCGAGCAGGGTTTCTCCGGTCAGGGCAAAACTGCCGAGAATGATGGCGGCGATCAGGCTGCCGCGCACCGCCATCGCCCGCTTGTCGGCCGGGCTGCTGCCGTGGGTCATGGCGGCGAAGATCATCGCTACGCTGACCGGCCCGATGGTGGCGAAAAAGGTGGTGAAAGCAACGACAGCGGTTTCAAACATGGTCTGCAGTTACAGATCGCCAGCGACCAGTTCGACCCAGTGGATGACCGGGGTTTCGCTGGCCGAATTCAAATGGTGCTCGCAGCCGACGTTGGCGGTGATGATGACATCCGGTGCCGAGGCTTGCAGGCTATCGAGCTTGTTGTCGCGCAATTGTTTTGACAGTGTTGGCTGCAATAACGAATAGGTGCCTGCCGAGCCACAGCACAGGTGGGCATTGTCGGGCATCTCCAGTTTGTAGCCGAGTGCGGATAATTGCCGGAACAGTCGCTCGCTCAGGCGCTGGCCGTGGGTCAATGTGCAGGGGGCATGATATGCAATCGTCTCTGTGCCGGCAGTGAATTCTTGCTGGTTTTTCAATAGCGTTTCGGCATCGAATAATTCGCTGATATCCCGGATGCGGGCGATCAGGTCGCGGTTTTCGGCATTGTCTTGCGGTTGTCCGGCCAGTATCTTCGGGTAATCCTTCAGCATCACTCCGCAACCGCTGGCGGTGGAGACAATTGCATCGATGGGTTGTGTGCTGGCGATCTGATGCCAATTTTGCAGGTTGTCCAGCACGTGCTGCAGGGCCTTTTCGTGCTGGCTCAGATGCTGGTTGACCGCACCGCAGCACGCCGCCTCGGGTTCGACCAGAACGTGATAGCCCAGGGCTTGCAGCACGGCGCTGGCCGCCGCATTGGTATTCGGGCTGAGTGTACTTTGTACGCAACCTTGCAGCAGCAAAACGGTTTTTTGTGCAGGTACTTGTGCCGGGCTGTACTGCCGGGCCGGGCGAATGATCGGGGCCTTGCTTTTCAGCGTGGGCGGCATCAGCGGGCGCAGGGCGCTGGCGGTTTTGAATAGCCAGCGGTGGCGTCTGGGTTCGGGTAATACCTGTCCCAGCAGTTGGCGCAACCATTTCTGGAATCCACTGCGCAAGTCTTTTTGTTCGATGTAATGGCGACCGAGGTCGAGCAATTCGGCGTAATCGACGCCGGACGGGCAAGTGGTTTCACAGGAGCGACAACTGAGGCAGCGGTCGAGGTGGGTCAGCGTACTGCGTTGCGGCTGTTGTCCTTCGAATACTTGTTTGATCTGATAGATGCGCCCGCGCGGCCCGTCAAGTTCATCGCCGAGTAGCTGGTAGGTTGGACAAGTGGCGGTGCAAAAGCCGCAGTGCACGCATTTGCGCAAGATTTCATCGGCGCGTTGTCCAACCCGGGTGTTGCGCAATTCTGCTGTGATTCGGGTTTGCATCTAGATTGACAAGGCCGGGTTGAAGAGCTTGGAAGGGTCGAAAGCCTGGCGCAGGCGCGCATGCATTTCTCGCTGTATATCTGTCATCACATCCTGCGGTCGGGTCGGCGCTGTTTGTGGCGTGGCGCGGCGATAGCTTTCGAGGTATCCGCCCAGATTGCTGACATGGATGAAATCCGACTGGCTGATGTTTTCACTATGCACCCAGCGCAGCCCGCCGCACCAGTCGATCAGGCTATGGTGGTCGTTTTCCAGTTCCAGCTGCGGTGCCGTGGCCGGCACGATGACGCGCCACAGTGGCGTGTCGTCGCGGAAGAATTCATGGCTCTGGCGTTGCAGGCTTTGCCACAGTGGTGCGGATGGTTCGATCGCTTCACCGCCGAGTTTTTTCTGCGCCGAGGCGATGCCAGCTTCGCTGCCTTCGAGTCGCAGCAACAGCCGCTTGCCGTCATTCACGCAGGCATTGATCGGCAGCGAGCGTCCGGCCAGTTCATTCATCTGGCGGATGGCGGTGTTTTCATCCATTTCAAAGCCCAGCGAAATTTGCCGTTCGGGCTCGGGCATCAGTTTGAGGGTGATATCGAGCAGTACGCCAAATTGACCGCGCGAACCCGCCAGCAGTCGCGAAACATCATAACCGGCGACGTTTTTCATGACTTGTCCGCCGCATTGCACGATTTCACCGCTGCCGGTGAGCAGGCGCACGCCCAGCACATGATCGCGGATCGCGCCGAGAAAGGGACGCCCCGAGCCACTGTGACCGATCGCCAGCGCGCCGCCGAGTGTAGCGTTATCTGCATGCTGCGGAAAGTCTGTCGGCAGGCGCTGGTGGTGTTGCGCCAGCTGCTGACAGATCTCGTTCAGCGGTGTTCCCGCCCGCGCGGTCAGGGTCAGCTCGCTGGGTTGGTAGTCGATGATGCCGTGATGACGAGTCATATCGATTTGCTCGGCTTCGGCAAAGTCGCCGAGTAGAAAATCATGGCTGCGTGCACCGTGAATGGAAAGCGTCGTTTGGTTTTCGCGTGCCTGCTCGACTTGTTGCAAAATGGCCTGGCTTTGGTCGGACATGATCAGAATCGCGGTAGCTCGGGGTGTGGCAACTGGCCGTCATGCACATGCATGGCGCCAAGTTCGGCGCAGCGGTGCAGGCTCGGGATGGCTTTGCCCGGGTTGAGAATGCCGTTCGGGTCGAGCGCCGCCTTGATGCGGTGAAACAGGGTCAGTTCGGCCGAGTTGAACTGGTGGCACATGGTGTCGAGCTTTTCCACGCCGACACCATGTTCACCGGTTACCGTACCGCCCTGATCGACGCATAGCCGGAGAATGTCGTTACCGAAGTTTTCGGCTTTTTCCAGATCACCCTGCCGGTTCGCATCATACAGAATCAGCGGGTGCAGGTTGCCATCACCGGCATGAAACACGTTGGCGCAGGCCAGCCCGTATTGTTCGGACAGACGGGAGATTTCAGCCAGCACCTCGGGTAAGGCCTTGCGCGGGATGGTGCCATCCATGCAGTAGTAATCCGGAGAAATACGCCCGACCGCAGGAAAGGCCGCCTTGCGTCCGGCCCAGAACAGGGCGCGTTCGCGGTCGTTTTGTGAACGTCGTACATGACCGGCATTGCAGGCAGACAGAATCTTTTCGACCTGCGTCATCTGTTGTTCGATTTCGGCCAGAGTGCCATCCAGTTCACACAGCAGCATGGCTTCGGCGATCGGGTAATCGGCATGTACAAAATCTTCCGCTGCCCGAATCGCCAGTTTATCCATCATTTCCAGCCCGGCCGGAATAATGCCGCTGCTGATGATGTCGCGCACGGCCTTGCCGGCATCGGTTATGTGGTCAAAAGCGGCGAGCATGACTTGTGCGGCCTCGGGCTGTGGAATCAGTCGCACGGTGATTTCGACAATGACGCCGAGTAATCCTTCCGAGCCATGCATCAGCGCCAGCAGGTCAGCGCCCGGGGCATCCATGCATTCACCGCCACCGACCTCGAGCAGTTCGCCGTCGGCGTTGATGATGGTCAGCCCGGTCACATTGTTGACGGTCAGGCCGTATTTGAGGCTGTGCACACCGCCGGAGTTTTCGGCCACATTGCCGCCAATGCTGCAGGCGATTTGTGAAGAGGGGTCGGGCGCGTAATACAACCCGTGTTTACTCGCGGCTTCGGTGATGGCCAGATTACGCACCCCGGGCTCGACCACGGCAAGTCGTTGCAGCGGGTCGATTCGTTTGATGCGATTGAATCTGGCCAGGCTCAATATGACGGAAGATTCGACCGGGAGTACGCCGCCGGCAAGGCCAGTGCCAGCTCCGCGGGCGATCAGTGGAATCTGTTTTTCGCGGCAATAGCGTACGATGTGCTGGCATTGCGCCACGGTTTGAGGCAACAGTACCATTTTCGGAACTTTTCGATAGGCCGACAGACCATCGCATTCATACGGGATCAGGTCAGCCTGCTGATACAGGATGCTGTCGACATCCAGCCACGACTCGAGGTCGCGAACGACGCTGTCGATGTCCCAGTCGGCAAATTCGAATTGTCCGGTGCTCGGGTCAAAGCTCATCAGAATCCCGCGATATGAAAAAAGTGATTGTAGGACATGCGCCGGCAGATAAAAACCGAATTCACGCCTGTTTTCAGGGTTTACAGTGACCGGGCATTCGGCCAGAATCTGCTCTTTATGCCCGATGTCTTTTGATTGCCTTATCGGGCTCGATTTTTTACTGCTAGGAATTTGAAAATGCCAGAGTCATTCAACCCGCCTGTTCGCACCCTGATGGGCCCCGGTCCTTCCGATGTTCACCCGCGTATCCTCGAAGCGCTGTCGCGCCCGACCATTGGCCATCTTGATCCGGCTTTTGTCGGCATGATGGATGAAGTCAAGAAGATGCTGCAATACGCTTTCCAGACCGATAACGAATTGACGATTCCGGTTTCGGCGCCGGGTTCGGCCGGCATGGAAACCTGTTTCGCCAATCTGGTGGAACCGGGTGACAAGGTGATTGTTTGCCAAAACGGCGTGTTCGGCGGACGCATGAAAGAGAATGTCGAACGGGCCGGTGGCAGCGCGGTGATGGTGGAAGACGAGTGGGGCAAGGCGGTCAGCCTCGACAAGCTGGAGCAGGCACTGAATGAAAATGAAGACGCCTGCGTGGTGGCTTTCGTGCATGCCGAAACCTCGACCGGCGCGCAATCCGACGCCAAGGGTATCTGGGAACTGGCGCACAAGCACAACTGTCTGGTGATTGCCGATTGTGTGACATCGCTGGGCGGCACGCCGATTCTGGTCGATGAGTGGGGGCTGGATGCGGTTTATTCGGGCACGCAGAAATGTCTGTCCTGCGTGCCGGGTCTGTCACCGGTGACCTTCAGCCAGCGAGCCATCGACAAGATCAAAAACCGCAAAACCCGAGTGCAGAGCTGGTTTCTCGATTTGAATCTGGTGATGGGGTATTGGGGTGAGGGTGCCAAGCGCGCTTACCA
>JANTFI010000130.1 GCA_024763505.1 Gammaproteobacteria bacterium
CTTTTTACACAAATCGGGGAAAAAAAGGCTTTAGATAAAACACTCAATCAAAAAATAGTTCGCATTTTTAAAAAAAATAAAAATTGTACCAAAGGTTTGTATCTTTGGGGTGATGTCGGGCGCGGCAAAACCTTTTTGATGGATTTGTTTTTCGAAGTGCTGCCGGTTGCTGAAAAAAAGCGGATTCACTTTCACCACTTCATGCAGCAAATACACGCTGAAATTCGCGACGCAGATCGTGGTAACGACCCGATATTAACAATCGCTCGCTCTCTGGCAGACGATGCTGCAGTGCTCTGCCTGGATGAGTTTGTCATCACGGATATCACCGACGCGATGTTGATCGGCCGACTCCTGGCCGCCTTGTTCGAGCATGGTGTGGTATTGGTAACCACCTCGAACCGACCGCCTGAAGAATTGTACAAGGATGGTTTGCAGCGGGAAAACTTTCTGCCAGCCATCGACTTGCTGATGCAACACTGTCAGGTGGCCAGCCTCAATGGTGGTCAGGATTATCGAACTCTCGGCTTGCAGCAGACCCGGCTCTATCAGACACCCCACACGCAGCAGGCCGAGCAGGAAATCATCGAGTATGTCGAACAGCATTTTATCGATATCGATAAAGGTGCTCGAATCCACATCAACGGCCGCCCGCTGCAAACCGTGATGTGCAGCGAAGATATAGTGTGGTTCAGTTTTGATGAACTTTGCAATACCCCGCGCAGCCGTTTTGACTACATTGAAATCGCAAGGGAATTCAATGTCGTAATCCTCACCGGGATACGTTCCATGAATGACGGCGCTGATGATATTGCCAGACGCTTTGTTTCATTGATAGATGTTTTGTATGACCACCGCTGTAAATTGATTTGCACCGCCGAAGTCGGGGTCGAAGAGCTCTACCAGCAGCAGTTTCTGGCATTTGATTTTCAGCGAACGGTCAGCCGATTGCTGGAAATGCAAAGTGAAGAATATCTGTCCCGACCCGGTAATTCGAAATGAGACTTGATCCGGTCGAAATCACTCCGGCTCTTGAGTCACCTACCAGTCGAAATCGATTTGGGTCTGCAACGCGGCATGGTCGGAAAAGCCATAGTCAATTTTTCCAAATCCTATGTCCTGGATTTTGTCGCTTAATTGATGGCTGACCAGCAGGTAATCCAGTTGCTGGTTATTTTTTTTGAAGCGGTAAGACCAGCGATACGGCTCTGGAATCAAGGTACTGGCATCGATCAAATCCGGTTCCACCAGATCACGGCTTTTGAAGGCAGGGCGAACGGGGTCTGGCTGGCCGCGAATAATTCCGACGACATCGACAAACCGGTCCGATGGTGTCAATGCATTGAAGTCACCGACAAGCAGTAATGCCTGTTGCGGATTTTGCTGCTGAAATCGGTTGATCCAGCGCGCCAGAGTCCGCGCCTGATGCCATCGCTTTTGCCGGACATAGCGGGTTTTTTTGCCAGATGCGATGCCACGCATGGAGCGTAAATGCACATTCACTACTGTCAGACAGCGTTGCTTGCAAATATCAATCCGCAACGGAGGACGCGAAAATAACAGGCTATGTCGGTTGCCGAATCGTGTTTGCGAAAACAGTGCCTGCTGGCGTGTAATGCGCAAACCTTCTCGCACCAGAAAGCCGACATCGATGCCGGAAACATCATTGCCCTCGCTCAACACAGGCTGGTATTTTACCCCGGATCGCTGGTTCACCTTGTCGCTGATGTGTTGAAGAATGCGGATGTTTTCGACTTCTTGCAGCGCGATAATATCCGGTAATTGCCAGCGTTTATAAATGCGTCTGGCAACGGCGGACAAACGTCGCTGATAGGTTTTCGAGGATACCACTGTTTCATTCTGGCCATCATCGCGGTCGTCATAAAGCCGATTCAGGTTCTGCGATACCAGCTCGAAAGAAGCGCTATTGGTCGACAGTACACTGGCACTAATCAGAAGCAGCAACGTCCAGAAACGGGGCAGGGTCATGGTTGATCCGGCGGCGATTCAATCGACCAGAAAATCAACCCATTGTCGATACAGGGTTTCATTACTGGCGGCAATCACCGGGCGGGCTTGCAAACTGTTGTTGAAAATTGGTTGCTCTCCATCGCTGCTGCTCAAGCCACCGGCTTGTTGCAACAGCAGACAGCCAGCAGCGTAATCCCAGAATTTTTCACCGCCGTGTAGCAACAGTTGACAGCGGCCCGCGGCCAGCCATGCCCATTCCAGCGCACAGGTGCCGATGTTGCGTTGCGATTTGAACGGCATGCTGCGGCACAGTTTGTCGCGTCTGTCGGGGGGCAGACGCTTGAGATCCACCGAAGCCAGACATCGCGACAGTTGCTCCGGTTGCGGAATGGTGGGTGCTGCACGGCCATTGATTCGCAGGCCGCTGTCGCGGGTGGCAGAAAACAGTTCCTTGCGGATCGGATCGTATACCAGTGCCAGCGCCAGTTCACCCTGCGCGATCAAGGCCAGCGAAACCGAGAACAGTGGCACGCCATGATGGAAATTATTGGTACCATCCAGCGGGTCGAGACACCAGTATGCCTCGGAGTTTTCGATAATATCCAACTGTTGCTGCGGCGTCATTTCTTCGCCCAGCAAGGGTGTCTGCGCAGACAAGGACTGCAATTCATGCTCAATCTCCTGCTGCATGGCGAGATCGGCTTCGGTCACAATACTACCGTCCTGCTTCAGTGAAGCCTGTGTGCGATTAAAAAACTCACCAAGTACCCGGTCCGAAATTCGTGGAATAAGGGTCTCGAGAGAATTCAGTAAGGCTTGCTCGGTCATGTCGTTATTTATCCGGATTTTTAATGATATAGTTTCGCATGATAAAAAAAATCTGCGGCCCTGTCTGATCATTTATGTCTTCTACTGCTTTTTCCCGCTTTTTCATTACGCGTCAATCGGCCAATATCTTGCAGGATCTGTCCCGCCGCGTTCAGCAACCGGAGTCGATCAGCGTCATCCATGGCGACAGCGGTGTCGGCACATCGAACTTGCTTCGGCAATTTGGTCTGCGGCAAGCGGCTTTATCGCCAGTCAGGATGTTTTCAGTTGGAAACGACGGGACTATGGTCGAGATTGTTCTGACAGATGACGCGCCAGCCACGGTAGAAGCTGAAGAAGATCGCTGGCTGGAAGCCGCTGCGAATACCATCCTGTTACTCGATCATTATCATCACTTGTCCGAGCAGGATAGAGACCGGTTCTGGGATTTCTGGCGACGTAATGCTTCGGAGAAGAAACTCAAACTGATACTCACGACCCGGCCCGAAAGTCTGGGCGAATTGCTGGGCAGCCTGAAAAAATATTCTCTCTCGGCCGACAATGTCGAACTCAAACCCCTCGACTCAGAAGAAAGCCGGGAATACATTCGCTGTCGCAGTTGCGCGCAGGCAGGAACATCCCTGCAGTTGAACTCGTCTCAGCAAAAGCAATTGACGCAATGTCGGGGAAACTTCAAATTACTCGGCGATTTTATCGCACAACACCAGCGCGGCATTCGTTGTGTTGAAACGCTTCACACACTGCCACCGCGATACCGCCACAAGGCTCGTTTCGCATGGCCAGTGTTGCTGGTTGCGATGGCCGGGCTGACAATCTATTTTGCGGCGGCAAATCAGTTTTGGTCTTTGCAAGGGCTGACCGGGCAAGAAGAAACGCCCGGGTCGGACTCAGCGCCGATCGAGTCCATTGCGGCACTGGATAACCGTGCACGAATCTCGAATTCAGCACGGCAAACCCCCGATCCTGCAGCAGTTGAGATGGCCGAACCGTCCGGATCAGGCCACACCTCGGTCAAGCCTCTGCAGGTCTATTCGGCACCACTGTCAAACTCGAAATCAAAGTCGATACCGACACCAGCATCAACTGTTACGCAGACAACGACGGTGGCAGAAACATCGACATCAGAAACATCGACAACCCTGACACCGACCGAGACACCACCCGCTATATCTGCGGTACCGCAGCAAACACCGCGACAACCATCCCGAAATCCGCAGTTTCCACCTGACAACCTAAAACAGTCCGACCTGTCCCGGCTGCAACAGCGACAGCTAGTGACATCCAACTGGTTGGCGCAGGCGGATGCTGCTGCATCCACTATACAGGTGATGACGGTCGTTCGTTCTGAGCAATCCATACAGGCGATCGAAAAGCTGTTGCAAAAACTGGAAAAAACCACCGGCAGTTTGAATAGCATCGGTTTGTATGAATTTAAACGTGGGCCTGCAAGTATGCTGGGTTTGTTATATGGTCGTTATACCGATACCGCAACCGCGTCGAGGGAAATGAAAACCCTGCCGGAAGTACTCAGATCGGATCGTCCCATGGTTCGCACGGTTCGGGGAATCCGACAGGATGTCGGGCAGAGTATTGATCTTGGGAGTTGACGCAGATCAACTACGGACCTTGAGGATATCGCGAAGGGTTTATTGGTGAATCGTTATAAAGCATAATGACGGGACTTACTACAACTAAGACAAAGGGTAGAGATATGCAAAATATACTTCGAACCGCATTTATCGGTTTTTTACTGTCGCTCTCATATAACAGCAATGTGAATGCTGATTTCTTCGGCGGCAATGACTGCCCTCCGTGGGTGTATGACTGTAATGATTGGCCAGAATGGACGCCAATGTACTGGATGGAAGAAATGTCTGACGAATTCGATAACAACAATGACTATTACGGCTATGGTCCGGGGCCTTTCGGTCCTTACGGCGCACCGTTTGGTGGTCCGGCTCCTTATGGTCCTCCTCCTTTCGGCGCTCCTTATGGTGCTCCGGCTCCTTACCCGGGGCCTTATGGCGCACCGGCTCCTTATGGCGCTCCGGCCCCTTATGGCCGTCCCGCTCCTTTCGGTGCACCGGCTCCTTACGGCGCTCCGCAGCCACCAAAAGCTCCAGCACCACAGGGTCGTTAATCGGTCGTTAATCTTGATCAATCAAGCGTAGAGTCAGGTTACGCGGCTTGCCCTAACATTGTTCCCAGGGCAAGCCGTCAAACCGCCATCCTCCGAGTGAACTGCGATGATGATGTTCATCCAGATCGCCCTCGAAACCGGTATCTATGTTGTACACCCGGTTGAAGTTTTCCTCGATCAATAAATTTCCAGCCTCGGCCGAGCGCTTGCCACTGCGGCAAATCAATACAATCGGCGTGCACTCCCTGTCTTCATGACAGATCACGCCCCCCAGCACCAGTTTGCGAATTTCGCGCACAAAATCGGGGTTGACCTCCCAGTCGGGTTCTTCGATCCACGGGATATTGACTGCACCGACCGGGTGGCCAATAAATAAAAATTCCATCGCCGATCGCACATCGACAAACAAGACTCGGGATTCCTGCTGAATCATTTCATAGGCTTGCTTGGGTGAGACTTGTTCCAGGCTGGCTTTTTTCATGGTTCTGGCCTCTTGTTGTGGTCTGTAACTCAAGTTATATCGTAAACCGGCCCAAGAGTCTGTAACCGATTTCGGGCAAGCATGGCCGAAAATTCGAACCAGTTACGTAAAGCGCAACAGTCGATCGTCAAACTGCGGCAAGGGGGGCTAATGATTCGGGGCCGAGCTTCGTGCGTAAAACCAGCCCCAACTGCTACCGCTGTGCTTTTGCAACAGTTCCAGCAGCTTGTCGGAGGGCACGGCTTCTTTGGGAAAGATTTCGCTGATTTCAATAAACAGGGTCGATATCGCGGCCGACTTGCGCCATTGGATATCTTCAAACCGCCCCGTATGGCCACATACCGGGCATTGCCAGGGTTGATTGAAGTGTTGCACGATCTCGCCCGGTTGTTCGATCACGTGTTTGCAGCCGGGAAAGCGCAGGGTATGAATAGATTCTCCCCCGAGCGCGGTCGGCTGCTGAAATTCGTGGATGCGGATATCGGACTTGATTTCACCCCGCTGCAACGCGGGAGAGCAACCCAGAAAGGTGATGTACTCCATCAACTCGGCACCGGGCAGAAACGGCGCTGCTAGTTGATTTGAACCGATGAAATCGATTTCCGACAATAAAGCAGTTAATTCGGCCAGATCGCTGGCGGGAACCGATTGAGCGTAAAGATACAGCGCGTCAGTCAAGGCTTTACTTCACGCTATCGACCAGCTTTTTCAAACCGTTTTGCAGAGACACTTCGGCAGTCACGCCGAGATCCCGATTCATTTTATCCGGCACGGCCAGCGAGTGGACGATATCGCCTTCCCGCGGCTTGTCGAAACTGACATCGGATTGCTGGCCGGTGATTTCAGACAGCACTTCGATCAGGTCGAGCAGGGAAGTCTGTTTTCCAGTTGCAATATTACAAGCCCCGTCCACTTCAACGTGTTGCAATGCCGCCACATTGGCACGCGCGACATCCCGGACATAAATGAAATCCCGGGTTTGTTTGCCGTCGCCGAACACGGTCAGCGGCTTACCGGCTGAAATCCGGTCGACAAACAGGGCAATCACACCGGCATAAGGAGACTTGGGGTCTTGCCGCGGTCCATAGACATTAAAGAACCGCTGTCCCAGAGAAGAAGTGTCATACAGGGTTTTGTACAATTGCGCGTATTGCTCATTCACCTGCTTTTCCACGCCATAAGGCGATAACTGCTCCTTGTCGACATCCTCCGGCAGCGGAATAACTACCGGGTTGCCATAAATGGCGGCAGACGAGGCATACACCAGACGTTCGACGCCATGATTTTTCACTGCCTCGATCACATTGATGAATCCGACAATATTCTGTTGCGCCGAAAATTCCGGGTCTTCCAGCGAAGCGACCACCGAAACCTGAGCCGCCAGATGCAGGCAGTGAGAAACATCCTGCATGCACTGGTTGACCAGATCCTTGTCGCGGATATCGCCCTCGACAAACTCCAGCAGCTCATGCTGGTCGGGTAAATTGGAGCGAAAGCCGGAAGACAGGTTGTCCAGCACCCGCACCGGGACACCTTGTTGCATCAGCATATCTGCCGTATGAGAACCGATAAAACCGGCTCCGCCAGTGATTAAAACTCTGTTCATAGAAGATTCCATCAAACTGTAAATTGAGCCCATAATAGCAATTTTTTCAACTGCTTCAGTAGCCGAAAAAAATATATTTAAAAACTGGGAAATAGCCCAGTTTTTCGCTTGACAGCCACCGGCCTCGCCATTAAAGTACGCGCTCTCTTGAGAGGGGCCATAGCTCAGCTGGGAGAGCGCAACACTGGCAGTGTTGAGGTCGGCGGTTCGATCCCGCCTGGCTCCACCAATCAAGCTTTGGCTGATACTCAAGTTTGGTTACTGTCCCCATCGTCTAGTCGGCCTAGGACACCGCCCTTTCACGGCGGTAACAGGGGTTCGAATCCCCTTGGGGACGCCACTTATTTTGTAAGTTAAATCAAGCCTTTAGAGAAATCTAAGGGCTTTTTTTATGGATGGATTTTATCTCATGTATAACTCATGTGTAATCTGTGTACCGGGAATTGGTGCGAATACTAAGAGTTGCACTACAACCAATCATCGACTGATTCTTCCAATCGGTTAAGTTGTGCTGATATTCCCGTCAACGAAGCATTTACATAAGCATCATGTTGAGCAGTGAGCTGCTCAAAGGTTTTCCAGTGCATCCCCTTGGGTTTCCAGCCTTTGCCGTTGAGAATGCCTTGTTTCCATCCCAGCTTGTCACGGATTCTATCCGCCCGGCGCGCCATGCGGTCATAGTCGGTTTCTCGCTGGCAGGGATAGGCAAGTTGGTAGCAGTGTCGACAGGCGAAGATGCTACCGCCGTAGAGAATCGCTACACGCCTGCCACAGCTATGGGCAGGGCAGAGAAACCAAGGACGATTACCGCCAAGGTGGCAGTCTGTCCAGTCGAGATAAATGGGGTAGCTTTCGTCTTTCCAGTCATAGCTGCCGCTTCGGTGCCGATAGGTGAGTACCACCCTGTCAGATTCTGTACGCACGCGAATCGATGCATATAGTTTTCCATGCATTGACCATTGCCAACCAAAAGACTGGTTAAGGGTGAGCAAGCCGTCTCGTTTCCAACGCCGCACATCGATCGATCTGTAATTATCGCTGGTATCCTTCGCTCCGAAGTGCCAGCGCCTGCCGCTACCTATACCACCCATGTGCGGCCCCTGATTGCCATATGGTTGTATTTTTGCGAAACAGATTGGTGTGGTAAAAGTAAAATACTCTTCCGGATTTTACCGAAATCATTTGGCAAATT
>JANTFI010000131.1 GCA_024763505.1 Gammaproteobacteria bacterium
GGTGGCACCATCATTCCCTTTTCTACTTCTCCCAGATCTCCACCTTCGGTTGCCGAGCCGGGGTCCTGCGATTCTGATTTCGCAACCGCAGCAAAGTCTTCACCATTTTCAATTTTCTTTTTCAGTTGCAACAGTTTTTCCCTGACTGCATCGCTTTCATTTTCATCTTCAACCGTCAATAAAATATGACTGGCATGACGAGTTTCGGGCGTAGTTAAATGCTCTCGCATTTCATTATATTTTTCTTGCAGCATGTCATCAGAAATCGAAATATTTTGCGCGATTTTATCGAGGCTCAACTCGATAAAATCAATTTTGACTTCTTCCGGCTGCATGAAGCGGGCACTGTTATTGTCGTAAAAATCCTTAATTTCCTGATCGTTCACGGTTACAGTGTCGGAAAGGTTTTTAAAGGTTAACACACGTAGCTTTCGCTCTTCATTTTCCAACTGGTTTAATTTTTTCACTTCAGCCGGAATCGTAAATGCAGAAGCCTTGATCGCTTTATTAAGTTGTTGCATTTCGGTTTGACGACGTAGTTCTTGCTCGAAAAAAGCGGGATTATAGCCCTGGGATGCCAACTGCTGCTGATACTGCTCCTTGCTGAATTTTCCTTCTTGCTGAAACACTTGCATCGATTGAATGATTGCAAACAGTTCGGAATCTCCCAAACGGAAACCCTTGTCACGGACATAGTTTTCCAAAACACGTTGCTCAATTAATTGTGTTAGCGCCTGTTCTTTCAATGCGTTTTCGTCATTCAAAGCAGCGGGGATTCTGCCACCAAAAATGGTAGCCAGTTGCTCGCGATAACGTGCATAGGCTGCGTCCAGTTGTCGAGGCGTTATCTCATCTCCATTGACAATGGCGGCAGGTTGTTCTGCACCGCCACCGAGATAGGAATTGATTCCCCATAGCGCAAAAGGAATACTGATCAAACCAATGATCAGATAGGCGATCCAACCAGATGTTTTTTCTCGTATGGCTTGTAGCATGGCGTTTTGACTTTTGTAGTTAAACCCGAATCTGGTTTCGGATAGAAAATTCTGTAGCCATTTATCTGGCTTAAAAAAATAAAGCGCTCGAATGGAGCGCTTTATAATGTTGGCGGAGTGGACGGGACTCGAACCCGCGACCCCCGGCGTGACAGGCCGGTATTCTAACCAACTGAACTACCACTCCTTAACTGGTGGGTGCTGAGGGGATCGAACCCCCGACCCTCGCCTTGTAAGGGCGATGCTCTCCCAGCTGAGCTAAGCACCCAGTGTTCTGTGCTGCGAAGGCGCGCTAGTTTACAGCGTCTTTCAGGGCTTTACCAGCTTTAAATGCAGGAACATTTGAAGCTTTAATCTGGATGGTTTCACCGGTTCTCGGGTTACGTCCCTGGCGGGCTTCACGCTGGCGAACCAAAAAGGTGCCAAAGCCAACAACAGTGACTTGATCACCGGACTTGAGTGCTTCAGTGACTGCAGCAATTACGCCGTCAACAGCCCGAGCTGAATCTGCTTTGCTAAGATCAGCGGCGCTGGCTACAGCTTCAATGAGTTCAGATTTATTCATAAAATTTATCCATCAGTTAGTGAAATTATTGTTTCAAAGGTGCGTAGAGATAGTGAAAAATGCGAAAACTTGAACCGCCTGACGCCCCAATCCAATCGCAGTACCACCCTCGCTCTTGAGCTGCGAATTTATACCAATAGCCAGCTAAGCGGTCAACCGATAATACGTTAAAAAATGTAATATTTTCTTGCCGGACTGGCTATTGGATTCAGATGCACTGTTAATGGGCACGCACACGCGATGATTTACCGGATTTCACCTTGGCTTTCGACTCCTCAACGGTTGCGGTTGCCGAACCCTCAATTGCAGAGGGTTGATGCGCTAATGCGATTTCAAGAACCTGATCTATCCAGCGAACCGGGATCACCTCGATCTTGTCTTTGATATTTTTCGGTATATCTGCGAGGTCTTTTTCATTTTCTGCCGGAATGATTGCAGTCGTTATACCGCCACGATGAGCGGCCAGTAATTTTTCCTTCAAGCCACCGATGGGCAGAACTTCACCCCGCAGCGTGATTTCCCCGGTCATCGCTACTTCAGCCTTAACCGGAATTTCCGTCAGCGCGGACACCAGTGCAGTACACATGGCCACACCGGCACTCGGGCCATCTTTCGGCGTTGCCCCTTCGGGAACATGAATGTGTATATCCTTGTTTTCATTAAAATCAGCGTCAATACCCAGCACATTGGCCCGACTACGTACAACGGTCAGAGCCGCCTGAATCGATTCTTTCATGACATCGCCGAGTTGTCCGGTATAGGTAAACTTCCCTTTGCCCGGAACAATGGCAGACTCAATGGTTAGCAGTTCACCACCGACTTCGGTCCAGGCCAAACCGGTAACCTGGCCAACCTGATCCTTTTCTTCTGCCTTGCCAAAACGGAAGCGTTTGATGCCAAGATATTTCTCGATATTGCGTGAAATTACATGTACTTTTTTGCCGTTGGGTTTGAGCAGGATATCCTTGACGACCTTGCGGCACACTTTGGATATTTCGCGTTCCAGACCACGCACACCTGCCTCGCGGGTATAGCGTTGAATGATTTCCAGAACTGCGCCTTCAGAGATCGATATTTCATTATCTTTGAGCCCGTTTTCCTTGATTTGCTTTGGCACCAGATATTTCATCGCGATGTTGAGCTTTTCATCTTCGGTGTAACCCGGAATACGGATGACTTCCATCCGATCCAGCAACGGGCCCGGTATGTTCATCGAGTTGGATGTCGCCACGAACATGACATCTGACAAGTCGAAATCGACTTCCATATAATGGTCGTTAAAGCTGCTGTTTTGTTCCGGATCCAGCACTTCAAGCAAAGCCGAGGCCGGATCGCCCCGGAAATCCATTGCCATTTTGTCGATTTCATCAAGCAAAAACAATGGGTTACGAACCTTGATCTTGGAAAGGTTTTGGACGATTTTACCAGGCATGGAACCGATATAGGTACGACGGTGACCGCGAATCTCGGATTCATCACGTACGCCACCGAGAGACATGCGGACAAACTTCCGGTTGGTGGCGCGTGCGATAGAACGACCGAGTGAGGTTTTACCGACGCCCGGTGGGCCGACCAGACACAGAATCGGACCTTTGAGTTTGCGCACCCGCTGTTGCACCGCTAGATATTCCAGAATACGTTCCTTGACCTTTTCCAGGCCATAGTGATCAGCTTCCAGTACGTCTTCTGCGGCAGCCAGATCACGGCGAATCTTGGATTTTTTCTTCCACGGCACACTGACCAGCCAGTCGATATAATTACGTACGACGGTCGCTTCAGCCGACATCGGCGACATCATCTTTAACTTGTTCAGTTCTGAATCAGCCTTTTCACGGGCTTCTTTCGACATGCCGGATTTTTCGATTTTTTCCTGCAGATCATCGACTTCATTAGGGACTTCATCCAGATCACCGAGTTCTTTCTGAATCGCTTTCATTTGCTCGTTCAGATAATACTCGCGCTGACTTTTTTCCATTTGTTGTTTGACTCGACCGCGAATGCGTTTCTCGATATGCATCAAGTCAATCTCGCCCTCGATCTTGCTCATGATATGCTCGAGACGCTGACGAGGGTCCCGGATTTCTAGGATTTCCTGCTTTTCATCGAGCTTCAATGACATGTGAGCAGAAATGGTATCGGCCAGACGACTGGGGTCATCAATGCCGGATAGTGAGGTCAGAATTTCTGGCGGTACTTTTTTGTTCAGTTTGACATATTGATCAAACAGGTTGAGTACCGAGCGCACCAGAACTTCGGCTTCTCGATCATCTATACTGCTGGATTTCTCGAGATCCTTGACCGAGGCCGAGAAGTAGCCATTGGTTTCCAGCAGGCTGTCTACGACTACGCGTTCGCCACCCTCAACCAGCACCTTGATCGTGCCGTCTGGCAGTTTCAGCATTTGCAAAATGGTTGAAAGCGTTCCGATGTCATACATATCCTGCTGGGCAGGATCATCAACTTCTGCATTTTTTTGAGCCAGCAGCAGAATCTTCTTGTTGTCCTGCATGGCTGCATCTAGCGCTTCGATGGATTTTTCCCGTCCGACAAACAGCGGTATGACCATATGCGGGTAGACTACAACATCACGTAAGGGTAAAACCGGCACCAATAGCTGGCTGGTTTCACTGAGAATGGGGGTGGTTTCCTGGTCAGACATATGCGCCTCGTATTTCTGGTAAGACCTTTAGATGGGGGTTGATGCGTTAAAATCAACCCGAATGCAGCAGTTGAAAATCAACTACGCGGTCTGTTGATGCAGCGATAAGCCGTTCAGGAAGCCTGATCGGATGCTGCTCTTTGTAATTCGCCGCCTTCATACAGAATGTAAGGCTGGGCATCGCTTTCGATCACAGCGGCATCGACCACGACCTTGCTGACATTTTCCAGCGCGGGCAAGTCGTACATGATGTCAAGCAGAGTATTTTCAAGAATCGTGCGCAATCCTCGTGCTCCAGTCTTTCTTTCCATCGCTTTTTTAGCGACGGCCTGGAGCGAATCGGGGCGGAATTCAATCTCACAACCTTCCATCTCGAACATTTTCTGGTATTGCTTGGTGATGGCGTTTTTGGGCTCGGTCAAAATCTTGATCAAGGCATCTTCATCCAGTTCTTCAAGTGTGGCGACGACCGGCAAGCGGCCGATAAATTCGGGTATCAAACCATATTTGATCAAATCTTCCGGTTCGACATCCGCAATCACTTCACCAAACTGGGTGTCTTCATCCCGGGTTTTCACATCGGCCGAGAAGCCGATTCCGCCTTTTTCAGAGCGATCCTTGATGACTTTATCGAGACCTGCGAATGCGCCGCCGCAAATGAAAAGAATCTTGCTGGTATCGACTTGCAGAAATTCCTGCTGTGGGTGTTTTCGACCGCCCTGCGGTGGAACCGAAGCAATGGTACCCTCGATCAATTTGAGCAAAGCCTGCTGCACGCCTTCGCCGGATACATCACGCGTGATCGACGGGTTATCGGACTTGCGCGAAATCTTGTCGATTTCATCGATGTAGACGATTCCGGTTTGTGCCTTTTCGACATCGTAATCACATTTCTGTAACAGTTTCTGGATAATGTTTTCGACATCTTCCCCAACGTAACCAGCCTCGGTCAGTGTAGTGGCGTCAGCGATCGTGAAAGGGACATTGAGGATGCGCGCCAGTGTTTCGGCGAGCAGCGTTTTACCGGAACCGGTCGGGCCAATCAGCAGAATATTGGATTTGGATAATTCCACATCGTCTTTGATATGGCCGACTTCGAGTCGTTTGTAATGGTTGTACACTGCGACCGACAATACCTTTTTCGCCTTGGGCTGGCCGATGACATAGTCATCGAGAACCTTGAAGATTTCCTGCGGAATGGGCAGTTTGCTTTCGCCCGAGTTGTTCTGATCCTGTATTTCTTCGCGAATGATGTCATTACACAAATCAACACATTCGTCACAGATAAAAACCGAAGGGCCGGCAATGAGTTTTTTTACTTCGTGCTGGCTTTTGCCGCAAAATGAACAGTACAGTAACTTTTCATCTTTGCCTTTGACCTTATCATCACTCATCGCTAAATCCGCTGTAAATCATGTTATGGCGCTATCTTATTAGACCCAACCCGGTTGCACAACCCGAAAGCATCAGGGGTTTAGGCTGTCAGTATAGTCTATTCGGATGAATCGGCACGCGAGTTCAAAACTTTATCAATTAAACCATATTCAACGGATTCCTCAGCACTCATGAAGTTGTCACGGTCGGTATCCGTGGAAACCTCTGCCTCATCCTTGCCGCAGTGATGAGCCAGTATCTTGTTGAGGCGCGAACGCGTCGCCAGAATTTCTTTGGCGTGTATCTCGAAATCGGTCGCCTGTCCCTGGAACCCACCCAGCGGTTGATGAATCATCACGCGCGAATGGTTCAGACCAAAACGCTTGCCCGGGGCTCCACCGGCCAGCAACACTGCGCCCATACTGGCCGCCTGACCAATACACAGGGTGCTGACTTCCGGCTTGATGAATTGCATGGTGTCGTAAATAGCCAGACCCGCTGAAACCACACCACCCGGGCTATTAATGTAGAGCGAGATATCCTTGTCCGGATTTTCGGATTCGAGAAACAGCAACTGGGCAACGATCAGGTTAGCCATATGATCCTCGATCTGGCCGACCACGAAAATGACCCGCTCTTTGAGCAGACGCGAATAGATATCATAGGCTCGTTCGCCGCGGGATGATTGCTCGACGACCATCGGCACGAGGTTATTCTGCGGGGCGAATTTCTGGCTCATATCGGTTGAAGTATCATCACGTCTCATGTGCTTCTCCTGAATTTCTTATTGCTGACTGCTGAGCAGTTCATCAAAACTGCTTGATTTTTCGGTTACTTTGGCCTTGTCCAGAATGAAATCGACGACCTGATCTTCCAGCACCATGCCCTCGAGGCTGGCCTTCGCTTTCTGGTCCTTGGTGTAATAATCGATCACTTGCTGCGGATCTTCGTAGCCGGATGCCATTTCCTGCAGCGTATTTTCCAGACGTTGCTGATCCAGTTTGATTTCCTCTAACTTGATCAGTTCACCAACCAGCAAGCCGAGTTGTACTCGCTTGTTCGCTTCGGCTTCAAATAAATCATCAGGAAAATTGCTGGTATCGAGTTTGGCAGGATCCTGACCCATATTTTGTGCCATTTGCTGTTTCAGATTTTTGATTTCGTCTTCCACCAGCGCACTCGGAGCCTGAACTTCATTCTTTTCCAGTAAAGCGGCCATCACAGCATTTTTCAGATTGGTCTTGATTTTCTGGCCCAACTCTTTTTCCATATTTTCGCGGATATCGGTACGAAAGGTTTCCATATCGCCGTCTTCAACGCCGAACGATTTGATCAGCTCTTCGTTCAACTCCGGTACCGAAGGTTCGGAAACCTTGGTCACCTTGAGCGTAAACTGGGCGGTTTTTCCGGCGACATCCTTGCCGTGATAATCTTCGGGAAAGCTGACATCAACGGTTTTTTCTTCGCCCTTGGACATGCCCAGCAAGCCCTGCTCGAATTCCTTCAGCATCTTGCCAGCGCCAATCTCGACCGTCATATCCTGACCACTGCCACCTTCAAAGATTTCCCCGTCGATCTTGCCTTCGAAATCGCAGATCACCTGATCCCCATCGGCTGCGGCCCGTTCGACTTCTTTCCATTCCTTGCGCTGCTGCAATAACTTGTCAATCATGCCATCGACGTCCTGATCGGTGATTTCGGCGACCGGCTTTTCCACCTCGACGCTGGCCAACTCTACCGATTCCACTTCCGGGTATACTTCGACCGTTGCTGCATAAGTAAAGCCATCGGTGTCACCATCATTTTCGACCGCGTCGATTTGCGGCATCCCGGCAGGTTTGAGTTTTTCCTGCAAGATCGCTTCGTGATAGGTTTTTTCGATCACGTCACCGATCACTTCCTGACGCACGGCTGCACCATAGGTTTGCTTGACCACGCTGACCGGAACCTTACCGGGTCGAAAACCGTCCATCTTGACCGTTTTACTCAATTGCTTGAGCTTTTTGTCGACGGCCGATTCAATCGTTTCGGAGGGCACCTGAACGGTTAATTTTCGCTTCAGACCGTCTAGGGTTTCGGTAGATACTTGCATGATGAAAACTCGTGAATTATTCGTTTAGGACAGGAGAAAGAAAATGGTGCGAAAGGAGAGACTCGAACTCTCACGGGTTGCCCCACTGGAACCTAAATCCAGCGCGTCTACCAATTCCGCCACTTTCGCACAGGGCTGATCATTATTATAAAGAAGTAAACTTGCTTGCATAAGCGCTACAAGAGCAATTTCAATTGGCTTTTCGAATCGAATGGACCTACGAAATTTTCTGGCTCGTTTCAAAAAAGAAGGCTGATATTCATCCGAATATCAGCCGAATCAAATATGGGGTGGACGATGGGGATCGAACCCACGACAACAAGAATCACAATCTTGCACTCTACCAACTGAGCTACGCCCACCAGTGTAAAAATTGGCACGCCCGGCAGGATTCGAACCTGCTACCCTCGGCTTAGAAGGCCGATGCTCTAT
>JANTFI010000132.1 GCA_024763505.1 Gammaproteobacteria bacterium
GGATTTCATCGTGCTGATACAAGGCTCTGGCGATCGCACAGCGCTGTTGCTGCCCACCGGAGAGTTGTCCGGCCGGTTCAAATATCTTGTCTTTTAGTGCCACCTGTTCAAGCACTGCAGAGACTTCCTCCAGCGGCTTTGTGCGCGGCTTGATCAGATTCAATAAATTGTACCAGAGTGGATGCCGGTTCAGCCTGCCCATATAAACATTATGAAAAACCGACAGGGTGAGCACCAGTCCATAATCCTGTGGCACCAGTGCGATATCTCGCGGACGCTGCTGGTAAAGCAGCTTGAGCAGCGTCGATTTTCCACTGCCGCTATGCCCGACCAGCGCGAGTTTTTGTCCGGCCGGCACCTGCATGCTGATATCGGTCAGCACGATTTGACCGTTGTAATGTGCGCTGGCTGACTCCAGTTGCAACATGGCGAAACAGTGCTGGCCGAGACCGGCTAGTCGATCAGGCTGATTTCTCGTGCCGTGTCGAGGATCGGCTGATAGTCCTGATTGCTGGCCGGAATAAACGCTCTGCGCGGAAATGCCGCCAGCAACTCCGGATCTTTCATATCCAGCAGGGCTTTTTGTACGCGGCGGGTAAAACCTTTGCCCCAACGGTTGTCAACATCGCCGCGAATCGTCCACTGATAATCCGGGTAGCTGGGGGTTTGCCAGATCACAGAAACCTTGCTGGCATCGATTTTTCCCTGCTTCAATTCCTTTTCCCAGACCTTGTAATTGGTCGCGCCCAGTTGGTAAGCGCCGGATTGCACCAGCGCAATAGTGCGCGAGTGATTCCCGCTGAATCCGACCCGTTTGAACAGTTGCTGCGGAGATTGTCCGAATTGCCGGCGCAGGTAAAACTCAGGCATCAACCGGCCCGAGGTCGAACCTTTTGAGCCAAAGGTAAAGGTCTTGCCACGGATCGATTCGGGTAATTTGTCGGCGGCTTGCAGACCGGTGCTGTGGTGAGCGATGAAATAGGATTTGAACTGGGTATCTTCCGCGCCCTGGGCGATGGCTTGCGAACCGGGCACGAGCAAACGTGCCCGCACGCCGGACAAGCCGCCAAACCAGGCCAGTTGCACCTGATTATTGCGAAACGCCGTGATCGCCGCAGCGTAGGATTTGACCGGCACATATTTAACCTTGATGCCGAGTTGTTTCGACAGATAATCGGCGACCTTGCTGAAGCGCTGGGTCAATGCGCTCTGGTCCTGATCGGGTATGGCAGAAAAGACCAGGGTTTTGGAGTTACTGCTGGCGGGTAGAGATAGAAAAAGTGCCAGAGATAAAAAGGTAAAGATGCGTAAAAGAGCCATAGCGATTAATCCTTTAGTTATTGTGTGTTTTAGTAAGCCTGGTCTGAATCAAAGGCGGTTTAACAGTTCCTGCCAACCCTGCAACTCCCGATCGGGGTGGAACCGATGTCGCAGATTATTGCCCTGCTGGCTCAGGCTGTCCAGAAAATCCGGCTGCTGTTCGCAGCACAGCATCAATTCTGCCAACGCGGTTTCGTCCTGCAGCGGATAATAACCACGGTAATTTTCACCGAGCAAACCGACAGAACCTTCTATGTCAGAAGCCAGAATCGGAACGCCTGCCACAACTGCTTCGGAAATTACATTGGCACCGCCTTCCATACGCGACGGCAATACCAGCAGATTGCTGCGCTGGTACACTTGCCGAACCCGGTAATGCGGCCATTCGCCATGCCAGTGATAGCGCGGGTTACGGCTCATTTCCTGTCGCGCCTGCCCGGCCCAGTCTTCGGTCACCGCCTTGCCGTACTGGTGAATCTGAATGCGGCTGTCTTGCGGCAGCAGTCGTGCCGCCAGAGCCGGTCGCAACGGATCTTTTTCATCGCGCAAATGTCCCATCACCGATACATGAAAAAAGCGGCGGTAGGGTTGCCGCCGGGAAATTCCAGTGGCCGATTGGTAGATCACATGCATCTTGTGACGCTGATCGGGCGGCAGCGTATTGGCGATCAAGTCATGCAAGCCGACCAGATGATCGGCCAGCAGGATCGAGCGCAAAGTGGTTTCGGGATGGCTGTGAATAAAGCGGTAGGCATCGGTTCCGGTGATCGCGACGATGAGCGGCTGTTGCGGATATTTTTGCCGGAACCGGGCGATGGCATCGGCGCTGCGCCAGGCATGCAGCGCCAGCATCAGGTCAGCGCCCTGGCCGTGATATTCGGTGGCGATCTCCACCCGATGTCCCAGTTTTTTCAGGATATTGGCCCAGCGCGTCGCGGTGGCGCGATTACCGGCTCGCGAACGCGGTGGTGCGGGGGTGATCAGTAAAATATGCATGGTATGCTGTGCCTGATTTACAAACCCAATTTTCAATCCATCCTGTAGAAATCCCGGCAGGATGACATCTAACCTGTCGCGTGTGACAATAACCGGCATCCAAAACAATAACAAGATCGACGATATGCGACCTCTCGACCCTGCCACCATTATTCGTCAGATGCGGGATGCGCACGCCCGCAGCCTGCAATTGATCGATGGGCTGGATGACCAGCAAATGATGGGGCCAAAACTCGCGACGGTGAATCCGCTGCGTTGGGAAATCGGCCATGCCGCTTATTTTTATGAATACTGGGTGCTGCGCCAGCATCTCGGGCATGCACCGATCCACGCTGACTCCGACCAGTTGTACGATTCGATCAGTATCGCCCATGACGACCGCTGGGATCTCCCGCTGCCGCCGTTAGCCGAAACGCTGGCTTACATCGAGCAAGTGCTGGCGAAGGTCGAACAGGTATTAACACAAGGTGTTGATCCGAAACGTGATTACCTCGCGCAATACGCCGTGTTTCATCACGACATGCACAATGAAGCCTATACCTATACCCGCCAGACCTTGCAGTACCCGACTCCGTCGCTATCGCGTGATGATATTCAATTTCCGGCTGCGGGCGGTTTGCCGGGCGATGCAGATATTCCCGGTGGCCGTTTTATGCTCGGTGCCAGCGCACAGAAAGGCTTTGTGTTCGACAATGAAAAATGGGCGCATGCGGTCGATATCGAACCTTTTCGCATCGCTCGTGCTGCCGTCAGTAATACCGATTTTGCCGCATTTGTTGAAGCAGGCGGCTATCAGAATCGGGATTTTTGGGAGGACGATGGCTGGGCCTGGCGTGAGCAGGCCGGATTGAAACACCCGCTGTACTGGCGTCGGCATCAGGGCGGTTGGCAGATTCGCCAGTTTGATCAATGGCGGGCAATACCTTCGGATGCCGCGTTGATTCATGTCAGTTGGCATGAAGCGCAGGCCTATTGTCGCTGGGCCGGTCGTCGTCTGCCGAGCGAAGCCGAGTGGGAAGTCGCTGCCGCAGGTTTGCCCGGCGAAGATGGGTTTAGCCTTTCCGCACAAAAGCGTTACTTCCCGTGGGGCGACAGCGAGCCTGCCCCCACGCTGGCGAATCTCGACGGCTATGCGCTGGGCACGATCGATGTCGGCGCCTTGCCGGACGGCGACAGCGCATTCGGCTGTCGGCAGATGATCGGCAATGTGTGGGAATGGACGCAGGATACCTTCCAGCCCTATCCCGGTTTCGAGGCCGATATGTATCAGGATTATTCGCAGCCCCTGTTCGGCATTACCAAGGTGTTGCGCGGTGGCGCCTGGACTACGCGAGGGCGGATGATTCGCAACAGTTGGCGTACTTACTATGGCCCGGATCGAAACGATGTCTTCGCCGGTTTTCGGACATGCGCGTTATGAATCAACCCGGCCGTATCGAATTTCACGACCTTCATAGCAGCCGCGATGAATTCGCCCGCGATGTGGTAGAGGGGCTGGCTAAAAAACCGGCCTCGATACCGCCCAAGTATTTCTACGATGCAAAGGGGTCAAAGTTGTTCGATGCGATCACGGATCTACCGGAATATTATCCGACCCGCACTGAAATTAAATTACTAACCCGGCATGCCGAAGAAATCGCGCAACAGGTCGGCACCGGCAGTCTGCTGGTCGAACCGGGTGGCGGCAGCTGCGCCAAGGTACATATCCTGTTGCAGGGGCTCAAACCCTGCGCTTATGTGCCGATGGATATTTCACGTGATCATTTGCAGATGGCGGCGCAGGAATTGGCGGCGCAATTTCCGTGGCTGGAGATTCATGCCGCCTGCACCGATTTCACCCGGCAAATGCATCTGCCGCCAACCGCGCCAACCGGCACGCGAGTCGCCTTTTTTCCGGGATCGAGTATCGGCAATTTTGATCCGGTCGGCGCGGTCGATTTTTTACGCTCGATCGCCAGTCTGGTCGGCGATCAGGGGTATTTATTGATTGGGGTAGATTTGAAAAAAGACCGCCACTTGCTGGAAGCGGCCTATGATGATGCCGCCGGTGTCACCGCCGATTTCAATCGTAATCTGCTGGCGCGCATCAACCGCGAACTGACTGGAAATTTCGAATTGTCACAGTGGCAGCACCGAGCTTTTTATAACGAAGACGAGGGGCGTATCGAAATGCATTTGCAAAGCCGGTGCGCACAAAAAGTAACGGTAACCGGGCAGGATTTCCACTTTGCGGCCGGTGAAAGCATTCACACGGAAAATTCCTATAAATACTCAGTGGCGGAATTCATCGAACTGGCCGCACAAGCCGGTTTTTCCAGCCGCCGGGCATGGAGTGACGAACAGCAATTATTCAGCGTGCAACTGTTTCAGGTGGAAGTGACGCGATGAAAGCACAAGCGCCAGTGGTGAAAGATCTGGTATTGATCGGTGGCGGGCATGCCCATGTTTCGGTGTTGAAAAAATTCGGCATGAATCCGGTGCCGGGGTTGCGCGTGACGCTGGTTACGCGTGATATTCATACGCCTTACTCAGGCATGCTGCCGGGTTTTATTGCCGGGCATTATGACTATGACGATTGCCATATCGATCTCGGCCCGCTATGCCAATTTGCCAATGCACGATTGTATCATGCAGAGGTGGAAGCGCTGGATACCGAAAACCGCATCGTTACCGCCGGTGGCCGCCCACCGATTCATTACGATATTTTGTCGATTAATACCGGCTCAACCCCGAGCAGCATCGATGTATCCGGGGTGGAAGAATTTGCACTGGCGGCCAAACCAATCGACTGGTTTTTGCAGAAATGGCAGGCGTTGTGCAAAAAAGTGTCACAGTGCGACGGCGAATTCAAAATCGTCGTGGTCGGCGGAGGTGCTGGAGGCGTCGAACTAGCTCTGTCCACCCAGCACAAATTAAGGCAATTGCTCAAGCAGTCAGGAAAGGATCCACAGTGCCTGAAATATCAATTGATTACCGAAAGCGAACGCATCATGCATATGCACAACGATGGCGTACGCCGCAAGTTTGAGCAGGTTTTCAGCGCGCGCGATATTGCGGTCACCACCAATGCACGTGTTCAGGTGGTGGAGAAAAACCGGGTCATATTTTGTAATGAGGACATAGCCAAGGCGGATGCCGTGATCTGGGTGACCACCGCGGGTGCACCGGCCTGGCCGATGGCAGCCGGGCTGGAAGTCGATGCCGGTGGATTCATTCGTGTCGATCGGCATCTGCAATCACTGAGCCACCCGGGTGTTTTTGCCGCTGGTGATATTGCCAGCCTGCCCGACCCGCGGCCCAAGTCGGGAGTCTTTGCGGTGCGTCAGGGTCCGGTGCTGGCCCATAACCTGAAAGCACTGGCGACGCAGGGGCGGCTGCGGGTTTATCGTCCACAGAAAAACTTCCTCGGCCTGATCAGTACAGGTGATCGCTATGCCATTGCATCACGCGGGCGCTGGAGCTTCGAGGCGCGCTGGCTGTGGACCGTGAAAGACTGGATCGATCGCCGTTTCATGCAGAAATTCAATGAATTACCCGAAATGGATGAAGATGACGACTCCCTGAAACTGGCCTCGGGTATTGCCGATTCGGAAGCGATCCGCGAATTGTCAACACTGGCGATGCGTTGCGGCGGTTGCGGCGCCAAGGTCGGGGCAACCGTTTTGTCGCGGGTAATGCAAAGGCTGCCGGATGAAAGGCGCGAGGATGTACTGATCGGCCGCGATTCGCCGGATGACTGCGCAATGCTGGCGGTGCCGCCGGGTAAGGTGATGGTGCAATCGGTGGATTATTTTCGCGCCTTTATCGCGGACTCTTATACCTTTGGCGCGATTGCTGCCAATCATGCGCTTGGGGATATCTTCGCCATGGGTGCCGAGGCTCAGTCGGTGCTGGCGATAGCGACTGTGCCTTATGGCCGTGAAGTGGTGGTGGAAGAAACCCTGTACGATGTGATGGCCGGGGCGCTGTCGATTGTGCAAACAACCGGTGCGGTACTGGCGGGCGGTCATTCCAGCGAAGGCGCGGAGCTGGCTTTCGGTTTGACGGTAAACGGCTTGATCGACCCGCAACGGGTGTGGCGCAAGGCAGGCTTGCAGCCGGGCGATGCGATTGTGCTGACCAAGCCGGTGGGCACCGGCACATTGTTTGCGGCTGAAATGCGCGGCAAGGCGAAAGGGCGATGGATCGATGCCGCGATCCAGTCTATGTTGCAGTCCAGTCAGCAGGCGGCGCAATGTCTGCAGCAATTTGAGGCCACTGCCTGCACCGACCTGACCGGCTTTGGCATTATCGGTCATTTGATCGAAATGACCCGCGCCTCCGGAGTCGATGCCGAGTTGTTTCTCGATCAGATACCTTTGCTCGATGGCGCACTTGATACCGTGGCGGCAGGTATCTTGTCGTCGCTGCAACCGGCCAATCTGCGACTGCGGCGGGCGATTCAGGATATCGAGACCGCGGCGAACAACCCCGCTTTTCCCTTATTGTTCGACCCGCAAACGGCAGGAGGATTACTCGCCGGAGTACCGGCCGACAAGGCTGATGACTGTATCGCTGCGCTTGAACAACTGGGTTATGCCGAGAGCTGTATCATCGGCCGAATCTGCTCGCTGTCAGAGCAGCAATCGCCGATTCGAATCCTGTGATCGATATAATCAATGGTGTACCGAGAATTGGTTTGTGGCTTGTCGCCCAAACGTAACTGACCGAAGTGGGTTCGGATAGGATTGCTCTTTTACTAATAATGGTTAAACGTTATTTCCGGTTTCGACCCATTGCTGACATTCCTTACAGCCTAAAGTCTTCGGTAAGTTCACAGCGTATGCAGCCATTCAGGGAATCATAAAAATTAAGTATTGTGTCCCACATAATTTCCATTGACTGCATGAAGCGACTAACGCTATCTTTTCTCAAAGGCGTCAAAAGCAGATGCACATGATTCGTCATTAGCACATAGGCGCGTATCTGGCATTCATGTTCTTCACTGTACTCTAAGAGTAATTCCAGATACTTCCAGTAATCCTTTTCCTCAGAGAAGCAGGCTGACGGTTATCTGCCTCTCTGCACAATATGTTCTACCTGCCCTGATATTACGATTCTTGGCCTTCTCGCCATTTCTCCCTCCGTGGTTCAATTTCAAAAACTACTATTTCAAGTGTTCTGATCCCTTGATTTTTTCCTAAATAACGCCGGAAGCAAAGATTCTATGCCGTGAAAAACAAAATCAAAAAAATATAAGTGAAAGTGAACAACGCTATATAGAACATCGCCTCAGAAATATAAAACAGAATACTTGCTCCTACGCCCATTCGACCTCCGCCAAAATCAAAAATTGCCAAAAACAAAGTAACCGTTGTGATCACAATTGGATAAAATTCGTAAAAATACAGCCCGGCATTTTCTATAAACCCAAGTCTAGCCCAGTAATCCGAAAATGCCCCCATAGACAAAAGCATAAAAAAACAAGATGAAACACAAACTAATAAAATATAGACATATTTTCGCCCTCCATCTAAAGCCCTAAATAGCCACCGACCGAGAAAAAAGCCAACTCCGCCATAAAACAAGGTGTCCAAGACTATCTTACATGCATATCTTAGAACTAAATTTTCTATTGAAACTAAATTATATTTCGGAGCTATAGTGCCTGAAATATAACCTACAAAAGCAATAACCTCACCAATCACTAATACATTTATAGCTATATTTTTCGATATGTTATTTTGTCTTCTCATCAATTTTTTTTGTCTGTCAAAATAAGTTTCTATTCTATCAA
>JANTFI010000133.1 GCA_024763505.1 Gammaproteobacteria bacterium
AGCGGTGCATTCAAGCAAAACACCAGTTATAAGCCTACAACCCTGCTTAGTTTGTTACAGCAGGTAGATGATCTGGATGTGCGACGAGTACCGGCTGAATTACCTGACAAAGCTGAATTACTGAATTCCGAAAAAATTAACAAATCCATGTACAAAGACCGTAAGGACAGTCGCGCTGAGTTATCATCCTTTCGGTTATGGCCTGCGTTTATCGAGCAGCATCGCAGCCGATTGAAAGCGATCAAACGAAATCTGCTGCTGGATGCAACCAGACAAGTGCAACTCAGTGTCTGGCAGAATAAACAAGCTGCACAAAGTCTGTCTTTCAATGACTTGATTATCCAGCTCAGTAATGCCCTGCAGCGCGAAACGTCGACAGATCACAATAGACTTCAAGAAAAGATGCTCGAAACCTGGCCGTTGGCCATGGTCGATGAATTTCAGGATACCGACGAATATCAATACCGGATATTCAACACGATTTATGGACAGCCGGTGAAGCGCAGGGACACTGGCCTGATACTGATCGGAGATCCAAAACAAGCCATTTACCGGTTTCGCGGCGCGGATGTGTTCACTTACCAGCGTGCCCGCAGTAATACGCCACGGCAATTCACCCTGAAAACCAATTATCGCTCTTCAGCCGACTATGTCGATGCAGTCAACCAAATCTTCCAGCGGCCAGATGCTTTCGTATTTCCGGATTTGATCGAGTATCAGCCAGGCGCTGCAAACCCGGAGCAAAATAAAACCGTAACCGACCGGCATGCAGTAGCTCTGCCCCCTTTAAAATGCTGGTTGTTACCGAGGCAGGAAAAACCCATCAATAAAGGCGAGGTCGAGGAAACCCTGTCGCAACTCTGTGCCAATGAAATCGCACAGTTGTTACAGCAAAAAAATCTGTTATTGGATGGAAAGCCCGCCGAGGCGGGCGATCTGGCGATATTGGTTCGAACCGGCAGCCAGGCCAGACTGATGAAACAACAGTTGGCAGCACGGGGCATCAATACCGCATTGATCCTGCGCGACTCGGTGTTTAAAACCGAACAAGCGCGGGAAATTACCCTGCTGCTGGAAGTATTGATTACTTCATCCAACATACCACGCCTGGCCGGATTACTCAGTACCGACCTGTTCGGCTGGGATGTTGCACGGATTGAACAATTGCATCACGATAATGAACAGTTGGTGGCGCTGCTGGAGCGAATGCAGGGCTATCAATCGCTGTGGCAGGAAAAGGGTGTGCTGGCCATGTTTTTTCAACTGCTCGAAGATCAACACTGTCTGTCACGGATCATGGCCAAAAACGAAGGTGAAAGACAACTCACGAACTGGCTGCAGATAGCAGAATTGATCGAGCAGCAATCGGCGCAACATGCCAGCCACAATCAGGCTCTGCGCTGGTTGCAGCAACAGCGTGAGTTGGCCGGTCAGAAACAAAATGAAGAGCACCAGTTACGTCTGGACAGTGACCGCAACCTGGTCCGGATTGTGACCATCCATCGCAGTAAGGGTCTACAGTATCCGGTGGTTTTCCTGCCCTTCATGTCCTCGGTATTCAGCAACGGCAGACCGCCCAACTGCTATCAGGTACATGACGCCAGTGGGCAGAAACAAACCCTGATCTTTGACGATAGCCAGAAAGAGCGTTTGCAACAGGAAGACCTGGCCGAAGAGGTTAGGGTGTTTTATGTCGCCATCACCCGCGCGGTGTATCGCTGTTATATCGGCTTCGCGGACGCGAACAAGGCCGGGAACACGGCTCTGGCACAATGCCTGTTTGCGCGCAAAGGCAACCAGCTTGCGATAAAGAGTAATGAAGATTTGCGAGCGCCTTTCGAAGCCTTGAACGATGAAAAAATGCGAATTGAAATCAATCAGTCACTGCCATCGCAAACCCTGGTTTTCACCCCGCCACCGTCGAAGCAGAAACCGTCCGCATTACAATTTAACCGACCGCTGAGACAGCAATGGCGAATCACATCTTACAGCCAGTTGGCATTGTCCGGCTCCGCCGAACACATCGACAGGCCCGATTATGATGCGATAATGACCGACAGCAGTATCACACCAACCGACGAGCCGCCAGCAATCGCCAGACTGGATCGATTCAGCTTTCCAAAAGGTGCCAAAGCCGGCACCTTTTTACATGACTTGCTGGAACACCAGGCCTTTAACCAACCGGTCGATGCACAGATGATTGCCGAAAAATGTCAAAGCTATGGTTTCGATACCCAGTGGCAATTCTGTCTTGTTGATTGGCTAAACGATATTCTGGCCAGCGATCTGAAGGGATTTTCACTGAATTTTCTTGGCCCCGAGAAATGTCTGGTCGAGATGGAATTTTATATGTCCTGTGACCGGCTTGCACAGGATGCGCTGAATGCCTGTCTGTTTGAAAAAGGTTATAGTCAGTCGCCGGACAATTATCATTTTTCGACCATAAGCGGATATTTGAAAGGATTTATCGATCTGGTGTTTGAGTTCGACGGACAGTATTACGTCGCAGACTATAAAAGTAATTTTCTCGGACCCCGAGAGCAGGATTACCAGATCGAGCAATGCCGGCAAGCGATGTTCGAACATCATTATCATCTGCAATACCTGATCTATACGCTGGCCCTGCATCGATATTTAAAGCAACGCCTGAAAGACTACGATTACACGCGCGATTTCGGCGGCGTGTTTTATCTGTTTCTGCGAGGGATGTCGGCACAGAGCAGCGATCATCAGGGTATTTATTTTGACAAGCCGCCGCTAGCGGTGATCGAAAAGTTAGATGCCCTGTTTGAGGGTGTCGCATGAAAACCTTGCAACGCATCGAAACAACCTTGCGCAAAAACGAGATAGAGTCCGGACATATGACTCTGGCACGATTTTTACAGCAACAATTTCCGCAAGCCGGTGAACTGGATCTGTGGCTGAGCGTGCTGGTGAATATGGAAATCTCCCGCGGCAATGTCTGTCTACCGATGTCGGATCTGGTAGAGAAATCGGTACAGGCAGGTTGGCCCGATCTGCCCGACCAGCAATCACTACTGCAACAGTTACAGGCAAGCCCTCTGCTTACGAGCCACGATACGCAAGCCCCGCTGGTACTCGATCACGACAAGTTATATCTCAACCGCTTTTATCATCAGGAAAACAACATCGCGACATCGCTGCTGGCGCGCTCGTTGCAACCTGCGGCAGAGATTCCACGGGATATGATCGAACGGTTTTTCCCGCAGCGCAGTCAAATCGATGAACAGCAACTGGCCGCAGTGATCAGTTCGCGTCATGCGCTGGCGATTATTTCCGGCGGTCCCGGCACCGGCAAAACCTGGACCGTCAGCCGGATTCTGGCGATTTTGCTGTTACGGCAACCGCAACTGGATATTCAACTCGCTGCACCCACCGGCAAGGCCGCCGCGCGCATGGCTGAATCGATACAAAACAGTTTGCAGCAACTGGATCTCGATGACGAGTTGAAACAGCGTTTGCCGACCCGTGCGCAAACTCTGCACCGCCTGTTGCAGATTCACCGCTACACACACCGCGCGAGCTTTGATTCGCAAAACCCGCTTCGCTGCGACGTACTGGTGGTAGATGAAGCCTCGATGATCGATCAGCAGATGATGGCGATGCTCTGTGCGGCGTTGCCGCCACAGGGAAAATTGATCCTGCTCGGCGACAAGGACCAACTGGCCTCGGTCGAAGCCGGTAGCGTGTTTGCCGACCTCTGTGGAAATTTGACAGAAACTTCCAGCACGGTTGCACAGGCTGAGTATTTGCATCAGCAATTTGCGATGACTGTGAAGCCCTATGACGGTGATTATGCCCTGGCCGATCAGGTCGTGGTGTTGCAGAAAAGCCGCCGCTTCGACCATGATTCGGGCATCGGCCGACTGGCTGCTTTAGTCAACCGCGGGGCAGGGGATGAAGCCGTGGATTTGCTGCGCCAGGCCACGCAGACGGACGTATTACGCTGGCGAGAACCGGCCGACCCGGCGTTGCCGGAAATGCTCAGGCAACAGGCCGAGCAAGACAGTTTGCAAATGATGCTAGCCGGTTCGATCGAACAAGCATTCGAGGCGTATCACCGCTCGCAAATCCTGTCGGCACAGTGGCAGGGGCCGGGCGGTGTCGATACCATCAACAGCCTGATCGAGCAGCATCTGCGAAAGTGCAGAAATATACCCGCCAATGAAACCTTTTATCGCGGCAAGCCATTGATGATGACCAGCAATGTCTATCAGTACCAGATCCACAATGGCGATATCGGTCTGGTCTGGCCGGATGCCAACGGTGAATTGAAACTGTGGTTCGAACAGGGACGTGGCAGTTACCACATGCTGTCGCTATCGCAGTGTCCGGCACACAAAAGCGCCTATGCGATGACGGTTCACAAATCGCAGGGTTCGGAATTCAAACGGGTGTTACTGTTGTTGCCGTCTGCGCCAGGGCCGGTTGTTACGCGTGAATTGCTATACACCGCGATCACCCGCGCCTCGGAACAGGTTGAAATCTGGTCGGTCGAAGCCACTTTGCGCTATGCGATCGGGCATAAAACCCGGCGTGTGTCCGGCCTGTTGCAGCGCTTGCAGAAACAGAAACCGACCGCATGACACCGGCGGTCAAACAGTTGCAACAAGCCGGGGTCGATTATCGATTGCACCGTTATCGGCACGACCGTGTCAGCGAATCCTGGGGGATGGAAGCGGCGCAAAAACTGGGGCTGCCTCCAAAGCAGGTTTTCAAAACCCTGATGGTGCAATCCGAAAGCGGCGAGTTGGCCGTTGCGATCGTAGCAGTATCTTCACAACTCGATTTAAAGATACTTGCAAGGCACTGCGGATTTCGCAAGGCGCAAATGGCCGATGCCGCTCAGGCTGAAAGAGCCAGTGGCTACAAGCTCGGCGGTATCAGTGCACTGGGACAAAAACGACGCTTGCCGACGGTCATCGATGAGTCGGCCTGTCAATTTGATACGATTTTTATCAGTGCCGGGCGCCGCGGACTGGAGATCGAAATGGATCCGCGCCAACTGGCCGGGCTGATCCACGCCCGGTTTGCCAATATCGCCCGGATCGGGTAGCTTGATGGTGATCTGAAAAGGAGCGAACTATGAAAATACTGGTTGCGATTGATTTTTCCGACATCAGCGAACAATTGCTGCAACAGGCCGAATTGCTGGGTAGCGCGATGTCGGCCGAAGTGATCCTCATGCATGTGGCCGAGCCCAACCCGGATCATATCGCCTATGATTTCGACCCGGCCGCGATGTATGCGATCGACCCGAGTGAAATTCGCCAGCAAATTGCTGAACGCTTCCACCATGAACACCAGCAATTGCAAGCCATGGCCAGTCGCTTGCGCGAAAAGCATCTGGCCTGCAAGGCGTTAATGGTACAGGGTGATACCGTCGACATGCTGCTGGGCGGTATCGAACGCCTGCACATCGATTTTATTATCACCGGTTCACACGGCAAAGGCTTGTTGAGTCAGATCTTGCTCGGCAGTTGCAGTGAAGCGCTGGTGAGAAAATCCACCGTGCCGGTTTTACTGGTGCCCGCCGACAAGCAATGAGCCAATGCTTGCCGGGTTCTAAGCATGAATAACCGGGTTATCGATCAACCTCGCGCGACATTAACATGAGAATATCCAATCAGGTTTCACTGGATGAATCGGAAATCGAATTGACAGCGATTCGCGCGCAGGGGCCGGGTGGGCAAAACGTCAACAAGGTATCGACCGCGATTCATTGCCGGTTTGACATTCAGGCCTCGTCGCTACCGGATTTTTATAAACAGCGCTTGCTGAAATTGAAAGACCGTCGTATCAGCAAGGAGGGCGTCATCATCATCAAGGCGCAACGCTTTCGCAGTCAGGAAAAAAACCGTGAAGACGCGCTCGAGCGTCTGGCCGAATTGATCCGTTCGGTGGCGCAAACGCAAAAGAAACGCATCGCCACCCGGCCAAGCAAAGGTTCGCAGAAAAAAAGAGTCGAGCAAAAAGTCCGCAAGGGACGTGACAAGCAATTACGCAAAAAAGTGAGTTGGGACAGCTGAATCATGCGGAGAAGCTGTGCCGGATTCTTAATCCAGGGTAACCCCGGTTAAAGGACCCAGGCTTATAACAGAAAACACTTTTAATATCTGAAAGCAATCCATCCGTTGCTAAAGCGGCTGCTTTATACTCAGACAGGAATCCATTATTACAGGTACGCCATGACAGGTCGCGTCACACTGATCGCCCATCGCGGGCAGCCACAGAAATTTCCGGAAAACAGTCTGCAGGGCTTCCGCCATGTATTGCAGGCTGGTGCCGGCATGATTGAAACCGATGTGCACTTTACGCAGGATGGCGTTGCCGTGCTGAGTCACGACTCGCATCTACTCAAACTCACCGGCAAACAGATTATCGTGGCCGACCATGATTTTGATGAAATCCGCGATATTCCGGCCGGTTACTCCGACCGCTTCGGCGGCCAGTTCGAAGATTTTCGTATCGCCTCATTACAGCAACTGGTCGAGCTGATCGGCGACTGGCCAGAGGTCAAATGCTTTATCGAGTTGAAGCCGGCAGCGCTTAGCAACTTCGGTCTGAAAGCCGTCGACATGCTGATCGAAACGCTGGCGCCGATGCGCGATCAAGTCGCGATGATTTCGTTTGACCGGGATGCTGTACAGTATTGCCAGCAGCACTATGCCGACATCGAAACCGGCTGGGTGTTGCCCGATTGGTCTGAAGAAAATCGCCAGAAAGCGGTTCGGCTGGCACCCGCTTTTTTATTTGTTGATACCGAATTCTGCCCGTCTCAAGCGGCCGATCTCTGGGCCGGCCCCTGGCAATGGATTGTGTACACCGTCAACACCGCTGCAGAAGTAGCCTATTATGCCGGACTCGGATTCGAGTTGATCGAAACCAATCGATACAGTGACCTGAAACAGGAAAGCGACATCGTCGATGTCAGCACCGATTTCTAGTCGAACGGTTCAGCTTGAGCCGTTATCAGTACCCGCAAAAATCAGGAAACAGGGAAGCCATCATGTCTGAATTTGATGTGGTCATTATCGGAGCCGGAATCAATGGTGCAGGAGTCGCCCAGGCTGCCGCAGCACAGGGTTATCGCGTTCTGGTACTGGAAAAAAACCATCAGCCGGGGCTGGAAACCTCAAGTGCTTCGAGCAAACTGATCCACGGCGGACTGCGTTATCTCGAAGGTCTGCAGATTCCGCTGGTGTATGAAAGCCTGCAGGAACGCGAACTGTTGCTCAAGATAGCCCCCGAGCTGGTTCGGTTGCAGACTTTCAATATCCCGATTTATAAAAATACAAAGCGTAAACAGTTGACTCTGCATGCCGGCTTGTCGATGTATGCCTTGCTGTCCGGTCTCAGTCGACACAGTTTTTATCGTCAGGCTGCCTTTCAGGACTGGGACAAGCTCGAAGACTTGAATCTCGACGGTTTGAAAACTGTATTCCAGTATCAGGATGCCCAGACCGACGACAGTGCCCTGACCCAGGCGGTTATGGCATCGGCGCAGCAGCTTGGCGCGCAACTGGAGACAGAAGCCTGCTTCGTTGCGGCGAAGCGCGGTACAGCTACGCTCGAGATTCGTTATCGGCAGCAAGGAGTGGAAAAAACCGCCATCACCCGCACGCTGGTCAATGCCGCTGGCCCGTGGGTTTACCCGCTAGACCAACAAATAGAAAATCTGCCGGCCAGCGAACCACCGGAACTGGTGCAGGGCGCTCATCTGGTGCTCGATAAACCGTTGCGCCAAGCCTTTTATCTGGAAGCACCGCAGGACAAGCGCGCGGTTTTTCTACTGCCGTGGAAGAAGGGCTCGTTACTGGGTACGACCGAAACTTCGATTCCGGCAGACTTTACGCAGATTTGCGCGACCGATCAGGAGCGTGAATATCTGATGACGGTTTTCCATCATTTTTTTCCCTACGATGAAAAGGTCAAAATTCGTGATGAAATGGCTGGACTGCGAGTGCTCGCACGACAATCCGGTCGGCTCAATCGGTTTTCCCGCGAAGTGGTCATCCAGCCGGATAGCCGGCAAAAACCGCGGGTCATAT
>JANTFI010000134.1 GCA_024763505.1 Gammaproteobacteria bacterium
GCCTGATTTCGATCGCGCCGCGTACCAGTATTTGTTGCCCTATGCATTCGCTCTGGACGTTGAACACGCCTGGTCACAGCGACTGCAAAACGCCATCGACGCCGGGCAAATCGAAGCAGCCTTTCGACCCACCGGCATCTTGCTGCACCCGCAATACAACGATATGAGCGAAGTATCCGACGCCTTGTCGAGCGGATTCGACGGCGCAATCAGTTCAGCCTCCAGCGCGCCCGGTTCATCATCCGGCTCCAGCGGTGGTTCATCCGGCGGCGGTGGTGGCGGCGGCGGAGGCGGTGGCTGGTAAACCGACTTTTTGCACCCGGGAATGGATACGGGCGCTGCCAAATTTTCGCTGAAGAGCAGCCTCCGAAACAATCGACTTCGGTTACCAAGAAAAGCAGTTGATCGCAGGCAGGGCGAACCCGCATAATGCAGAAAAACCCTCGCTTAGCGGGTGGTTATCGATAATTTCCGATCATTCAAAACGCAACCGGGCAAACCGGAGTATTGACATGCGCCACGATGTAGAAATCCATATCAAACAGCCTTCGACCTGGAAACGGGGCGGATTTATCCTGCTGCTGTCTCTTTTTTACCAGATGGCGGCGGCTGTGCTGTTTTTAATTATTCTGTTCCAGTTCGGCAGCAAACTGATCACCGGTGATACCAATGCGCAGTTGCGTCAACTCAGCCGAAGCCTGACGACCTACATCGCGCAGATTTTCGCCTTCATGACTTATAACAGGAACGACAAGCCCTATCCCTTCGGGGAATGGCCGGAAGATGAATTCGATCAATCCCGGAAATTCCCCGAACGCAAAACTGATATCGAAGACATCCCCGGAAAAACCGACCCGGCCGCAGATGCAGATGAAGATAAACCAACCTGAGATACGTTTCATCCCCGTCACTTTGAACGAGACGGGATTAACGGGCCCGCAAAATTTGCAATGTAACCCGTTGCCTCATAAGTAAACGATCTGCCTCAACAGGGTTATACTGGCCGTATCTTTCTTCCACTCGGGGTTCAAAATGTCCGGTTCCATCAAACGCGTCGCGGTATTTTCCAGCGCCCAGCGCATTACCCACTGGCTGATCACGCTCGGTGTCCTGTTTTTGCTCGCCAGTGCCTGGCTGGTGCAACATTCCGATGTCGATGTAATCGCCTGGATGGAGTGGCACATCATGGTCGGACAGGCGCTTTCGCTGGTGATCGCTTTTCGGCTTTACCTGTTATTCGTGCCAGGGTCCGGGCATTGGCGGTTGTTGCTGCCGACGCGCGAACAACGCCACATCGTGCGTCAAACCATCCAGTTCTACGCCTCTTTCGGGCGCCTGCCCTGCCCCGACTGGTTTGCTTACAACCCGCTTTGGCAACCGTTGTACGCACTGGTACTGGTTGTACTGGCGCTGCTTTCCATCACCGGGTTTCTGCTCGGCAGCAGTGGCGCGAGCATGACGAACTTCCATGCGTCGCTGGCGAGTTTCATTTTGTACTTCATGCTGGCGCATATCGCTTTTGCGGTATTACATGATGTGAAGGGGTCGGGCGCGCAGATTTCGGCTATGCTCAATGGCTATAAATATTTTATCCAGAAACCGGTAAACACCCCGAGCGAGCAGGAAAACGCCGTTTCGCTGCAGGATATACTCAAAAAATAAGGGCCATTGCATGCATGATTCTCCACTCAACGCGGTGTTACTGTTACTGGTTTTTTCAGTCATCAGTGTCGCCATTTTTCGGAAAATCAACCTGCCTTCGGTACTCGGCTATCTGCTGGTCGGCATGCTGGCCGGACAACACAGTCTGGGGTTGATCGAGCACTCTCATGCGATCGAACAAATCGCCGAAATCGGCGTGGTGTTTCTGTTGTTCACCATCGGACTTGAAGTATCGATCCCTAAACTGATGTCGATGAAAGGCATCGTATTTGGCATCGGGCTGGCACAGGTGGTGATTTCCACCGTCAGCAGCATGATGATCGGCCTGTGGCTGGACATGGGCTGGCAAGCTGCCTTCGCTGTCGGCGGAGCGTTGGCATTGTCTTCCACCGCGATTGTGGTCAAGCAATTGACCGAACAGCATGAATTGCACAGCCGCCACGGTCATATCGCACTCGGTGTTTTACTGTTTCAGGATCTGGCTGTGGTACCTTTTCTGGTACTGATTCCGATCTTTGCCGACCCCGCAGCCGGCAGCCTGCTGCAACCGATCTCGATTGCCTTGCTCAAGGCTGTAATCGCGTTTGGCATTATCTATGTGGTGGGTACCTATCTGCTGCGCCCGATCATGCACTGGATATCGTCCACCTATTCGACCGAATTGTTTACCCTGTTTATTCTGCTGATTTCCCTGCTCGCTGCCTGGCTGACCTGGGAGCTCGGCTTGTCACTGGCAATGGGCGCTTTTCTGGCCGGTATCATGCTGGCGGAAACCGAATATCAGCATCAGGTGCAAACCGAGATCCGGCCGTTCAAGGATGTGCTGATGGGTCTGTTTTTTATCTCGGTCGGCACCCAGTTCGACTGGCGCATCATTCTGACCGAACCGCTCGGCGTACTGGTGCTGACGCTCGGCCTGATGTTTGGCAAGGGGCTGGCGGTGATGCTGATCACCCGACTCGCCGGGCATGACACCGGCGTTTCGATCCGCGCCGGTCTGAGTCTCGGCCAGGGTAGTGAATTCGGCTTTGCCATTCTCGGGGTGGCACTGGGCGTCGGACTGCTGTCGCCCGAATTGAATCAACCGATTATCGCTGCCATCGTGGTCAGCATGGCCCTGTCACCCATTATCATTCGCTACAATGGTCGCATCGCCTGCTGGCTAAGCCCGCAATATGTCAGTCAGCGCAATCAGGTCGAACAAGATATCGAACAGGCTGCGCACGATATTGCCGATCACATTATTATTTGCGGCTTTGGCCGCACCGGCCAGAATCTGTCGCAATTTCTGAAACAGGTCAACATCCCGTTTCTGGCGCTGGAACTCGACCCAGAATTGATCAAAGAAAACTGGGATGCCGGCGAACCGGTGTATTACGGGGACAGCAGCCATCCGGAAATTCTGTTACATGCGGGCATTGCCAGAGCACGCGCCATTGTAGTGACGTTTCATGACTTTCATACCAGCCAGCATATTGTGCAAACCGTGCAAAAGGTGCGCAGCGATATACCGCTGATCGTGCGAACCCTTGATGATCTGCATCTGGAAGAATTACTCGAATCCGGTGCCACCGAGGTCATTCCCGACACGGTCGAGTCCAGTATCATGCTGGCCTGGCATGCACTGACGCTGATCGGGCTGGATAAGCAAGTGGTCGATGACATGGTCGATCAGGCGCGTAGCGATCATTACTCGCGTATTCGGGCTTTTTTCCACAGTCAGGAAGATTACGAACATCCCGAGCATTTTCATCATTTGCACAGCATCGAAGTACTGGATGAATCGCCTTCGATCGGCCAAACCATCGATTCTTTCGACTTCAATGAAAACACCTCGGTAGTCGCGCTGGTGCGTAACGGCGTGCGCGGCGATGCGCCGCCGCCCGAAACGCATCTGCAAGCCCGCGATGTATTGGTTCTGGAAGGCTCCACCAATGAAACCCGTGCGGCCGAACTGGAAATCAGCAGAGGAAAAAGCTGACCCGAAATTAATCGATGTATTCCTTCATCTTTCAGCTATAAACAGTAAACAAATTTAGCTGCAACCGCTTCGGTTTTAGCAAGGGGAAATCATGAAAAAAACTCACGCACTATTCGCATTGGCCCTGATACTGGTTGCCACAACCCTGCGGGCAGAATCAATAAGTTTTGGCATATTCCCCTACATATCCGCCAGCAAACTGATCAAATCCCATCAACCGCTGGCTGTTTATTTGTCTGAACGGATCGGTGTGCCGGTCAATATCGAGTCGGCTTCCGGTTTCAAGCCGTTTATCCAGCGCACCCGACAACTGCAATATGATCTACTCATGACCGCGCCTCACATGGGGGCTCTGGCAAAAATGCAATCCGGCTATCAACCGGTAGCGGTGGCCCGAAACAAACTGACAGCGACCTTTGTGGTACTCAAGTCATCCGGCATCAAGTCATTTCAGGATTTGCCATCAGGCGTGATTACCTTGCCTCCGGAAAAAGCGGTGATCAGCAAAATGGCCCTGGAAACCCTGCAACAAAACGGCATCACTACTACACAGCTTCAACCCCGTTATACCCCGTCTCATGACAATGCCTATAAAGCCTTGCTGCAGGGAGACTCGATTGTGGCAGCCGTATCCAGCCCGACCTATCTGCGCATGCCGGATGCTATCTCGAAACAGCTTCGTGTGATCGGTCATTCCCAAGCGATTCCAGGCAACATGTTTCTGATGTCACCACAGCAGCCTCCGCAACGCATACAGCAAGTGGCCAGATTGATGCTCGATTTTAAGGACCATCCGGCTGGCCCAGCCTATTTCAAAAAGACCCGGATGGAAGGCTTCCGAGCGGTAACCGAGCAGGACCTCAAGATACTGGCTCCTTATGTCAAATCCATTTTCGGCTATGCACCCGAAAGCGCCCAGCGGACGGATAAACCGGAGTCATGACGGTTTGAAGCCAAAACTCTTGCTTGCAAAAACTGCATGAAATTTTTTTCATTTCGTCATTCCCTGCGTTTTCGGTTGATCGCTGCCACCATTCTGGTTGAAGCGGTGATGCTGGCCATACTGATTTTCAACAGCCTGCGTCTGGTGGATGCACAATTGCAGCGGCAATGGGAAGCCGATCGAAACAATATTGAATTACTGATTTCCAACAGCGTCAATGTCGACCTGTTCGAACGTGACTACGCTGCGATGGAATCCACCCTGCAGGGGCTGCTCGACAATCAGCTCAGTGTTCAACCAATTCTGTATATCGAGATATTCGATCAGCGAAACCGGTTATTTCTCAGCGCTGGCAAGGACCCGGCTTCGTTCGAACATGTACATACCCGCCTTGAACAGGCCAGCGTCGATCGACCGCTCATTTTACTGAAGTCGAAAATTCACCTTGCAGGAATCGAAATCGGCACGGCTCAATTTCTGATTTCGTTACACGACAGCCTTCAGTTCAGGCAAACGCTGCTCAAGCAAGGCGTCAGTGTCGCAGGTCTGGAGATCCTGATCAGCCTGACCCTGTTGTTTGTCATCGGGCTATGGCTGACCCGCAATCTGGATACACTGTCCAAAGCGACACGCTCCATTTCGAAAGGGCAGTACAAAATCAATCTGAAATTATCAGGACAGGATGAAATCAGCCAACTGGGGCAAAGCCTCACCAGCATGTCGGCTGTAATCCAAGAGCATACCTATGAAATGCAACAGGCCAACCAGAAAAAACAGCAGTCACTGGAGAAAAGCCAGAGCGAACATGCTCGGTTGCAAGCACTACTGAAGTCGATGCAAGTCGGCATCGTGTTTGAAAATCGGCAACAAACCATCGATTATTTCAATCAGGCTTTTCTCATAATCTGGAAGCTGGATGAACAGGCGGTCAATCGAGACATGCTACTTGCGGACGTAATGCAGCAATTGAGCCTGCAATTACAAGGTCCAGAACAAATGGCCGAGCTGGTCGAGGAGGTAAAGACAGCGGATCAAGACGAACATAACTTCGACCTGCAGACCACCGGGGGCCGCACCATCCAGCTTAGTGTTTATCCGGTGCAGGATGATCAGCAGCAGTTCATCGGCCGCTTATGGATATTTGAAGACATCACCCGGGAAAAACAAACCTCTGAAAAGCTGCTCTTTCTGGCAGAGCGTGATTATTTGACCGGGCTGTATAACCGACGACGTTTTCAGGATGAACTTGAACGTCGAATCAGTAGCGGAACAAGACAGAAAACCCGATTCGCATTATTGATATTTGATCTCGATGAATTCAAACTGATCAATGATAATTACGGTCACCAGACTGGCGATGCAGTATTGATCCGGGCCGCCAGTGAACTTTCCAACCAGATTCGTCCGGATGCCTTTCTGTCTCGACTGGGCGGCGATGAGTTCGCGCTGATCAGTCCGGTCGATTCCGCTCAGGATGCTGAAACTCTGGCCCAACGCATCATCGAATCAGTGGCGACTCTACCGCTGCATTTTGCAGGTGATCAACTACGCATCACCACCAGTATCGGTATCGCATTGTTCCCGCAGCAGGGCAATAATGGCGAAGAATTGATTGCGAATGCCGATATCGCAATGTATGCCGCAAAACAGCGGGGTAAAAACACCTACCGTACCTTTGCCCCCGACATGCTCGATACCTCGAAGGTGAACAGCCATTTGACCTGGAATGAACGTATCATTGATGCCCTCGAACAAGATCGCTTTGTATTACATTTTCAGGAAGTTCAGAATATCGCCCAACAACGCCCCGCTCATTACGAATTACTGATCCGTATGATCGACAAGGAACAACCTGAAAAACTGATTATGCCGGGTCAATTCATCCCTGTGGCCGAACGCAGTGGCAAGATCATGCTGATCGATCAGTGGGTCGTGAGACAGGCCATCCTGCTGCTGGCCGAACACTCACATATTCCGGCACTGGCGGTGAATATTTCCGGACGCTCTCTGGATGAACCGGCACTGGCCCAATTGATACAGCAATTGCTGCAGGACTCGGAAGTGAAACCATCGCGGCTGATTATCGAGTTGACAGAAACTGCCGCGGTCTCCGATCTGGCCGATGCCCAGCGCTTTATAGAACAAATGCATCAGTTGGGTTGCCGGGTATATCTGGATGACTTCGGTGCCGGCTTTTCAACCTTTGCCTATCTCAAACATATCGATGCCGACTGTCTCAAATTTGATGGCCAGTTTATCGTTAATCTCGGTAGCGATCACGCGAACCAGATATTTGTAAAATCGATGGTTACCATTGCACAAGGGCTGGGCAAGAAAACGGTCGCAGAATTCGTCGAGGACGCCGAGACCCTGAGCCTGCTGGAAGAATTCGGGGTAGACATGGCACAGGGTTATTTCATCCACAAACCGACCGCAGACATCCCGCGGTAACCGTTCGCCCTGCTACACTCAAGACCAGCGAAACAATCGCGCAGAAGTCAGCATCAGTAGCACCGTCAGGCCTGCCAGCAAGGCGATTTCAAAACTGACATCGGCCAACCCCGCGCCATCGATCATCACCGCGCGCGCGGCATTCACCAGATGAGTGAGCGGGAACAGCTCAGAAATAAACTGCGCCACCGGATGCGTGCCTTCCATCGAAAACCACACGCCGGAAAATATCATCATCGGCCAACTGATCAGGTTGAGCAAGCCATCGGCGACTTCTTCGGTTTTCAGCCGCGTCGCCACCATCAAGCCCATGCTGGTGAGACAGGCCGCACCGATGAAAAACACGATAAATAACGTCAGGTACGATCCGCGCATGGTGAAATCGACCACCAGATCGGCGCCGATAAAAACCAGCGTGGCAATGCCGGTGACGATAATCATGCGCGCGATGACTTGCGCGCTCAAAAATTCCAGCGCGGTCAGCGGTGTCGCCTGCAAGCGCCGCAGCACGCCATTCTTGCGGTAACGCACCACCACCCAGCCGACGCCCCACAGGCAGGAAAACATCATGTTCATCGCCAGCACGCCCGGCATCACCCAGTCGACATAACGGATGTCCTTGCCGCGCACCACTTCTTTGGTCAACTCACTCGGAGCGTTGGTTTGCAGCGATTGCTGGACGATTTTTTCCAGCATGAAACCCTTGGATGAAAATTCATTGACCCAGTAACGTGCGGGTCGCACGCTCAGATCCAGCAGCATGTCGTATTGATGTCGCTGCACCTTGACGATGGCCGCGGCGCGATCATCCACTTCGACAAACTCGATATGCGGCATGTCGAGCAGAGCCTCGAATTGCGCCGCAGACTGGCCTTCGATGATCGCCACCTTGAACACATCCTGTGAATCATCGCTGAAGATAAACGCGAAGCCGATGATAATCAGCACCGGCATCACCAGATTCCACGACCACGACGCGGTGTCGCGATAAAATTCGCGAAAGCGCGC
>JANTFI010000135.1 GCA_024763505.1 Gammaproteobacteria bacterium
CAAAAGGGTAGGGGTGGAGCCGCGCTAAATCTGGGTTCATGGTATAGGCATTCATCGGGTGACCCGTTATTATAACGGATTCCTCGACCAGTGAAACCAACAGCATGACCTCCGCCACCTCTGCGCCGGAATTTACCGGCATCGACCACCACGCCTTACTGGTTGCCGATGTCGAACGCAGCCGCTTTTTTTATATCGACATTCTCGGTTTAGCGCTGAACCCGCAGCGGCCAGCGTTGTCCTATGATGGGCTGTGGTTACAGGTCGGGGAGCAATCGATACATTGCCTGCAACTCGATAATCCGGACCCGGTCAGCGACCGTCCGGCGCATGGCGGGCGGGACCGCCATGTCTGCCTCAAGGTGAAAAACCTGGATGCGTTGATCGATCGGTTGTTGCAGCATCAGGTTGACTTTACCCGCAGCCGCTCCGGCCGTGCCGCGATCTTTTTTCGTGACCCGGATGGCAACGCGATCGAAATCTCCGAGCAACATTTATAATCCCTAACATCAGGAAATCTCTGAACATGAATCTGATCCAGAAAAGCTGCTCGCTGGCACTCTGCTGGCTGGCTATCGGCATCCTGCCTGTAAACGCACAGGCGGCTGCCAGCGATATCGAAATACCGTATCAAAAATTCACCCTCGATAATGGCTTGCGCCTGATCGTGCATGAAGATCACAAGGCGCCGCTGGTCGCGGTCAGTGTCTGGTACAACGTCGGCAGCAAGGATGAACCGGAAGGCAAAACCGGCTTTGCCCATTTGTTTGAACACTTGATGTTCAACGGATCGGAAAATTACAAGGGTGAATTTTTCGAACCCTTTCACGAAGTCGGCGCCACTGATATGAATGGCACCACCTGGCTGGATCGCACCAATTATTTTGAAACCGTACCGACACCGGCGCTGGATATGGCATTGTGGCTGGAGTCCGACCGCATGGGGCATTTGCTCGGTGCCATTGATCAGGCGCGTCTCGATGAACAGCGCGGCGTGGTGCAAAATGAAAAGAGGCAAGGTGATAACCAGCCTTACCGCAAGGCGCATTATCGCATCAGCGAAGGGTTGTATCCAGTCGGTCATCCCTATCGCCATAGCACCATCGGCTCGATGGAAGACTTGAATGCCGCCTCGCTGGATGATGTAAAAGACTGGTTCAAAAGTTACTATGGCGCCGCCAATGCCGTGCTGGTGCTGGCTGGCGACATTACCCCCGAAGTCGCTCTGGACAAGGTCAGGAAATACTTTGGCGATATCGAGCCAGGCCCTGCGCTCAAGCGCATCAACCGCTGGATTCCGACCCGTCAGTACGACTCTGAAGAACAAATGTTCGACGCCGTACCGGAAGCCCGTATCTATCGCAACTGGGCGGTGCCCGGGCTCAACGATCAGGATGCCTCCTTGCTGACGCTGGCTGCGCAAGTGCTCGGCGAAGGCAAGAATTCACGCCTGTATCAATCACTGGTGTATCAAAAGCAATGGGCCAGCAAGGTCGAGGTGTATATGAATCCACACCTGTTGACCAGCAAGTTCCAGATGGAAATCACCGTCAAGCAGGGGGTGGACGTCAAAAAAGTCGATCGTGAAATCCGCCGCGTAATGGATGAGTTTCTGCAATCTCCACCCACTGCCGATGAATTGCAACGCGCCAAGGCCGGCATCCTGACCTACACCATTTCCAAGCTGGAAAAAGTCGGAGGCTTCGGCGGCAAGGCAGCGACCCTTGCCAAGGGTGAACTGTATTCCGGCGATCCGGCCTTTTTCAATCAGCAATTGCGCTGGCTCGAACAGGCCACCCCCGAGCAGGTGCAGCAAGCCGCCAAACGCTGGCTCAGCCGTGGTGCCTATCAACTCACCGTGTTGCCCGAAGGCAAGCATAAAACCCTTGCCAGCGAGGTCGATCGCAGTCAGGGATTGCCTCCCGTCGGCGCGATGCCCGACCTGAAATTGCCAGCGATTCAGCGCAGCAAGCTGGACAATGGCATCGAGCTGATACTCGCGCCGAGCCATACCGTGCCGGTGGTCAATATCGCGATGCAATTCGACGCCGGTTTCGCCGCCGATTCCGACGGCTTCAAACCGGGTACTGCCGCCTATACGCTGGCGATGCTTGATGAAGGAACCAACAGTAAGAGTGCCTTGCAAATCAGTGGCGAGCTGGAAAAACTCGGCGCGACGCTGACCACATCCTCGAATCTGGATATATCGGCCGTCACTTTGCAGGCACTAAAACCCTCGCTGTCCGAAGCGCTGGCATTGATGAGTGATGTCATTCGCAACCCGGCCTTCAGCGAGCAGGAAATCGAACGCTTGCGCGGCCAGTGGCTGGCCAAGATCGAGCTGGAAAAATCCAAACCGGTGCAGATCGCGCTGCGTAACCTGCCCGCTGTGCTGTATGGCAAAGATCACGCTTACGGCATCCCGTTTACCGGCTCCGGCACCACGAAAGCGATCGAGTCACTGAGCCGGAAAGACCTGCAACAGTTTTACCGTCAATGGATACGCGCCGACAATGCCACGCTGCTGGTAACCGGTGACACCGACATGGAAGAAATCAGGCCACTGCTGAATCAAGCCTTTGGGCAATGGAAAAAACCTTCCACGCCATTGCCGAAAAAGCAGATCGGCAAGGTTCCGGCGCAATCCGGAAAACTCATCATCATCGATAAACCGGGGGCCGAGCAATCGCTGATTCTGGCCGGTGAACTGGCACCGGGCAGTGCTGATGCGAACAATATCGCGATCGAAGGGATGAACGATATTCTCGGTGGCAGCTTTACCGCCCGCATCAATATGAACCTGCGCGAAGACAAGCACTGGGCCTACGGCGCTTTCAGTTTCTTCAAGCAGGCGCGCGGGCAGCGTCCTTTTATGTTGTATGCACCGGTTCAGACCGACAAGACCGGCGCCTCGGTTGCCGAATTGCAAAAGGAGTTACACCAGTTTATCGGCAATAAACCGGCCACCGCCGAAGAACTGGAGAAAATGAAGAAAAACAATATCAACAAATTGCCGGGTGCTTATGAAACTTCGAAAGATGTGCTGGAAGGCTTGCAGGAAAATCATCGTTTTCAGCGTCCGGATGACTACATTCCGGGTCTGGTACGCCAGTATCGCTCGTTAACTCTGGATCAGATTCGACAAGTGGCGAAACAAGTGGTCAAGCCGGACCAACTGGTCTGGATGGTGGTCGGCGACAAACAAAAGATTCTGCCGCAGCTGGAAAAACTCGATCTGGGTGAAACGCTGTGGATGGATGTGGACGGCAACTGGATTCAATAAGCTGGATTCAATCAGCCTGGATTCAATAAGTAAGAAAAGAAGCAAGCCTTCCACGCGGCGCAGACGGTGCGGCGCGTGGAAGCAGCGGTAGATATTAGGGGAAGACCGGCAACGTAGGTTCTGTTCCGCGCACATCGATTTGCGGATGATGCTTGGTCAGCATGGCTTCGATCTCCTGCACCCGCGTTTTTGGAACATCGACCATCAATAACAGTTTGCCATCCTCGATCGCCTGCTTGAATTCCTTCAACTGCGTATTCTCGACACTCAAACCGATCATGCCGGACACCCAGGCACCAAAACCGGCGCCAAGCAAACCCAGCCCAAGCACTGCGCCTCCGCCGACGATCAGTCCTGCGGGCGGAAAACTCATTGCGGCCAGTCCGGCCAGAATACCGGTACCCCCACCGACCGCCAGCCCCTTTTCGACGGCCGGAATAAAATCGCTGTCCTGTAGCAGGTTACTGTCTGGCAGGTTGGCTTGTTGCAACGGGTAGTGGTCTTTGGCGGCAATATGAATGCGCCGCTCCTCGATTCTGGCAAGCAGTAATTCATCCACCACAGCGCTTGCGGTCTCGAGATCGGGCAATAGAAAATATAGTCTTTGCATCAGGTTTCTCCTCTCGTTGTCAGCAAGCAATCAGGGATAATTCCTTACTGTTTTAGTCAAGTATAAAGTCGCACAGGCTGTGAAGCACTTCGAAAATTATGATGGGCATTGCTAACTAATAAAAATATTTTATCAATCTATACGAAAAAATAATTCAATATTCCGTTTTCACAGGTAAATTGCTGGTCAAAGAATATCTGGCTTGAAAGTTGCATTACCCAAAAGCCGAGAGCATTTGGGGTTGGTAAAGTCAAAAAATTAACGCTAGATCGACCCTGCCTCGGAACTCGCCCGGTAAATCGGGGAAAGATGTCAATAACTTGACTGCGGAAAATAGCCATGACCGATCACACGATAAACAGCGTACTGAGTGAAATGCGCGCCTTGCAGGCACGTGCCGCGCAAGGGCTGGAACAAGCCCAACCCCAAACGACTGGAGAGATTGATAAATCGACGGGCAGTTTCAGCGACATGATGCAGCAAGCCATCGATCAGGTGAACCAGAGTCAGCAGCATTCCGCCGGTCTGGCGCGAGCACTGGAAACCGGCGACCCGAATGTCGATATCGCTGAAGTGATGGTGGCGATGCAGAAATCCAGTGTATCTTTTCAAGCCCTGACCGAGGTGCGAAACAAATTGTTGACCGCCTATCAGGACGTAATGAACATGCCGGTATAACCGCGCAGGCTGAATCATGGCAGACGCTCAAGTAGAACAACAGGCTTTACCCGCTTCCCCCGCCGGTACCGGCCTGCAGGCGGTCGAGGCCAATCCGATCGACACCTTCATGCAGTCGAACACGGTTCGCCATTTCGGTCGTTTGATCGGTCTGGCGCTGGCGGTGGCGATTGGCACTGTGGTGGTGCTATGGTCTTCCGAGCCCAATTACACCCCGCTGTATACCGATGTCTCCAGCGCCGACGCCGGCGAAATTGCCAATATTCTCAATGCCAGCGATATCGAATATAAAATCGATGACAATGGCGCTATTCTGGTCGCCCAGTCTCAGGCCGCTGAAGCACGGCTAAAACTGGCTGCGCAGGGCTTGCCCGGCAGCACCAGCAAGGGAATGGAAATGCTCGAGCAGGATCAAAGCCTCGGCACCAGCCAGTTCATTGAAACCGCACGCTACAACCACGCGCTGGAAGCCGAACTGGCACGTTCGGTGGAAACCATTCGCAGCGTCGAGTCTGCACGGGTACATCTGGCGGTGCCCAAGCAATCGATTTTCATCCGTAATCGCAGCAAGCCCAGCGCATCGGTGGTGACACGCCTGTATGCCGGGCGCCGCCTGACACCCGGGCAGGTCGATGCCATCGTGCATATGGTTTCGGCCAGTGTGCCGATGATGAGTGCCGAACAGGTCACCGTAGTCGATCAATTCGGACGCCTGCTGACTGCCGACAAGGATGCCGACCTGTCGCTGACCAACAAGCAGTTCGCCTACACCCGCAAACTCGAGGACAGCTATACCGATCGCATCATCAACCTGCTGCAACCGATTGTCGGGCAGGGCAAGGTCAATGCACAGGTTTCAGCCGCGCTGGATTTTTCTTCGGTCGAATCGACCCGTGAAGCCTATGACCCGGAACGCAGCGTGGTCCGCAGCGAACAATTGAACGAACAGGAAACCCGTGATCTGAATCAGGCCACCGGTATTCCCGGCGCGTTGACCAACCAACCGCCGGGTGTCGGCACCACCGACCCCGCAACCGCCGGTGCGGCCGCTGGAGCGACCACAGATAATACAGCATTGCCCGCCAGCCAGAATCGCAGTTCAACGCGCAATTACGAAGTCGATCGCATGATCAGCCACACACGCAACCCGAGTGGCTCCATCCAGCGTTTATCGGTGGCCGTGGTGGTCGACTCCAAAACTGCGACCAAAGACGATGGCAGCCTCGAGAAGATCGCCTGGAGCGATGAAGAGCTGGCTCGTTTCGAAAGTCTGGTCAAGGATGCGATTGGCTTCGATCAGAATCGCGGCGACAGCGTCAGCATCATTAATACCGATTTTCTCAAAACCGAACCGGAAGTCGTCGAAATTCCACTATGGAAAAGCCTGCTTGGCGAAGCCTGGGTGTGGGATCTGGTCAAACAGGTGCTCGGCGCGCTCGGTCTGCTGATTGTTTATTTGATGTTTGGCCGCCCGTTCCTGCGCTCGCTTGCGCCGAAACAGGAAGTGGTCGAAGCGCCGGAACATACCCACATCGACCCGAAAACCGGCGAACTGGTAGATGATGAAACTGGAGCACCGGTGGCAGAGGGGGAGCGCGAAATCAGCGGAGCCGGGCAGCAATATGATCTTAGCGAAGATCCGGACAGTGCCGCCGCAATGATCCGGCGCAGTGATGCAACGCATGAACAAAAGGTCGAAATGGCGAAAGCGCTGGTGATGGACGATCCGGCCCGGGTTGCCAACGTGATGAAAATATGGGTGAATGAAGACCAATGAGCGATCAAGCCCCCGAATCCACAGATATGAGCCCGGTTCTGAGCGGATCGGAAAAGGCCGCTCTGCTGTTGCTGACGCTAGGTGAAGATGTGGCGGCGCAAATCCTTCAGCACATGAACCCCAAGCAGGTGCAAACCGTCGGCGCCAAGATGGCGACAATGGAAGATGTCACCCGGCCGATGGTGGAAACCGTCATCAATGATTTTCTCGATCTGCTGGAAAACCAGACTGCGCTTGGCATCGGCAACGACAATTACATCCGCGGCATGCTGGAAAAGGCTCTGGGCGACAAGGCTGGCAATGTCATTGACCGCATCCTGATGGGCAGTGGCAGCAATGGTCTGGAAGCGCTCAAATGGATGGACCCCAAATCGATCGCCGAAATCATCCGGCTCGAGCATCCGCAAATCATCGCCATCGTGCTGTCGTATCTGGAAGCCGACAGTGCCGCCGCAGTACTGGCCAACCTGCCGGAAAACACACGCCCGGGCATTTTGATGCGTATCGCCACACTCGATGGCGTACAACCGGCTGCGATCAAGGAACTCGACTCGATCATGGAAAAATACTTTTCCGACAATGATAACGTCAAATCCTCGATGGTCGGTGGTGAGAAAACGGCTGCCGATATCCTGAATTTCATCGATACCTCGATCGAATCGAAGATGATGGAACAGGTGCGTACCGAAAACGAAGATCTCGCCAACCGCATTCAGGATCTGATGTTCGTCTTCGACAATCTGCGTGATGTCGATGACCGCGGCATCCAGACCCTGCTGCGCGAGGTTTCCACCGAATTGTTGACGCTTGCGCTGAAAGGTGTGGACGACGACTTCCAGCAGAAATTCCTCAAGAATATGTCGTCCCGCGCGGCCGAAATGCTGGTCGAAGATATGGAAGCGAAAGGGCCGGTCAAACTCAGCGAAGTGGAAGCGGCGCAAAAAGAGATTCTCAGCATTGCACGTTCTCTGGAGGAATCCGGCGATCTGGTGCTGGGTGGCAGCGGCGAGGAAATGGTGTAACCGGCCATGAGCGATACGCCCGTCAATCCTGATCAGCCGGCCGTAACCAAATGGCAACCGCCGTCGGTCGGCCCAGGCGATGATCAGGTTTTCAGCCACGAAGCCGATACGACAGACGAGTCCGCCGAGCCTGAAGCCGCGATCCCGACCGCGGAAGAAATCGAGCAATGGCATCAGTCGGCGCAGCAGGAAGGCTTTGCGCAGGGTTATGCAGAAGGTAAACAGCAGGCACAGCAGGAAATCGAAACGCTACATCAGCAATTACTCGAAGTGATCGGGTTTTTCGAACGTCCGCTGCAATCGCTCAATGATGAAGTCGAGCAGCAACTGAGCCTGCTGGCGGTGACCCTGGCGCAGCAACTGGTGCGCCGGGAAATCAAGATCGAACCCGGTGAAATCATCGCGCTGATTCGGGAATCGGTCAAATTACTGCCCGCCAATTCGCGCCAGATTCGCATTTATCTGCACCCCGACGATGCCGAGCTGGTGCGCAGCACACTACAACTCGACGACAAGGATGAAGAAATGAACTGGAAACTGATGGAAGATCCGATGATCACGCGCGGCGGCTGCGAAATCAAATCCGAACAATCGACTATCAATGC
>JANTFI010000136.1 GCA_024763505.1 Gammaproteobacteria bacterium
CAATGACAGCCAGACTGGTGATCGTGCATGGCGTGCAAACCGGTGATGATGCCGATGCCGTCAAGGGGCCAAAACAAATGGAAAAGGCGCTGAAGCGTTTTGTCGATGGGCAACTCGATTTCGAGGCGCATTATCCCGCTTATGAAGATCTCAATGATGAAGCGCAGCAACGCTTCCGGCAGATTTCTAAATTGATTCTGTCCGGCCTGAAAGCGCCGGTGACCCGGGTGCTGGATACGCTGGTTGATCTGGTTGCCGATGTATTTGTCTATCGCAATGATGAATCGGGTGATGCAATTCGGGCACTGGTTCGTCAAACCATCGAAGCCAACCCCGGCTGCGTACTGGCCGGACACAGCCTCGGCTCGGTGGTCAGTTTCGATATCGTTATGGACATGATGAAGGAAGGTCTGTTCAAGGATAAAGATCGAGAAGACTGGCCGGTCAAATCGCTGATCACTTTCGGTTCGCCGCTGGCGCTGGATATGTTTCGCAATGATCGTACGTTGATTCCGCATCAGGGAAAGGATGCATTTCACTGGTACAGTTATGCCGATCGCAATGATCCGGTGGTTTCGGGCAGCATCTTCGGCAAGGCATTTACCCAGAACCGGCTGATGCGAGAAAGCTACCTCGATCCGCAAGACCAGTTTCGTATCCACGATCGACAGTTGGAAACCGGTTTTCATCTGCTGTCACACATCAATTACTGGCAACAAAAGCCCATCATCATGCGCCTGGCGCAACAATTGAGTTAAACGGAGTGGATCATGAAATACTATCTTGTGCTGTTGTCGCTGTTACTGGTTGCCTGCGACCCTTATCTGTACCGTGCCGATCTGGTGCAACCGCAACGGGAAGAATTCAACCAGGCTTGCCAAACCGTCGTGACCGAACTGTATCAGGACGACGATGACGATGAAGTCATGGCAGTCAAATTCAAGGGCAGCTTCGATTTCATCGATCTGGTGCCGCAAGGCAAGAGCATGAGCGATCATCCGGTAGGCTGGTTGAACCAGTCGGAAGACGGGCTAGTGACTTATGCTTTTTTGTCACAGCCCTCGAAACTGAAGACCGGGGAAATTAAAAAATATGTCGGCAAACAGGTTTGCGTGACTTTTAATCCAGATTTGTTTGACGGGAGGGAATTCGAGCTGGAGCAATACCGAGCTTTGTCCGGAGCCGAATGTTGCGGCTTGTTGCAAAGAGAAATCAAGAAATAATCGTAAATCAAACCAGAGCGCTAAGCATACCCGCGCAGATAATCAGCAAAGCCAGCATGAAAGAAAAAGCTTCATGGTGGTACAGATAGCCCAGTCCTGACGGGTTTCGGCTCAGGCTGGCAGCGGAGGGCAGGCAGACAGCCTGCGCTGAAAATCCTTCGAAAAATCGCAAGCCTTGATGCAAACTCTGGCTGATTGCGGGTAGCCATACATGCCGGCTGTGCCACTGCAGCAGCACCATAAACAGTTCAAGACCAATCGCTTCTACGCCAGATATAAAAAGCAGGATTTCGGGGTTACTGGCAAATGACAGGATCAATAGTAACAGCAGCATGCCTGACACACGGGACTTCAATTTTGACATATTTACGGGTTCCTCGGCTTGATGCATTCAATCACAGCCCGGGATTACTGACAATCTTCGATATCCCTATCGAACAATTGAATGCCCGCTGCCTGTAAATCACGCACAAACAATGGGATAATGCCCCCGTTTGGTGCCGGCACCCGGTGTAGCCATGCACCGCACTGGCGCAAATTTCGATTTACTGAAACCCAGAGGAATGCATATGAAAATTATTACAGCCATCATCAAACCCTTCAAACTCGACGACGTACGGGCAGCCCTGAGTGATATCGGAGTGCAGGGCATGACCGTCAGCGAAGTCAAGGGATTCGGTCGTCAGAAAGGTCACACCGAGTTATATCGCGGTGCTGAATATCAAGTCGAATATATTCCCAAGGTCAAGCTGGAAATCGCTATTGAAGCAGACCGTGTCGATGCAGTCATCGATGCCATCCGTCAGGCGGCCAACACCGGCAAGATCGGTGATGGCAAGATTTTCGTGACCGATCTGCAAAACGTAATCCGCATCCGCACCGGTGAGTCCGGCGATACCGCACTGTAAGTCGAGGCTGGACATGACCAGAAATTTTATATTTTTTGCTCTTTTGTGGCTGCCGCTTGCCGCGCTTGCGGGAGAGAGCATCGATACGGGCAATACCGCCTGGATCATGACATCGACCGCGCTGGTTCTGTTGATGACACTGCCGGGTCTGGCGCTGTTTTACGGGGGGCTGGTACGCTCCAAAAATGTCTTGTCGGTGTTGATGCAATGTTTTGCTATCACTTGCATGGTGACCATTTTATGGGTAATCGGAGGTTACAGTCTGGCTTTCTCCAATGGTGGCGCATTCAACGACTGGATCGGAGGAATGTCTAATTTCTTTCTCGCCGGAGTCACCCGCGATGCCGTCAACGGTACGATTCCGGATTCGGTTTTCAGCATGTTTCAGATGACTTTCGCGATCATCACTCCAGCGCTTGTAATCGGTGGATTTGCAGAACGTATGCGTTTTTCGGCTATGTTGATTTTCAGCGTGCTGTGGTTTTTGCTGGTTTATCTGCCGATCTGTCACTGGGTCTGGGGCGGCGGCTGGCTGGGGCAGATGGGGCTGCTGGACTTTGCCGGCGGCACAGTGGTACATATCACCGCAGGCGTCGGCGCAGTGGTCACGGCGATGGTACTGGGCAACCGAAAGGGATTTCATACTCGACAGATGATGCCGCATAACATGACCATGACCGTCACGGGTGCCGGAATGCTCTGGGTCGGCTGGTTCGGTTTCAATGGCGGTAGTGCGCTGGCCGCAGGTGGCGATGCCGGCATGGCTATTCTGGTTACCCATATCAGTGCGGCCACCGGCGCTTTTACCTGGATGATGATTGAATGGGTCAAATTTGGTAAACCATCAGCACTGGGCATTGTCACCGGTATGGTGGCGGGACTTGGCACTATAACCCCGGCCTCCGGCTTTGTCGGACCGATGTCTGCTTTGCTAATCGGCTTTGTCGCGGGTGGCGTTTGTTACACCGCCACCAGTTATCTGAAAAACACCCTGCGTATCGATGACTCGCTGGATGTCTTTCCGGTACATGGCATCGGCGGCATGCTCGGAACGATTTTCGCCGGTTTGCTGGTGTCCAGTCAGTTCGGTGGTGCCGGTCTGGCAGAGGGCATGACGACCGGCTCACAGGTCGGGGTTCAGGCCATCGGCGTGTTGGCAACGACAGTCTGGACCATAGTCGTGACCTGGCTGGTGCTGAAATTCGTCGCAATGTTTGTAGCATTGCGGGTCAGTGAAGACGAAGAAACGGAAGGACTGGACATCACCCAGCACGAAGAGCAGGGTTATAATTTCTAGCCGCTGGCTTGATCAGCGGCGGGGCAGTTTTACCCCGGAAACAGGGCATGTGAAACCACATCGGAGTCACATGACCTTTTTTTATTTTTTGGCGGTTTGTGTTTCCTCGATTCGCTGTTGCATCAGATCGATGAATCGTTCGGTGCCATCCACTTCGGCGGGCAGTGTCAACCCGGTGGAGATACGCTGTCGGTTGGTATCTTCACCTGCTTTTTGTAAATACCAGGCGCCGCGCTTCTGGTGGCTGACTCGCCAGCGAATCAATTCATTGAGGCAGTCATTATATGCTGTTGATAAATCAGTATGTTGATCGGTAAATCGGCCGAGAGCCGGGGCGTGTTGCTCGAGCAATTTGAAAAACTGCTGATGCTGCGGCGTGTAATAGGACCGGGTGCTGGCACTCATTCTGGCCATCTCGGTTTGTGCCGGAATACACAAACCCAGATTGATAGCCTGGATCACACCGACCTGCATACCGCTGGGCCCTTGCAGCAATTCTCCACTTTCCTCATCACGCAAACCCCAGGCAAAGGTGTGTTGAACCTGTTTCAGCCAGATGCCTGCATCGACTCTGGAACCTTTGAGTAATCGACCGAATACCTGATTGAACTGTTTCATCGATTGATGTAATTCCTGCAATTGGGTCAGGCAGGATTGCCGATTGCCACTCAAGGCGTACTGGATGCTTTGCAGCAAGGGGGTGATCACCAGACTGCCTACGGCTTCCGCCAATACAAAGGTCAGAATCCAGTTTTCCAGCGCGCCACGGGCATCACCACTGAGCCAGTTGTGATTGACGCTTACTTTGCGTCTGAGTAAATCGATCGGGTTATATCGGCTACCGGGCTTGCGGCCAACCAGTTGCCAGTTCCAGTATTTCAGGTTGGCATTGGTGCCCACCTTTGGTTGTCCGGTTAGCTTCGCGGTTTTTTTCCACAACGAGATCAGACCCGGCGGTAAGGAAAGGGATTGCAGACTGGCGCTATGCTCATCCGGTGGCGAACGATCCCAGCGGTAACAGTGCGCCAGAATACTCAGCATATTCATCAGACATTGTTGCTGCGCCAGACTCAGCGCATCGGTCGCATCCAGCAGGGTTGAATCGACTTCCGTAAACAGGCAGTCGAGTCGAAGCCGGACTCCCTGCCCATTGCGGCAGTAGTCGTCCGCGATCAGGCGGCAGGTTTGCTCGACCACAGAAAACTGATCCGGCAGGCTGGCAATCGGAATCGTATCCGGCAAGAAGCAAAGGTTCTGGCCAAGAGTTTGACGGCATTGCTGGATAAAATTTTCAGTCGGTTCGTGCATTTGGTTGCGAGTCCTGATCGTTGCATCAAAGCATAGCAGAGTCCTCAGAAAACGCTGACCGAATCACTATGGATTTTTAAATGGTGTCAGAGTGGGTGTTACCGAGAATGTCTCCGGAAAATTCTGTTGGCAAATCGTTTTTTGGCACAGAAAATATTCCAACTGTTCAGGTCGGTTAAACGAGTACAGCCGACCCGTATCATTCGGCATCGGTCTGTTTGCAAGGGGTGAAAAAGGCACCAACCGTGCCTTTGCAGATTTGGCGTCCCCGAGAGGGTTCGAACCTCTAACCTGCTCCTTAGGAGGGAGCCGCGCTATCCAGTTGTGCCACGGGGACGGAACGAGCGCGATTATATCCGCTTTTGGCAATGAAGTAATCCCCAGCCTTTACCGGTTTCGGTCATTGCGCTGAAAAAGAATACCGGTAATGATCAACAACAGACCCGCCAGCGTACTGAGATGTATCGATTCGTCCAGAAACAGCGCGAGCAACAGCAGTGACAAAAAAGGGGTCAGGTAAATCAGGTTACCGATGCGGGCTGCGTTGTCTGCCAGTTGCAGCGCCTTGAGCCAGATGAAAAAGGTAATGCCCATTTCAAACAGTCCGACATAAATAACCGCCAGCCACGGAAAATTCGAATAATCAATCGCTGTTTGGTATTGCAAAAAGGCATAGCCCAGAGCCAGCAGGCTTCCACTGATAAAACCAACCAACAACTTGATTTCGGCATCGATGCGAATACGTGCACTGAGCAGCCAGTAAACGGCCCAAACCAGCGTGCTGACCAGTGCCAGCGCAATGCCGGTGAGATCGAGGGACGCCCATGCGAATGGATTGCCACGGGTTGCAATCAGGCTGGAACCGGTGAAGCTGAGTAAGATAGCGAAAAATCCGCGAGCGCCCAGGCGATGATGTAAAATCGGTACGGATAATATGGCCAGCATGACCGGCCATAGATAATTCAATGACATCGCGACTTGCCCGGGCAGGCGGTCATAAGCTTCGAACAGTATGACGTAATACAGGAAAGGATTGATGCTGCCCAACAACAACAGGTAGCCCCACTGTGTCAGACTCAGCAAGCGCACTTGTTTTAGCGTACCGTTCTGGAAGGTGATCAGCAAGATGATTGCCAGTGAAATCAGCACCGCATGCCACAGCAGTGCCAGTGGTGAAAGCTGCTGCAGGGCGGTTTTAAATGCGGTAGCTGCCCCTCCCCAAAACAGGATCGTCATCAAGGTATACAGTATTGATTGCTGCTGTGAGGTCATCTAGAGGTAACAGAGTGTTTGGTCATCGGTAGAACGTGAGTTCCGGTGCAGGTTATAAAAAAACGATTTGATCGGATTAAAACCCATTTATACAGTATTGATAGTACCCGCGTGAGTAACGCTACAATCGCGCGCATTTTGGATTGCGGAATTTCTATGATGCACAGCGAACTGCTTCAACAAACCGAAAAACTGTCTCATCATCCTGTGTTCGGGCAGATCAGCGATATTGCTGCATTACGCAGGTTTATGCAATGGCACGTCTTTGCGGTCTGGGATTTCATGTCTCTGGTCAAGGCTTTACAGGCTAAACTGAGTTGCGTGCAGACCCCGTGGTTGCCGCCGGCCAATCCCGAGGCAGCACGCCTGATCAACGAGATCGTACTGGCCGAAGAAAGTGATGTTACACCCGAAGGCGAGTATGCCAGTCATTTTGAACTATATCTGCTTGCGATGCGCGAGGTTGGGGCCGACACCTCTGCCATCGAACAATTGATCGAAAATTTGCAGTCGGGAATGCCCCTTGATCAGGCGCTCGATGCCTGTCCGATCGATGCGGAATTGTGTGCGTTTGTACAACAGACCATGCAGTGCGTCGAACAGGGCGATGTTTTTGCACTGCTGGGTAACTTCTTTTACGGTCGGGAAAATGCCATTCCGCAAATGTTTCAGGGGTTGCTCGATCAATGGTTACTGGAGGCAGATCAAGCGCCGGTATTTCATTATTATCTGCAAAGACATATCGAACTGGATGGTGACGAGCATGGGCCGGCGGCACAGCGCATCATTGCTCGACTGGTGGGTGAGGATCAAGTGGCCTTGAATCGATTACATCAGGTAGCGCAAGAAGCCATCGCAGCCAGAATGCGATTGTGGGATGCCTTGTCGGCTTCACTTTCTGCACAAGATGCAAGCCAACCTGATTCTGTGGTCGGCGCAGCCCGGACACAACCATCCGGAACTTTGTCTGCAGCCTCTGCATGAGCCAGCGAAGCCCGGCACCGGGAGTGGAACGAGTCAACCGAATGTCCGATGAAGGTTTGCAGCGGCTGGAACATCAATTATCGCGCGGTGGCATTAGCGATGCTGTGCTGGCTCAGTGGATACGTCGTTACGGAACTACGGCTCGAAAACTGATCCGTCAGTATGATCGCTATATTGATGCTTTCGATAACATCCCCGACCCCGGTTGAATGTTAGCCTGAGATCAATCAGCGCTCGAATTTCGTCGACAATACGACCGATGACTGGGTTTCCTCTACACCTTCGAGCACACCAATGCTATCAATGACCTGATCCAGTTCGCGAACCGATGGCGCGACAACCACTGCAGTCATATCAAAACTGCCACTGATGGAATACAGGGTAATCAGTTCCGGCAATTTTTCCAAAGCCCTTTCAATCGAATGGCGTCGAGCCGGCGGCGCCTTGATCATCACCATGGCCTTGATGCAGCCGCGTTCATAATCGTCCGATAACTTGACGGTATAGCCCTCGATGACTTTGTCCCGTTCCAGTCTTTTCAGGCGGGCCAGCGCGGCTGTGCGCGAAACGTGCAAACGCCGAGCCAGTTCGGTGACCGGCATACGGGCATTTTCACGGAGCAAAGCGATTAATTGCTGGTCTTGATGATTGCTAGACATTTTGTTTAAGGTGATAGTTAAAATGGATAATAGATTTCAATAATAGGCCATATAGAAACTGTAATCTGACTAGACCCCGTGTTTCAATCTCTTTATACACTAGCAAGAGGTTTTAGCATGAATTTTTCCAGAATTGCAGTTTTTGGTCTGGGCAAGGTCGGTTCTCTGGCCGCACTCTGCCTGAAACAAAGCGGGTTTTCGGTCACCGGAATCGATTGCCGTTTACCGCGTGAAGATCTCGGCATCGAGGTCATCGAAATGGATGTTTCCGATGGCGCTGAGCTGGCTCGGGCGCTGACTTCGTTTGAAGCCGTACTCTCCTG
>JANTFI010000137.1 GCA_024763505.1 Gammaproteobacteria bacterium
ATCATGACGATACCCAACTATCAAATGCTCATGTTGCCAGTATTAAAATTGGCAGCAGATGGACAAGAACATAAATTTAGTCAGGCAGTTGAAGAATTGGCTGACGAATTTGGACTCTCCACTGAAGAAAGAAACGAACTTCTTCCCAGTGGTAGCCAGGCCGTGTTCAATAATCGTGTCGGTTGGGCACGTTCCTAATTAAAACAGGCAGGTTTACTGGCATCACCAAAACGTGGTTTCTTTACCATTACTCCAAAGGGTATTGCGCTTCTTGCGACAAACCCTGAAAAAATTGATATTTCGGTACTGGAGCAATTCCCAGAGTTCATTGAATTCAAAAACCGTAAAAAAGAGAAAAACGAAATCGAATCTCAGGCAGATGAGATAACTGCCCAGGATTCAACACAAACACCCGAAGATGCGCTCGCAGCAGCGTACAAACAACTCCGATCCACTCTTGAAGCGGAAGTAATCAGTACTGTTAAAGATGCTTCGCCTTCCTTCTTTGAGCGGTTGGTTGTCGATCTCCTGGTAAAAATGGGTTATGGCGGTAGTCGTCAAGACGCGGGTAAAGCGCTTGGAAAGAGTGGAGATGGTGGTATAGACGGAATCATTAACGAAGATCGACTTGGTTTGGATGTAATCTATATACAGGCCAAGCGCTGGGAGGGTTCGGTTGGGCGGCCTGAAATACAAAAATTTGCCGGGGCTTTGCAGGGTCAGCGGGCCAGGAAAGGTGTATTTATAACTACATCATTTTTCACTAGAGAAGCCATAGAATATGCCTCTCTCATTGAATCAAAAATTATCCTTATTAATGGAGAGTACCTTTCCAGACTGATGGTGGAACATAATATTGGTGTATCTACAGTTGGGCAGTATGAGGTGAAAAAACTTGATTCAGATTATTTTGATGACGAATAGTGCACCACAAGACGATAGTACGGAAGTAAACTCTGCTGGCTTCGCTTGAACCGAACAGCGCTGTCGTTACAGAGCCCCTGAACCAGTCAGATGCGATTTCTCACGCCTGTTCACAGGAATGCCCCCATACTCAATCGAGGTTCGGTTTCGAAACCAAGTGATTGGTAAAAGGCGGCGACGTCGGAATTGTCCGATCGGATCTGGATGTTGACCTTGATACAGCCGCGGGCTTTCAATTGTTGCATGGCGTGCCGGACGATCTTTCGGCCGATGCCTAGGCGCCGGTGCTGCGGATCGGTGGCTACGGCATACAGCCAGCCACGATGACCGTCATATCCGGCCACGCAGGCAGCAATGATTTTATCATCCTGCTCGGCGATGAAGATCAGATCATCAACGGCCAGCTTGGCCGCAATCATCGCAGCAGGGTCATTATGAGGCGGGTCGTCGGGGAAAACGGTTTGCCACAGTTGGATCAGTTTGGCGCGGTCTTTGTTCTGATAGGTTCTCAACTGCATGGCGGTTTTCTGTTTCTCGCGCTAACCGTGTGCACAAATGTCTGCAGCGCTGGATGGTAGTCCCCAGCCCGGTTTGAGGCTCTCGCACACGGACTACTTCGTTTCAGTCAGCGTTTGCTCAAATCCACAAAATCGCGTGGCGCGGCTCCGGTGTAAATCTGGCGCGGACGACCAATGCGCTGCTCCTTGTCTTCCATCATTTCCAGCCACTGCGAAATCCAGCCGGCCGTCCGTGCCATGGCGAAGATAACGGTAAACATGTTGAGCGGAATGCCCAGCGCGCGCAGGATGATGCCGGAGTAGAAATCCACATTCGGATACAGATTGCGTTCCAGAAAATAATCGTCTTCCAGCGCAATCTTTTCCAGTTGTTTGGCGGTATTGAATAAAGGCTGGTTACTGTTGTCCATAATCTCCAGTAAATCGTAACAGGCCTGGCGAATGATCTTGGCGCGTGGGTCGTAATTCTTGTAGATGCGATGCCCGAAGCCCATCAGTCGGTAGTCATCGTTTTTGTCCTTGGCCCGTTCGATGTATTTGGGGATTTCATCCGGATCCTTGATCTCTTCGAGCATGCGAATTACCGCTTCGTTGGCGCCACCATGCGCCGGCCCCCACAAAGAAGCAATACCGGCCGAGATACAGGCAAACGGGTTGGCACCGGAAGAACTGGCCAGCCGTACGGTCGAAGTGCTGGCATTTTGTTCATGATCTGCATGCAGGATGAAGATCAACCGCATCGCCTGTACCGCAATCGGGTCAACCTTGTATTCTTCACTCGGCACCGCGAACATCATGTACATGAAATTCTCGATAAAATCGAGATCGTTGCGCGGGTAGAGCAGGGGCAGGCCATAAGCTCGGCGATGACTGTAGGCAGCGATGGTCGGCATCTTGGCAAGCAGGCGGTGGGCGGAAATCTCGCGGTGGCGCGGGTTGTTGATATCCAGCGAATCATGATAAAACGCTGACATCGCGCCGACCACGCCCACCATGATCGCCATCGGGTGCGCATCGTGGTGAAAGCCGTTGAAGAATTGTTTCAAACCTTCATGCACCATGGTATGGCGCTTGATAATGCCGACAAATTCATGGTATTCGACATTACTGGGTAAATGTCCGTACATCAGCAGGAAACTGGTTTCGAGATAATTACTGTGTGCCGCCAGTTGTTCGATCGGATAGCCGCGATACAGCAGAATGCCCTTGTCGCCATCGATATAGGTAATGTCACTTTTACAGCTGGCTGTAGCCTGAAAGCCGGGGTCATAGGTAAAAAGACCCAACTCGCCATGCAGTTTGCGAATATCGATCGCCGGAGAGCCAATAGTCGGATCCAGAATATCAAATTCAGCCTGATTACCATTTCGGTTATCGACGATGGTCACGCTGTTTTTAGACATAAATTCTCTCTGCATACCTTGAAGGCCGCATATTATAACGTATCGGCCGAGAAATTATCCATACGGCTGCAGCCTGTCCGATCGTGAAAGCGGGCAGTCGGGTCATTGCAGAATTTCTGCCCGGGCGGAACCATCCTGCAAGCGAATCGTGACGGAATCGCCGCTCTGCAGTTGTTGCACACTGGTCACAACTCCGTTCTTGTTGTGGATGGTGGCATAGCCGCGTGCCAGTGTTTTCAATGGGCTTAAATGATCCAGTGCATGAGCCGGCAGTGCCAGCCGGTGTTGTTGATGTTCCAGTTGAACCTTGGTGGATTCGGTCAATAAGTGCAATTGGCTGGTAACGCGCTGTTGTAGTAAAGGCAAGGAGTGTGCGGGGCTGCTGGCCTGCAATGCATCGACGCTGCTGCGAAAGTGGTTTTGTCGCTGTTGCAGTTCGCTTTGCGTGCTTGTGAGAAGTCGCAGTCGGGCAAAATCCAGACGCTGCCGCAGGTTTTGCAGGGCGGTTTGCGGGTGAAACTGCATCAACCGGTGCTGCAGGTTTTGCAATTGCAGGTCGAGTTGCTGCAGCCGGTTTTGCGTGTTCCGAAGTAGTCGTGCCGTCCATTCATCGATCTGCTGCATGACTTCGTATTGATCTTGCGTAACGGTTTCGGCAGCGACTGACGGGGTCGGAGCACGCACATCGGCGACGAAATCGGCAATGGTAAAATCGATTTCATGGCCGATTCCGCTAACAATAGGAATACCGCTATCAAAAATGGCGCGAGCCAGCGCTTCGTCGTTGAAGCACCATAAATCCTCCAGCGATCCGCCGCCGCGAATCAACAGTAATACATCGCTGGCTGCATGCCGGTTGGCCAGCCGGATGGCTTCGATAATTTTTGCGCTGGCCGCTTCTCCCTGCACCGGCGTCGGGTAAACCGTTACCTCGGACTGTGGTGAGCGGCGCCGGATGACACTGAGGGCATCGCGAATTGCCGCACCACTGGCTGAAGTCACGATACCGATATGACGGGCTTGAGCCGGGATCGGTTTCTTATTGGTTTCTGTAAACAGACCCTCGGCCGACAGCTTTTTCTTGAGCGCTTCATACTGCTGCATCAAACGACCGATACCGGCTTCTTCCATATGGTCGACCACCACCTGAAATTCACCACGGGATTCATACAGCGTTACCTGGGCGCGAATCAGAACCTGCTGACCATTTTTGGGAGCAAAGGATACCCGGCCATTGCGGTTTTTGAACATTGCGGCGCGTAATTGAGCGCGCTCGTCTTTCAGAGAAAAATACCAGTGACCGGAAGCAGGGCGAGCGAAATTGGAGATTTCGCCTTCAATCCAGATACTGCCTATCCCTTTTTCCAGCAGGGTACGGATCTCGAAGTTAAGCGCGGAAACGCTCCAGATAGCTTGGTCGATGGGCATAGCGGGTCGCGCCTTTGCAGATGGAGCCGCATTCTAGCAACAAAAAAGCCGCTGATGAAAGCGGCTTTAGAGTGTGTTGCAAATGGATGCTCAGATCATTTCATCATGCTGGCGTAGCGACTGGACTCGGACTTGTATTGAGCCAGTGCGTCTTTTCCCTGTTCTTCAGCTTTTTTGGCCAGTTTGATGGCTTCGGCGGTTTTGCCTTTTTTTGCCAGTTCTTTGGCCTTTTTGATCATCTTTCCGGTATCGCGCCATTCATAGCCTACTGCTTTGGCGGCCTGGTTGGCTGCTTCAGCGGCGGAGATGGCAGAGTCTGCGGAAGCCCATGCACCGGTGGAAATCAAAACACTCAGGGACATTGCGAATAGGGTCTTTTTCAGTGACATAAATACCTCTTTTGGTAGTGTTGATGGCAGTAGTTTTAAATTTTGGTCGGCCAAAAGGTGGAATGATCCAGGCCATATTTATTTTTTGTTATCCCGTCTATTATCCGGTTTACCCTGCCGAGGTCAATACCTTATAATCGCGCATTGCCAACTACCCCGCCCGGAGAAATTATGCGTATCGTTCAGGAAGCCCTAACCTTTGATGATGTCTTGCTGGTGCCTGCCAGATCAGAAGTGTTACCGAACGAGGCGGTACTGGGGACAAAACTGACACGGGGCATAGAGTTAAATATTCCGCTGCTGTCTGCCGCTATGGACACGGTAACTGAATCCCGGCTGGCGATTGCGATGGCACAGGAAGGCGGTATGGGCATAGTCCACAAAAATCTGACTCCCGAGCAGCAGGCGGAAGAAGTTGCCAAAGTCAAAAAATATGAAAGTGGCGTGATCAAGGATCCGGTTTGCATCAGCCCGGATACTTTGATTCGGGAAGTCATCGACATCCAGCATAACCGCAATATTTCCGGTTTTCCGGTCATCGGGCCAAACGGGCTGGAAGGTATTGTGACCCGGCGGGATGTTCGTTTCGAGAGCAATCTCGATCAATCGGTTCGTTCGGTAATGACACCAAAAGATAAACTGGTAACGGTGAAAGAAGGCGTTAGCAAGGAAACGGTGCTGGAAACCCTGCACAAACATCGCATCGAGCGCCTGCTGGTGGTCGACGACAATTTCGGACTGAAGGGTATGATCACGGTCAAGGATATTACCAAGTCCACCGTACACCCTCTGGCCTGCAAGGATGAACAAGGGCGTCTCCGTGTTGGTGCGGCGGTTGGCACCGGCAAGGATACTGACGAGCGAGTAGAGGCTCTGGCTGCAGCCGAGGTCGATGTGATCGTGGTCGATACCGCACATGGACATTCAAAAGGTGTGATCGAGCGTGTCGCCTGGGTAAAAAAGAATTATCCACATATTCAGGTGATCGGTGGCAATATCGCGACTGCGCAAGCGGCACTGGATCTGGTTGAAGCCGGCGCGGATGCGGTCAAGGTGGGTATCGGACCTGGCTCGATCTGTACCACGCGCATGGTCGCCGGTGTGGGCGTACCGCAGGTTTCTGCGATCAGCAATGTTGCGCAAGCGTTGAAGGAATCCGGTGTGCCTTTGATTGCTGATGGCGGAATCCGTTTTTCCGGCGATGTCGCCAAGGCGCTGGTTGCCGGTGGTTATTCGGTGATGATCGGAAGCATGTTCGCCGGCACCGAAGAAGCTCCGGGCGAAGTCGAATTGTTTCAGGGCCGTTCCTATAAGTCCTATCGCGGCATGGGTTCTCTCGGCGCGATGCAGAAAGGCTCTTCAGATCGTTATTTTCAGGGTGACAGTACGGCCGAAAAGCTGGTTCCAGAAGGTATTGAAGGGCGTGTTCCCTATAAGGGGCCACTGTCAGGCATCGTGCATCAATTACTCGGCGGCGTGCGCTCCAGTATGGGTTATGTCGGCTGTGGCAGCATTGAAGAAATGCGCACCAAACCGGAGTTCGTGCGGATCACAGGCGCAGGCATTACCGAATCGCATGTGCACGATGTGACGATTACCAAAGAAGCGCCGAACTACCGGGTGTAATCGATGAATCTGACGCATGACCTGCACGATGACCGCATCCTGATTCTGGATTTTGGTTCGCAATATACCCAGTTGATCGCACGTCGTATCCGTGAGTTGGGTGTGTACTGCGAAATCTACCCCTGGGATATCGATGTCGACCGCATTGTTTCTTTCCAGCCAAAAGGCATCATCCTGTCGGGTGGCCCTGAATCGACCATTGCAGAAGATGAAACCGTACCTCAGGCGCCACTTCAAATTCTCGATCTGAATATTCCGATTCTGGGTATCTGCTATGGAATGCAAACCCTGGCCAAACAACTCGGCGGAAAGGTAGAAAATACGGGCCACAGTGAATTCGGCTATGCCCAGGTACGCGCGCGCGGACATACGGAGTTGTTGAGAGATATTCAGGATCACGTTACCACCGAAGGCCATGGTCTGCTCGATGTGTGGATGTCGCACGGTGATCGTGTTGCAGAAATGCCAGCGGAATTCAAACTGATGGCCAGCACCGACTCTGCCCCCATTGCCGGCATGGCCGATGAGGAACGCAGGATTTATGGCCTGCAATTTCACCCGGAAGTTACTCACACTAAAAAAGGCGCCGAAATTCTGGGGCGCTTTATTCACGATATTTGCGGCTGTGCCTCGGACTGGACACCGGCAAACATTATTGAAGACTCGATCGAAAAGGTTCGCGAGCAAGTGGGCGATGGGCATGTCATTCTGGGATTATCCGGCGGCGTAGACTCATCCGTGGTGGCAGCCTTGTTGCACAGGGCAATTGGTGACCAGTTGACCTGTATCTTTGTCGATAATGGCTTGCTGCGCTATCAGGAAGGCGACCAGGTAATGGCGACCTTCGCCGAGCACATGGGCGTCAAGGTCAACCGTGTCGATGCCGAGGATCGATTTCTCGCAAAATTAAAAGGGGTCACAGACCCGGAACAAAAGCGCAAGATTATCGGCAATCTGTTTATCGAAATCTTTGAAGAAGAAGCATCCAAAGTAAAAGACGCCAACTGGTTGGCGCAGGGCACGATTTATCCGGACGTGATCGAATCGGCGGGCGCATCCACCGGCAAGGCGCACCTGATCAAATCGCATCATAATGTCGGCGGCCTGCCGGAAGACATGAAGCTCGAACTGGTCGAGCCACTGCGTGAATTATTCAAGGATGAAGTACGCAAGATCGGTGTCGAACTCGGCCTGCCGCATGACATGGTGTACCGGCATCCATTCCCCGGTCCGGGGCTGGGCGTGCGAATTCTTGGCGAAGTCAAAAAGGAATACGCCGACCTGTTGCGGCTGGCGGATCACATCTTCATCGAAGAACTGCACAAACACGAATGGTATGAAAAAACCTCACAAGCCTTTACCGTTTTTCTGCCGGTAAAATCAGTCGGTGTCACCGGTGATGGCCGCCGCTACGATTATGTCGTCGCACTACGCGCGGTCGAAACCATCGACTTTATGACCGCCCGCTGGGCGCATCTGCCGTATGAGTTTCTCGATCACGTTTCACGCCGCATCATGAATGAAATTACCGGCATCGCTCGAGTAACCTACGATATTTCCGGCAAGCCACCTGCCACGATAGAGTGGGAGTGACTGGCACTCACAGGTAATGTCTGGCACTGGCTGGCAACGACAGGCATCTAGCAGCTATCATGGACCGGTCGCCACACAAGCC
>JANTFI010000138.1 GCA_024763505.1 Gammaproteobacteria bacterium
GACGGCCAGTAGAGGCCGTCGCGTTCTATAAATACCGGCTTCTACCCGCCGCGGATGCTTTACGGTTTGAGTATTACTCGGAAGACAGGCTCTCGACCCGGATACGGGTCACTTCACCACTGACCGAATCAAGTTGCTGAATCGCGTCAATCGCCCGGTTCATTTGAGCTTCGAGGATGCGCTGCGTCAGTAGAATAATGGTCGCGTTGGTCTCCCCTTTCGGCGGTTCTTTTTGCAGAATCGCTTCAATCGAGATTTCACTTTCTCCCATGATACGCGTGATGTCGGCTAAAACACCCGGCTTGTCGAGCGCGTTCAGGCGCAGGTAGTAGGCTGTTTCCACCTCATCCATCGACAGCACCGGTGTATCATTGATGCGACTCGGTTGAAACGCCAGATGAGGTACCCGGTTGTCCGGATCGGTAGTTAGCGAGCGGGTCACATCGACGATGTCGGCGACCACCGCCGAGGCGGTTGGATCAGCACCGGCACCGGCTCCGTAATACAGCGACGGTCCGAGTTTGTCGGCCATGATCAGTACCGCATTCATGACCCCGTCCACATTGGCGATCAAACGGTTTTCCGGAATCAAGGTCGGATGCACGCGCATCTCAATGCCATTATCGGTCGCACGAGTCACACCCAGATGCTTGATGCGGTAACCCAGTTGCGCAGCGAAGGTGACGTCGTCCTGCGAAACCTTGCTGATACCTTCGGTGTACACCTTTTCAAACTGCAGCGGTACACCGAACGCAATAGAAGACAGGATGCACAGCTTGTGCGCTGCATCGATGCCTTCGACATCAAACGTGGGATCGGCTTCGGCATAGCCCAGCGCTTGCGCTTCGGCCAGCACATCGGCGAAATCGCGAGCCTTGTCGCGCATCTCGGTCAGAATGAAATTTCCAGTGCCGTTGATAATACCGGCGATCCACTGGATGCGGTTGGCCGAAAGTCCTTCTCGAATCGCCTTGATGATCGGTATGCCGCCTGCTACAGCAGCTTCAAACGCCACTACCACCCCTTTGGCTTGCGCTGCGGCAAAGATTTCATTGCCATATTTGGCGATCAGGGCCTTGTTGGCGGTAACCACATGTTTTCCGTTTTCAATCGCCTGCATTACCAGTTCGCGTGCCGGGGAGTCGCCACCGATTAACTCGACCACGATATCCACTTGCGGATTGTTGACCACGGCAAAAGCATCTTCGGTCATCTCGACCGCGTCCGTACCTTCCGGGCGCTGGTCACCAAGCCCGCGTGCTGCCGCGTGAATAACCTGAATTTCGCGCCCGGCACGACGCGCAATCTCGGCCGCGTTATTGGCCAGAACGCGCGCGGTTCCTCCGCCAACGGTGCCTAATCCTAACAAACCTATATTAACTGGTTTCAATGTGTTACCTCTGAATCTTAAAGTAATTTATCATATAGCTGAATAGCATTCAGGTTCGGCCGAGCCATCTGAAGTCAGCACTTGTTCAGGCGCTGGCATCACTGGCATTGCGAAACATATCGCGAATGCCACGGATCGCCTGACGAGTTCGATGTTCATTCTCGATCAGGCTGAATCGCACGTGATCATCGCCGTATTCGCCGAAACCGACACCGGGCGACACCGCGACCCTGGCTTCCTGCAGCATCAATTTACTGAATTCCAGCGAACCCATGTGGCTGAATTGTTCAGGAATTTTCGCCCACACGAACATGGTCGCCTTTGGAGGCTCGACCGCCCAGCCCAGCGAATTGAGACCGTTGCACAAGGTGTCGCGGCGGCTTTTATACATGTCCCGAATTTCGCCAACAACCGTTTGATCGCCCTCTAACGCGCTGACCGCAGCGACCTGAATCGGTGTGAACATACCGTAATCCATATAGGATTTGATGCGCTGCAAAGCAGCCACAAGCGTAGGATTACCGCACATGAATCCGACCCGCCAGCCCGGCATATTGTAACTTTTCGACAACGAATAAAATTCAACGGCGATATCCTTGGCTCCTTCCACCTGCAAGATCGATGGCGCTTCATAACCATCGAAGGTGATTTCGGCATAGGCGATATCATGCACCACCCAGATATCGTGTTCCTTGGCGATGGCGACGACCTTCTCGAAGAAATCCAGTTCGACGCATTGGGTGGTCGGATTCCCCGGGAAGCTGATGACCAGCATTTTCGGTTTCGGCCAGCTGTTCTTGATCGCCTTTTCCAGTTCACCGAAAAAATCGATGCCCGGAGTCAACGGCACATGACGGATATCCGCACCTGCAATGACAAAACCGTAGGGGTGAATCGGGTAGGACGGATTGGGCACCAGCACCGCATCCCCCGGCCCGACCGTGGCCAGCGCCAGATGCGCCAGACCTTCTTTCGAACCGATGGTAACAATGGCTTCAGTTTCCGGATCGAGATCAACATCGTATTTGCGCTTGTACCAGGCACAAACTGCTTGGCGCAGGCGTGGTATCCCGCGCGACAACGAGTAACGATGAGTGTCTCCGCGTTGAGCCGCTTCGCATAATTTATCAACGATCGGTTGCGGGGTTGGCTGGTCCGGGTTTCCCATGCCAAAATCAATAATGTCTTCCCCGCGTGCGCGGGCCGCAGCTTTTAACTCATTGACGATATTGAAAACATAGGGTGGCAGGCGTTTGATGCGTTGAAAATCGTCGTTCAAGGAAGCGTCTCGTCAGGGTTGAAAAGGGTTCGATAAAATGAACCGGCAACCTTAACATAGCGCCAAATACAGTCAATAACAGAGCAGCCGCAGGCTGGATAAATGTGACTGACTGCGATAACCTGCAGACATGGCACTTGCAGAAGAAATCATTACCAGCCGTTACCATATTTCGGCCTACCAGCAAAATCAGGTTACGATCAATGAACGACCCTACGGGCAGAGTCTGGTGCTGTCTCCACAGGAACTGATCGAGCCATGGCCGGTCGCCAGCATTGCTGACCTGACTCCCTCTCACCTCGAGCCAATCTTTGACCTGAAACCGGATGTCATCCTGCTCGGTTCCGGAGAAAAACAGGTTTTTCCAGCTACTGAAATTCTCGGCGCTTTTGCTTGCATGGGTTATGGGGTCGAAGTCATGAACACGGGCGCCTTGTGCCGTACTTTTAATATACTGGTCGCGGAAGACAGAAATGTCGTCGCTGGTATTATTTTGTAATGTAATGAATAACCAGGTGCTTCAAAAGAAAGTTTTATTCTTTTCATATTTATGTGCAAGCAACTGAATTAACGAAATAAACTTGTCATAAGTTATCTATTATTTACTTCTTTTAAACAATTCACTGAAAGCTGTATTTTTTATCCATAAATTACTAGGCTTGAAGCTAGAGATTGGCTATTATCTTTCTCGAGCATCATACTGAACAACCAATCAACCGAACAGGTAATCCAATGAAAAAATTATCAACCTATACACTGGCGGCTACACTGGCACTGGGCAGCAGTCTGGCCATGTCTACTGCCAGTGCCGGCTCGTGGTGGCCCGGTAACAATAATAACGGCTGGGGAAACAACAATAGCTGGATGCCCTGGAATAATAATGGTAACAACAACTGGATGCCCTGGGGCAATAACCGGGGTTGGAACAACGGCCCGAACTGGGGTGGTGGGCCGAACTGGGGTGGTGGGCCGAACTGGGGCGGCGGCCGAAACTGGGGCAACAATTTTGACATGCCACGTATGGGCTGGGGCAATGGCGGACCTCGCTTTGGCGGAAATGGCCCGCGTATGGGCTGGGGCAACAATGGCCCTCGATTCGGCACCAACAATGGTCCTCGCATGGGTTGGGGCAATAATGGGCCACGTTTTGGCAATGGAGGCCCCCCTCCGCAAGGCATGATGCCACCGGGCGGACAAATGCGCGGCGGCCAAGCTCCCGGCAATTCGATGAATGATCACTACATGGCGCCACCACCACCGCCGCCAGCACCGGTACCCGGTAATTAAACCCTGACTATCAACAGCCTGCATCCGCAGGCTGTTTTTTTATGGGAAGAAAAATCCCGCACTTGAATCACGTTTGATTCGCCCCGCAGATGCATTACCATGTCGCGCTTTATCTCATAGCCAAATCAGCATGAAAACGTTCAACGACCTGATCAACGAAGCCCTGCAGCAAATTGATGAAATCTTCCCCTGGGATCTGGAAGAAAAACTGTCTCTACCGGAAAGGCCACTGATTGTGGATATCCGTGAACCGGATGAATTCAAGGCGATGCACATCGCTGACTCCATTCTGGCTCCGCGAGGAGTGCTCGAGCAGGCATGCGAGTGGAATTATGATGAAACCATCCCCCAATTGGTGCAGGCGCGAGACCAGGAAGTCATCGTGGTTTGCCGCTCGGGAAATCGCAGTGCGCTGGGCGCTCTGACCATGCAATGGCTGGGTTATCAAAATGTGGCATCGCTGAAAACCGGCGTGCGCGGCTGGAATGATTACGATCAGCCGCTGGTCGGTCTGGATGGCAACACCGTGGACCCTGATTTTGCGGAAGAATTTCTGGAAGGTACACCCAGCGCCGATCAAATGGCGCCTGAGTAAAACGACATACGCTACAGATCGTAGCGCTTGTGCTCGCTACGTCGCCGCCCTGCCCGCTGACTTACGACACCCACGATATCGCCGAGCCCATTGGTCAATTCGATTTCTTCAAAACCCGGCTGGGTGGCGCGAAGCACATATCGACCTTGATCGATAAATAACTGGCGAAAGATGAATTCGTCGTTCGGGTTAGCTACGACATAACATCCATCGCGCACCGAACCGCCCGGGTCGATCACAATGATATGACCATCCTGAAACTCCGGCGTCATGTCATCGCCGATCACGCGCAATGCAAACGGTTCGCTGGCACCGCAGCTGGATAATTCCGAATCAAATTCAAATGCGCTCATACCTTCACCAATATTAGAATTCTCTAAATTATACGCATGGTGGCCGGAATATCCAAAGATTAGTATTCCGGGGTCGAAAGCATCCGGTGCAATACCGCCATCTGGGAAAGCATACGATTTCGCGATTCTTCGATGACTACGCTGCGTGGGCTGTCGAGCACTTCATCCAGAGCCGCCACGCCGCGGCGTATCGGCAGGCAGTGCATGAAGCGACAATCCGGCTCCGCACTCTCGAACCAGCTGGAATCGATACACCAGTCCCGCAGAGAGGATTTGAAACGGTCTTCGGATTGAGGACGTGAATAGAATTCGCAGGAAGACCAGGAGTTGACATACAGCGTATGCGCCCCTTCCATTGCTTCCCTGCGATCTTCACTTTCTGACAAAGAGCCGCCGCTTTGATCGGCCAGACTGCGTGCTGTCTGCATGACCGGCTGCGGTAACTGATAGCCTTCCGGCCGGAGAATGGTGATATCCATACCGCGCAGAGCCGCCATTTTCAATGTAGAAACCGCTGTCGCCAGCGGTTGCGGATTCGGGTGCCAACTCCACGACAATACGAACTTTCCTCCTTGCCCGGGAATGCCCAGATCATTCATGGTTTTCCAGTCGGCCAGATTCTGGCAAGGGTGTTCCATCGCTGATTCCATATTGACATAGGGCGTGGTTACATGACTGACCAGCTCACCGAATGCCTGATCCTGCAAATCCTGCTGCAGATCTTCCATCTTCGCCATGGCGCGGATACCAATAGCATCGCCATACGAGGCAATCACTGGAACGGCTTCCTTGAGATGCTCGGCTGCGGTTCCATCCATGATAATGCCGGATCTTGATTCGAGCCCGTAAATCGACATTTCGGGAGATATCACAAAGGTACCACCACCGAGGCGTATCATGGATGCCTGAAAAGACGCCAGTGTGCGCAGAGAGCGATTCAAAAACAGCAATGACAGGACTTTTCCTTCCAGCGATCTTGGTTCTGGATGTTTGTCGAGGCGGTCGGCCAGCCCGACCAGTTGCTCGATTTCTTCCCGGCTATAGTCAGTGATTGCGTTGAAGTTTTTCATGGATTTGTCCGATTTATGATGTTTGTAACCCTGAATGATTGAAACACGATGTCCCGGGGCGTGTTGCACAATCCATCACAAATCGAATTCAGGCGATGCGGATTATAAAGGGCTGGACTCCAGTTCTGCATGCTCAATGAGCGACTCCGCTGATTGCTTTTTGATCGCCTTTTTCTGCTGGATTTCCCATAACGAGGCATACAACCCCTTTTGTTCTAACAATTGTTCATGGTTGCCCTGCTCCTTGATCTCGCCATGCTCGAGCACCAGTATGTTGTCTGCATCGACGATCGTCGATAAGCGATGTGCAATCACAAGTGTGGTTTTATTGCGAGAGATTGAATTCAGTGCCTGCAGAATATTCTTCTCCGATTTGCTGTCCAGACTGGAGGTGGCTTCATCGAACACCAAAATGGGTGGGGCTTTGAGTAAAACACGGGCAATGGAAACCCGTTGTTTTTCACCACCGGATAACTTCAGCCCTCTCTCGCCAACCACGGTATCGTAACCATCAGGCAGGCTTTCGATAAACGCATGGATGTCTGCCATCTTGCAGACTTCGATGACTTCTTCACGGCTCGCGTCCGGTTTGGCGTACTGGATATTATAAAAAATGGATTCATTAAACAGCACAGTGTCCTGTGGCACGATTCCAATCTGGCGCCGCAGGCTTTGCTGAGTCACAGATTGAATCGGCTGTCCACTGATGCGTATCTCTCCTGCGGTGGTGTCATAAAAACGGAAGATCAGCCGTGCCAGCGTGGATTTTCCTGCGCCGGAAGGCCCGACAACGGCATACTTTTTCCCGGCTGGAATGCTGAAATTGACATCCCGCAAGATTTCCCGGTCCTGATTATAGTGGAAACCGACATGGTCGAATTCCACGGTGGCGGACTCGATGGTTAACTCCCCGGCATCTTTTGCATCGGTAATTTCCAGAGGTTTTTTCAACAGTTTTAGCACCATATCCATATCGGCCATAGCGTATTTGAGCGACCGATAGATAATGCCGAGGAAATTGAGCGGCAGGAAAAGCTGCAACATCATGGCATTAATCAATACCAGATCACCCAGCGATAATTGCCCTTTCACGACTCCATTGGCCGCATAAAACATGACAATCGTGACGCCGACAGCGATGATCGCACCCTGACCGAAATTCAGTGTAGACATGGTCGTCTGGCTTTTTACCGCCGCATCTTCCCATTTTTTCATGGTGTGTTGATAGCGCTGGATTTCATGCTGTTCGTTGTTGAAATACTTCACCGTTTCATAATTCATCAGGCTATCCATTGCCTTGCCATTGGCGCTGGAATCAAGCGCATTCATTTCATGGCGGTAGTGCATGCGCCATTCGGTCACCAGAAAGGTAAAGATTACATACACAACCACGGTACCAAATACCGTCAGTGCAAATTGGATATCGTATTGCCCGAACAGAATTACTGCGACCAGTAGAAACTCGGCCGCCGTCGGCAAAATACTGAATACCAGATAATTGAGGATGGAGCTGAAACTCTGGGCGCCGCGCTCCATATCCTTTGATATCGCGCCGGTATTTCGTTCCAGATGGAATCGAAGCGGCAGCTCATGCAAATGTTTCAGCGTGGATACCGACAGTTCTCGCATGGCGTGATAACGAACGCGCGCAAAGATAACGTCTCGCAACTCATTAAATGCAGAACTCAAGAAACGCAACGCCCCGTATCCCAGCAAGAGCAAAACGGGTAAGGTCAGGTTTTGATGGACGGTTTTATCCAGCGCTTCAACGATATATTTCAGTGCAACAGGAATACCCACCATAGCCAGCTTTGAAATCACAAGACTGCTCAATGCCAGCAGAACACGTCCTCGATAGGTCCAGA
>JANTFI010000139.1 GCA_024763505.1 Gammaproteobacteria bacterium
CGCTTGCTGCCGGGTATGCAACCCTATGCCATGTGTTATGGCGGCCACCAGTTCGGTAACTGGGCCGGACAACTTGGCGATGGCCGCGCCATTATTCTCGGAGACATCATCAATCGTGCTGGCAAACGCTGGAGCCTGCAATTAAAAGGTGCAGGCCCTACCCCCTATTCGCGAACTGCAGACGGTTATGCCGTGCTGCGCAGCTCGGTGCGTGAATTTCTGTGCAGTGAAGCGATGCACCATCTGGGCGTTCCTACCACGCGCGCGCTCAGTCTGGTGCTGACCGGCGACGAAGTCGTGCGTGACATGCTATACGACGGGCACCCGGCCTATGAGCCGAGCGCGGTAGTTTGTCGCATGGCGCCGGGTTTTACCCGCTTCGGAAATTTCCAGATTTTAACCGCTCGCAAGGATATCGACACACTGAAAAAGCTGGTCGATTACACTATTGCAACCGACTTCCCGCATCTGGATGCCAGCGCCGAGGATGTCTGCCTGCAATGGTTTGAAGAGGTTTGCCGACGCACTGCCGACTTGATCGTACACTGGATGCGGGTCGGATTCGTGCATGGTGTAATGAACACCGATAATATGTCCATCCTCGGTCTGACCATCGACTATGGCCCCTATGGCTGGCTCGAAGACTACGACCCGAACTGGACGCCGAATACCACCGATGCCGGCGGACGACGATATCGATTTGGCAACCAGAGCAATATTGCACTGTGGAACCTTTTGCAGTTAGCCGAAGCAATCTATCCGTTAATCGGAGATACCACGCCACTGGAAGCCTGTCTGCAAGGCTACAACGAATATTATCTGGCGCAATACAACCAGATGATGACCAGCAAGCTGGGCTTGCCGGAAGCCCGCGAAGAAGCGGTTTGTCTCAGCCATGATTTACTCGGGCTACTGCAAGAAGTCGAAACCGACATGACCCTGTTTTACCGCGCTCTGTCCGAAATTGATGTGTCCGGTAATGGCTGGGAAGATGAAACTGGACTTAACCGACTGTTCGAGCCAGCCTGGTATCAGCCGGAGCAAATTGATGCCGCCTACCTGCAAGCCTTGACCCGCTGGCTGAAAAATTATCGAGAGCAACTTATCGCGCAGTCGGTAACCGAAACACAACGGCGCCAGCGCATGCAACAAATCAATCCGAAGTATGTGTTGCGAAACTATCTCGCTCAGCAAGCCATCGACAAGGCGACCGAAGGAGATTATTCGATGATCGAGGAATTACTCGAAGTGCTCAGAAAACCCTACGATGAACAACCTGACAAGCAAGTCTTCGCCGAAAAGCGGCCGGAGTGGGCGCGTCACCGTGCCGGTTGTTCGATGCTGTCCTGCAGTTCATAATCAATGTCTATTCCAGATCTGTGCAGAGTCTTGCAAGTGGATTTTTAGACACAATGCCACGTATCGAAGCGCAAGCCGTGCAGGCTTTTAGAGTTGCCACTGAGGCAGGTTTTCGAAGGATTACTGGCAGTGTTCGAATGTAAATTGCTGGCTTTGCCGGTTGCTGGTCAAGCGATGGCGGGACAGAGCAGATTGTTCGAACAGCCGTCGATGCGCCTGTGCCGAAAAATAATCTTGGCGTGACTCGTAGTGTCGGATCCATTCCAGCAACATAGGTAGGTTATCATCCTGCGCCTGACGCGATGCATATTTATGTGGTTCCCAGGGACGGGCGCGTGCATTGTCCAGACAATGTTGCAGTGGCAAGTCGAGATAAATCAGTTCATCGGCGAGTGGCTGTAAAGCTTGCAGTATATCGGCATAACCTCCCTCAATCACCCAGCGCGATTGATCTGCCAGAAAGGGGTGAATCGCTGTCATCGAATCAGCCAGCAGCCGGCGCTGGGTTGGTGGATCGATTGCAAACGCGACCGTATCGAGATCGAGGTGCGCCAGTTGATAGCGTCTGGCGAGTCTGGCAGCCAATGTCGATTTTCCACTGGCGGAGTTACCGAAAACGAGAATCTTCATGCCGGCTCCGTTGGGTGGTATTTCGTTACGAGGTAGTCGAGTTTATGATGCACACCGGGGTGGAAAACCAACCAAGCGGACCAGTTATGTTTTTTCACGAAGTAGCTTCATAATTTCTCGGGTCTGATCGGCATTATTGATGACCGCCTTCAAGATTTATCCCAGGGCAACCATCAGTAACCCAACAAATAGCAAATAGACGTAAAGAAGATTTCCACTATCGAAATTCAGGCTCGAAAAAGAATAAATCTGAAAGAAACCACCCAGGAGAAAGGTGAATGATCCTGCCAGGGTAAAAAGAAAAGACACAACAAACGCTATAGGATAGTGAGTATTTACTTGTTCGTTAGGTTCTTTCTTGATTATAAACTTCATGTTCTCTCCCTATATCAATCGCGATAATCACAAAATTACCTCTGCATCTGACTCGAAATTTTTGCCAGAATTTTCATGGCATAAATCCCCGCTTCCGAGATATATTTTACACTAAAGCAACCAATACATCCCAGCCTGCAAATCCCTGTACAGATCATCTATGCAAGCAGGCAGTCGCTGTTTCGGGGGTAAGGTACAGTGTCTGCAGCCAAAACTGTCAAGGATGCTGGCAGCCCCGGCCCCCTTTGCTCGGCGGCGGTCCGCAGACCACGCCATCAGCAAAGCGTGCGCCTTCGAACCGGGTGCCGATGATATTCTCAGACTTGAAAGCGTTCTCAATATAGAGATCGGAAAGATCAGCCATGCGTAAATCCACGCCACTGAGCTGGCTGTCTGTGATGTTTGCACCAAGCAGAATCGCGCGTGACAGATTCGCACCGCGTAGGTTTGCGGCTTGCAGATTGGCACCGCGCAAGTCAGCCGCTTCCAGGTTGACCCCGGACAAGTCCCGCCCGGCCAGATTGGCCGCGTGCAAGTCACAGGCGACACAGACACGGTTGCGGATCAATTGCTCGATATTCCGAGATACGGCTTCGCTTTGCTGGGCCACGGCTGGCAGGATGGCACCCGTCAGGATCAGGCTGCAGATCAACAGGAAACCGGTTTTAGTTCGGATGAAATTCTTTCTCTTCATATATTCGGGATCGGTGTAGGGTTAAAGGGTTCGATGAACATGGCGCGAAAAGTGGCTTTGCTGCAAAATACCCGCCATTCCCGTGACCGATGCCAGTTTTGAACACCAACGACTTGCCGATTCATTCGGTTTTACCCGACATTAAAACGACTCTGCAACAGCATCATACACTGGTTTTGCAGGCTGCACCCGGTGCCGGTAAAACCACGATGGTGCCGTTGGCATTGCTCGATGAGCCCTGGCTGCAACGGCAAAAAATCGTCATGCTCGAACCGCGGCGGATGGCTGCCCGCACGGCGGCCGAGCGCATGGCCAGTTTGCTCGGTGAAAAGGTTGGCGAAACAGTCGGTTATCGAATTCGCCAGCAAACCCGGGTCAGCGAGAGCACCCGCATCGAGGTGATCACTGAAGGCGTGTTGACGCGCATGCTGCAACAAGACCCGGAGCTATCCGGGGTCGGGCTGGTCATTTTCGATGAATTCCACGAACGCAATCTCAACAGCGATCTCGGGCTGGCGCTGACCTTGCAGGCTCGTGAGTTGTTGCGCGAATCCGACCCGCTCAAGCTACTGGTGATGTCGGCCACGCTGGAAGGGATGGCTTTGTCGAAATTGCTTGATGGTGCGCCACAGATCACCAGCGAAGGCCGCAGCTATCCGGTCGAAATCCACTATTGCGGTGTCGCGCCAGTGCGTGAGCCGCTGGAGCGGGCGATGCTTGCCGCGGTACAGCGCGCGCTGGCCGAAACCGATGGCTCGATTCTGGTTTTTTTGCCCGGCCAGCGCGAAATCCAGCGATTGAGTCAATTGCTCAAACCCCGGCTCGAGGATGACACCTGCCTGCTGCCGCTGTATGGCGCTCTGCGACTGAATGAGCAAATGAAAGCCATTCGAGCCCTGTCGCCTCAGGATGAGTACCGGCGCAAGGTCGTGCTGGCCACCGACATTGCAGAAACCAGTATTACCATCGATGGTGTCAGCACCGTAGTCGATAGTGGACTCAGTCGTCAGCCGGGTTTCGATCCGGCGACCGGCATGACGCGATTACACACGCGGCGCATTTCGCGCGCATCGAGTATCCAGCGCATGGGTCGCGCCGGTCGTACCCGTCCCGGTCATTGTTACCGGTTATGGAATGAATCGATGCAGGCCAGTTTACCGGCGCAGACTCCGCCGGAAATCCAGCAGGCCGATCTTGCGCCGCTGGCGTTGCAACTTCTTCAATGGGGTGTCGATAACCCGGCGCAATTGCAGTGGCTCGATGCGCCACCACCGGCGGCATTTCAACAGGCGCTTGATTTGCTCGACTCACTCGGTGCCATCCGCCACGATGACAACCATGCGGTTCTGCGCTTGAGTCCTCATGGTGAGCAGATGGCGCAGATACCAACCCATCCGAGACTGGCGCATATGCTGATTACGGCGGCCGCACACTCTCAATTGGAAAAAGCCAGTGTGCTGTCCGTACTGTTGTCGGAAAAAGATCCACTACAGCATTACTCAGCCGATATAGGGGCCAAAGTGGATGTGTTGCTCGGAGACATCCCCTGTGAAGCCCGATTCAAAAACTGGCTGCATGGCAGTCGCCAGCAGATGCAAATGCTGAAAAAAACCTGTGCAAAAATAACGCCCTCGCCTTCGATCACATTGGCTGAGGATGACGTAATTGGCTGGTTGATCAGCCTGGCCTATCCCGACCGTCTCGCGCAGCGGCGAAGTGATGACCGTCAAAGTTATTTGCTTAGCAATGGACGTGCCGCAGTGTTGCCGAAAGAAAACCGGTTGGCCGCGCAACCCTATCTGGCCATTGCTGAACTGGGCGGACTGGCCGGAACACGGGAAGACCGGATTTACGCCGCGGCTCCACTGAACCCGGCATTATTCGACACGCTGTTATCTCCACTGCTGCAACAACAAGAAATTGTCGAGTGGGTTGGGCAAGAAGATAAAATGGTGGCAGAGCGACAGACCCGGTTGGGTGGGATTGTTCTGCAGCGCCAGCGGTTGACGGATATTACGCCCGAAAATCGCCAGCAAGCGATTGCGGAATGGATTCGAAAAAAAGGTTTGAATGTACTGGAATGGGATCAAGCTACCATCTCGCTGCGCCAGCGCATTGCCTGCCTGGTCGAACACAAGGTCGAAAGCGGCGCTGATACCGATTGGCCGGATGTCAGTGATGCAGGTTTACTCACGTCGATCGAACAATGGCTGTTACCTTTTCTGGATGCGGTGCGAAACCGACAAGACTTGAAGAAAATTAACCTGCATACCTGCCTGCTCACCCTGTTGCCGTGGCCACTGCCGCAAAAACTCGAACAACTCGCGCCAGAGCGCATCGAGGTGGCGAGCGGATCACGGATTAAAATCGACTACAGCCAATCACCGCCTGTACTGGCCGTCAAACTACAGGAAATGTTTGGCTGTCACCAGACGCCGGCAATCGCCAATGGCAAACTTCCGTTACTCGTGCACCTTTTATCGCCGGGTCGCAAGCCGCTGCAAATCACCCAGGATCTGGCCGGATTCTGGTGCGGCAGTTATCATGCAGTGAAAAAGGAAATGAAAGGCAGATATCCCAAACATCCCTGGCCGGATGATCCGCTGCAGGCATTACCGACCCGCTTTACCAAAAATCATAAACCGCGCAGCTGATCAGTTTTTGTCATCTCTGAATTCGATCGACCAGTGCGAGCCGTCGCAAAACGGTTTGTTTTTCGAAGCACCACATCGGCATAGGGTGTATTGCTGCGGGTTAGCGCCGTCACCGAATTGCGTATCAATCAGATCGACTTCGCCGGTCACGACATAAGGCCCATCAGGAGCGATGAAAATACCTGTGGGTTGAGGATGTGCTGGGACTGGCTCGCCATCGATGGTATAACCAAGCGCGCCGGAGGGGCAACGCTTGATAGTTTCGATAATCGCTTCCACCGTTGCCGCGTCCGGGTCGATCCACGGCTCCTGCTTCATGCGGAAAACGCCGGGCAGTCCATCGGTGCAGGCACCGGCATGGGCGCACAGGCTGCGGTTGTCATAAATCGTAATCTTCGCACCCGCATATGCCATACCTTTGTCCTCCAGTCGATCCGCTGAGCGGGCCGATGAAAAGCCGATTTTACTGTGAGTGCGATCGCAAAAGGGTTTGTTGGCGGACGCACCGCAACGGCATAAAGCCAGTGTATCTTCGCCAAGTAGAGGGCCATTGCGATTGCTAAAACGCTCCAGATTCCTGACCAGTAGCGGGCCATCGGACAAGGGCGAAATGGCAGGTTTGTCGGGCGCGGTCATGTCATCTCCTTTGATTCTTTGGCTGGTTTGGCTACCATGAACTTGTCGATACGAGAATACAATAAAAATAATTTTATGACTGGGCAAGGTCCGGGTTCCATCCGGTGCCGCTCAAGAATCACCACCTAACAAAAATATTTCCAGAAAAACCAGCCTCGTCCTCTGGCCAGCCTCAAATCAAACCGCGCTCGGAAAAACACACCACCTCGTCGCCAATCACCAGATGATCGAGCACGCGAATATCGACCAGCTCGAGCGCCTGTTGCAAGCGTTGGGTAATGTGGATATCCGACTGACTCGGTTCGGCAATGCCGGAAGGGTGATTGTGCGCGAGGATGACGGCCGCGGCATTATCGGCCAGAGCCTGCTTGACCACTTCGCGCGGATAAACACTGGCGCTGCTGATACTGCCCTGAAACATTTCCCGGAAAACAATGACGCGGTGCTTGTTGTCGAGCATCAGGCAACCGAAAACTTCATGCTCGAAATCGCGTAACAGTGTTTGCAGGTACTGACGGGTTTGCTGCGGGCTGGTCAGCGCCTGACCGCGGCTGAGCGATTCACCCAGATGTCGTCGCGCCATTTCCAGCACCGCCTGTAATTGGGCAAACTTGGCCGGCCCCAGTCCCTTGTAATCGCAGAATTGTGCCTGATTGCTTTTCAGCAATGCGCGCAAGGAGCCAAAGTGACTGAGCAAGTCGCGCGCCAGATCGACCGCCGATTTTCCGGCGATGCCGGTACGCAGAAAAATCGCCAGCAGTTCGGCATCGGACAGCGCTTGTGCCCCTTTTTCCAGTAATTTTTCGCGCGGGCGTTCCAGTTCCGGCCAGTCCATGATCGACATGATTTATCCATTCCCTTGTATGGTGGAAGCTGTAAAATAAAACAAATGAATGAACTGGACAATAAAAATATCCTGCTCGGGGTGACTGGTGGCATAGCCGCCTACAAGGCGGCCGAACTGTGTCGCCTGCTGAAAAAGCAGGGTGCTCATGTCCGGGTTGTGATGTCACCGGCGGCTGAGGAATTTATTACCGCGCTGACCTTTCAGGCACTGACCGGTGAACCGGTGTACCGCGATTTGTTCGACGCCGATGCCGACAATGCGATGGATCATATCGAGCTGGCGCGCTGGTGTGATTTGTTGCTGATCGCGCCGGCCACCGCCGATACGCTGGCCAAGCTGGCCGACGGCTATGCCGATAACCTGTTGCTGACGATCGTGCTGGCCTGCGAAAAGCCGATCGCTGTTGCCCCGGCGATGAATCAGCAAATGTTTCAACAACCAGCGATGCAGCAAAATCTGCAAACCCTGGGCGACCGGTCGGTGAAAATCTGGGGGCCAGATGCGGGTCAGCAAGCCTGCGGCGAAGTCGGCCCCGGGCGCATGCTCGAACCGGCGCATCTGCTGGAGTT
>JANTFI010000140.1 GCA_024763505.1 Gammaproteobacteria bacterium
AGGCCTTGCGTAAACTGACCGGCAGCATCAGTCGCTCCAACGCGATGGTCATCTTCATTAACCAGATTCGCATGAAGATCGGCGTCATGTTTGGCAATCCGGAAACCACCACCGGCGGTAACGCGTTAAAATTCTATTCCTCGGTGCGCATGGATATCCGTCGCATCGGCGCGATCAAGCGTGGTGATGAAGTGGTCGGTAACGAAACCCGCGTCAAGGTGGTCAAAAACAAGGTCGCGCCTCCGTTCAAGCAATGCGAATTCGAGATTCTGTATGGCGAAGGTACCTCACGCGAAGGTGAGCTGATCGATCTGGGCGTCAAGCTCGGCTTTATCGACAAGGCCGGTGCCTGGTATAGCTACAACGAAGAGCGCATCGGTCAGGGCAAGGACAATGTGCGTAAATATCTGAAGGAACACCCGGAAATGGCGGATGAAATCGACCAGCGCGTTCGCGCCGAATTACTGCCGGATTTGAACCAGAAAGCCCAGAAAGCCGAAGCGGCTGAGACGGAAAAGAGCAAGCCCAAAAAGGAAACCGTCAAGGCTTGAATTGATTCTCGCAAAGGCGCGAAGAACGCAAAGAAAACCTGAAGTAAAAATTAACGAGATGTCCTTTGCGCGCTTTGCGTCTCGGCGAGAACTAAATTTGCCTGCTTCCAATCATGGTCAAAATTCAACGCAGCGCACGCAATGTGGCGATGGATTTACTGTCGCGACGGGAGCATTCACGCGCTGAGCTGGCGAGCAAGCTGTGCCAGCGCGAATTTGCCACCGGTGAAATTGACGAAGCCCTCGACCGCCTGCAGCAGGAAGGTCTGCAAAGTGATCAGCGTTTCTGCGAAAATTTCATTTACTTCCGGGCTAAAAAAGGGCGCGGTCCGGTCAGGATACGCCATGAGCTCAGTCAGAAAGGTGTCAGCGATACGTTGATCGAAGAGCAGATGGAGCGCCTCGATCTGGACTGGCGCGAGATAATGGAACAGGAGCGTTGCAAGAAATTCGGCGACCAAGTGCCAGTGGATTACCGGGAAAAGAGCAAACAGGCGCGTTTTTTGCAAAATAGGGGTTTTTCTGCCGATGAAGTCATGCGATTATTCCGCTGATTTTGTGACTGACGGGTCCTTTTGAAATCCACCGGTGCTGTGTCATATCCACTGATTGACTCGAGCCAGGCTACTTTGTAGCCCAATCGGATTGCATTCCAGAACCACTCGGGCAGCCACCTGGCCAGTGAAATCCGGAGATTTCACTGCAATTTTACTTATACGTGTTTTAAATCAATGACTTCCAGCGCAGAACTTCGCGAGAAATTCCTCACCTTTTTCCAACAACGAGGTCACGAAATTGTACCCTCCAGTCCGGTTGTACCGGCCAATGATCCGACCTTGCTGTTTACCGCAGCAGGCATGGTGCAATTCAAGGATGTCTTTCTCGGCGAAGAAACCCGGCCATACAAGCGCGCCACCACTTCGCAGCGATGTATTCGGGCCGGCGGCAAACACAATGATCTGGAAAACGTCGGCTACACGGCGCGTCACCACACCTTTTTCGAAATGCTTGGTAACTTCAGTTTTGGTGATTATTTCAAACGCGAAGCGATTCAGTTCGCCTGGGATTTTCTGACCAATGAAATAGGCCTGCCAGCCGAAAAGCTATGGGTCACTGTATATGAAGAAGATCAGGAAGCGGAGGATATCTGGCTCAAGGAAATGAAAATAGACCCTGAGCGTTTTGGCCGTATCGGCGCCAAGGATAATTTCTGGCAGATGGGCGACACTGGCCCTTGCGGTCCCTGCAGTGAAATCTTTTATGATCACGGCGAAGAGGTGCCCGGTGGCCCGCCGGGTTCGCCAGACGAAGATGGTGATCGCTACATCGAAATCTGGAATCTGGTGTTCATGCAATACGACCGCGATGCCAGCGGCGCGTTAACACCTTTGCCCAAACCCTCGGTCGATACCGGCATGGGGCTGGAGCGACTGGCCGCCGTTTTGCAGGGTGTCCACAATAATTATGATATCGACCTGTTCCGGAAATTGATCAGCAAGGCGGCGGAAATCACCGGCACCGATGACTTGCAAAATAAATCGCTGCGCGTGATCGCCGACCATATCCGTTCCTGTTCCTTCATGATCGTCGATGGCGTGTTGCCGTCCAATGAAGGCCGCGGCTATGTGTTGCGGCGCATTATTCGTCGGGCGAGTCGGCATGGTCACCAACTCGGTTGCAATCAGCCGTTTTTCTACAAACTGGTGGACACCCTGTGCGATGTTATGGGTGACGCCTACCCCGAGTTGGTCAAGGCCAAAGATCATGTCTCCCAGGTGCTGCTGAAAGAAGAACAGCGATTTGCCGAAACGCTGGAACACGGGATGAAAATTCTGCAGCAAGCGATCGATGAAATGGAAGGAACCGTGATCGATGGCAATACCGTATTCAAACTGTATGACACCTATGGCTTCCCGGCTGATTTGACCGCGGATGTAGCACGCGAGCAGGGGCTGGATGTCGATTATGCCGGCTTTGAAGCGGAAATGGCCAAGCAAAAGAACCGGGCGCGTTCTTCCAGTCAATTCGCGGCCAGCGGCGACAGTATCCAGCTCGGCGATGTTCGGGAAACTGATTTCAAGGGCTATCAGGATACGCGGGATCAGGCCAAGGTATTGCGCATCATTCGTGATGATGCCGAGGTCGAGTCACTGAGGGCGGGCGAAACCGCCATGGTTGTGCTGGACCAGACCCCGTTTTACGGAGAATCCGGCGGTCAGGTCGGGGATAGTGGAGAACTCACCAACGACTCGGCTCGGTTTGAAGTACGCGATACCCAAAAGCAGAAAGGTGTTTTTCTACATGTCGGTACGCTGGCTTCGGGCCAGCTTCGGGTCGGCGATAGCGTCGTTGCGAAAATCGATGAACAGCGGCGCAAGGCGATTCAGCTCAATCATTCGGCGACTCACTTGATGCATGAAGCCTTGCGGGCGGTTCTCGGTGATCATGTTCAGCAAAAGGGCTCGCTGGTGGATGACCAGAAACTGCGTTTCGATTTCTCCCATTTTCAACCCTTGACGGTGGATGAAATTCGCCAGATCGAGGATCGGGTGAATGATCAGATCCGCATGAATTTACCCACTAAAGCAGAAGAAATGTCGATTGATGACGCGAAGAAAACCGGTGCAATGATGCTGTTTGGCGAGAAATACGGTGAAACCGTGCGCGTGCTTCATATCGGATCAGAGTCGGTCGAACTATGCGGTGGCACCCATGTCGAGCGCACCGGTGATATCGGCTTGTTCAAGATCACATTGGAAACCGGCGTCGCTTCCGGCGTTCGGCGTATCGAAGCGGTTACCGGCAAGGCAGCTCTGGAATTGTTTTATCGAGATGAAGAACAACTCGAACAGATGGCCCGCTCACTCAAGGCCGGTCGTGATGACGTCGTCGGCAAGGTCGAGGCACTGCAGCTAAGCCAGCGCAAGCTGGAAAAAGAACTGGAGCAACTCAAATCGAAACTGGCCGCTCAGGCCGGTGGAGACTTGGCGTCACAGGCGGTCGAAGTCAAAGGCATTCAGGTGCTGGCTGCCAAAATTGATGGTGCCGATGTCAAAACCCTGCGCGATACCGTCGATCAATTAAAGAATAAACTCGGGCATGCTGCGGTCGTGCTGGCCAGCGAGAATGACGGGAAAATTACCCTGATCGCGGGCGTCACCAAGTCCGAAACCGATAAGATCAAGGCTGGCGAACTGGTCAATATGGTCGCCCAGCAATGTGGTGGCAAGGGAGGCGGTCGTCCGGATATGGCACAAGCCGGCGGAAATCAGCCGGAAAAGCTGCCGCAAGCACTCGAATCGGTCGCGGGCTGGGTCGAGTCCAGACTGTAATCCTCAATAATCACCCGATAGCTGTATAAGTCGTGACTTATACAGCTGCTTTCTCCTATAATCCCGTTCCTTTCAATTCTTACTTGGCTCAGCCACTGGCAATATGGCACTACTGGTTCAGAAATACGGGGGTACCTCGGTCGGCTCGATAGAGCGGATCAAGGCCGTCGCTGATAAGATCATCGGTTATCGCAAGCAGGGGCACGATCTGGTAGTCGTGGTATCGGCGATGAGTGGCGAGACCAATCGCCTGACCGCACTGGCCAGAGAGATTGACCCGGAGATTCGCGGCCGTGAACTCGATGTATTGTTGACCACCGGCGAACAGGTCACGATCGCACTGCTGGCGACTGCTCTGAAAATGCAGGGGCAGGACGCGATTTCCTATACCGGCGGGCAAGTGCGAATCCTGACCGACGATGCCCACAACAAGGCGCGCATCAAGTCGATCGACGCTGAAAACATTCGACAGGATCTGGCCGTCGGCCGGGTTGTCGTGGTCGCCGGATTTCAGGGCGTGGATGAAAAAGGCAATATCACTACTCTGGGTCGGGGTGGTTCCGATACCACCGGAGTGGCGCTGGCCGCGGCGTTGAAAGCCGATGAATGCCAGATTTTCACCGATGTGGACGGGGTTTACACCACCGACCCGCGGGTAGTGGCTGAAGCCCGCAGGCTGGACAAGATAACCTTTGAAGAAATGCTGGAGATGGCCAGTCTCGGCTCCAAGGTATTACAAATTCGCGCTGTCGAATTTGCCGGCAAGTACGAAGTTCCTCTGCGCGTGCTGTCTTCCTTTGAAGAAGGCGAGGGAACATTGATTACATCAGATATGAATGAGGGTGATGACGTGGAACAGGCCGTGATTTCCGGAATAGCTTTTAACCGCGACGAAGCGCAGTTAACCATCAATGGCGTACCGGATACCCCGGGCGTCGCTTTTCAGATACTCGGCCCGATTTCGGATGCCAATATCGAAGTTGACATGATCTTGCAGAATATCGGCGCTGATGGCACGACCGATTTTACCTTTACCGTGCACCGTAATGATTACGATACCGCGTTGAAAATTTTGCAGAATACCGCCAGCGAACTGGGCGCTCGAGAAGCCAGTGGTAACAACAAGATCGTCAAGATATCGATTGTCGGCGTCGGTATGCGCTCCCACGCCGGAATCGCCAGCAAAATGTTTGAAATTCTGGCGAGAGAAGGCATCAACATGATCATGATCAGTACTTCCGAGATCAAGATATCGGTCGTGGTTGAAGAAAAGTATCTCGAACTGGGCGTTCGAGCATTGCACGATGGATTCGACCTCGAAGGGGATGAAAATGAATAAATCAAGAAAAGGAATGAATAATTGAATTTACTTTTCGGGGTGGCTACAGCCTGCATAGTCGGGTAAAATTTATATGTTCGCTGTTGGAATAGCGAATCGTTGTATAAAGCAGGCAGCTATAGGAAGACCTGTTTTTTGATTGACTTAACTGGAGAAGTTTTATGCTTATTTTAACAAGGCGAGTCGGTGAGACGCTGATGATCGGTGATGAAGTCACCGTTACGGTTCTGGGTGTTAAAGGAAACCAGGTTCGTATTGGCGTCAACGCACCTCGTGAAGTGGCGGTTCACCGTGAAGAGATTTACGATCGGATCAAAGCAGAGAAAAATCAGGAAAATCTCGGAAACAGTTACTAGGACGTACAGTTTATCGAAGGAATTCTGAGTTACTGAGCCGGAAACAGTTTTTATCACTATCGTGATAAGCTCTTTTCGGCAAAGTTAATGATTTAAGCGGTCTTTGATCAGTTGTTCAGGCCGAAATAACAAATTATCCCCTTCCGTTTGAAAAAACCTCTAAACCCCGGTAAAAACTTGAGTATAATACTGACCGCTCCGATGCCCCGGTTGTCTGTAGATTAAAGAAACCTTAAGCGAAATTCTGAAATAACGGGTGAGTGGAGCGCCGTGTGATTAGCAGGACAGCAAAGTAATACGGATAGAAAACGAAGATTCAGGAGAAATGGCCGAGAGGCTGATTAAATTGCCTGGAGCAATTTAACATAGCGACTCAGTCGCTACCCGAAGGGCGAAGGGCAGGAAGCCCGGAGTAACGCGCGAGCGGAGCGCCGTGTGATTAGCAGGACAGCAAAGTAATACGGATAGAAAACGAAGATTCAGGAGAAATGGCCGAGTGGCTGAAGGCGCTCCCCTGCTAAGGGAGTATACGTTAAAAGCGTATCGAGGGTTCGAATCCCTCTTTCTCCGCCATTTTAGAAGGCTACGTCGGCAATTTCCGGCGTGGCTTTTTTTATGGGTTCGCCAGAACCAGAGTAGAGGGTTTCGAACCCGAAAGAAGTTTAGACACAATCATCGGGAGAGATTGGGATTGAACGTAGCGATACCGACGGGCCATCTTTCTTTCATCACCTTTGAGTCTTCATATTTCTCTTTAAGGTTCAAATCATAAACACCGTGGATGGTTTGATATTAGCCATTTTGATATATTGACCACATGAACGGGTTCAATTATCTAACGCCTGACTTGATACGCCAACGGTTGGCAGAATCCGATAGCAGCCTTTCTTTCGATCTACGCTCAGACTTTGACTGGCGCGAGAGCCGGAAAGCGGCGGTATTGATTCCGTTCTACTTGTATCAGGGAGTCTGGCACTTGTTGTTTATTCGTCGCGCCGATCACCCGAGCGATATGCACAGTGGGCAGGTCGCCTTTGCAGGCGGAAAACGAGAATCACAGGACCGGGATATGATCGAGACGGCCTTGCGCGAGGCGGAAGAAGAAATCGGTCTGCCCAGAGACAAGGTCGAAGTGCTGGGACAGCTATCCATGCACCACAGCATTAGTCGGTATTGCATTACGCCGGTTGTTTCGGTGATTCCATGGCCTTGCACACTGATTGCAGACAGGCTCGAAGTTTCTAGAATTTTCAGCATCCCTTTGGACTGGCTGGCGACACCCTCGCATCACAGGTTGCAGCCTCATCAGCATCATGGAAAAAAATTTCCAGTCGTTTACTTCGATCCATATGATGGCGAGATTTTATGGGGTGCGACTGCTCGAATGGTGCTCTCATTGGTGGCTAAAATTCAGCCTGCTGATACAGCCGGGTCTATTAATAACCCGGCTATCCTTTAAAGGTAGTCGAGAGATGTCAGAAATAAAATGCAGCCATACTACCGCATACGGTCATGATAAATAAAAACCACTTAAGGGACTCCGGCTTGGCGTCGATCGTTAGGTTGACACCATGATGTGCGCCTAGCATCATACTGGCTGCCAGAATCAGACCCGGGATCCAGAGCACCTGGTCCCGTGCGATGAATATGACCAGTGCGATTGTAGTGAACCCCAGAGTACATAGTAATTTCAGCGCATTGGATTTCACCAGGTCGTAACGCAGGCTTCCTGCCAGCGCCATGATCAGTACGAAGCCGACTCCGGCTTGTACGAAACTACCATAAAGTCCCGAGACAAACAGCATCAGCCAGGAAGAGGGAGTGTCTCGCACTCGCTTTGGTTCGGTACCCGGTTCGGGTAACACTACAGAAGGGCGGAACAGAATGACCAATGACATGCTGATCATGGTAATGAGTAACACCGGTTTCAGATAGCTCACCGGGGCGTAGGAAGCCGCTATGGCACCAATAATACCACCAGCGGCAAGCGGTATGAAAATGGCCTTGAAATCATACAGCGGTAACTCTCCATGCTGGTGAAAT
>JANTFI010000141.1 GCA_024763505.1 Gammaproteobacteria bacterium
TTCTTGCCGACGCCATGTACCCGCACCGGACCACCGGCGATGGCGGCGGCGGCCAGAAAATACGAAGCGGAGGATGCATCGCCCTCGACCATGATGCGGCCGGGCGACTTATACTTTTGCGGTGCGACAATCTCAAAGCGCTGGTGTTGCTGGTTATCCACCTCCACCGAAAATCGTTGCATCACATCCAGCGTGATATCGATATAGGGCTTGGAAACCAGCTCGCCGAGTACCTGAATACTGACATCCTGCTGGCACAATGGCGCAGCCATCAGCATTGCGGTCAAAAACTGGCTGGACAAATTCCCCTGAATTTCCAAAGCCCCACCACGCAAGCCATCGGCCTCGATCTGCAAAGGCGGAAAACCGTCTTGCTGGAGATATTCAATACGGGCACCAGCCTGGCGCAAGGCATCGACCAGATCGCCAATCGGTCGTTCGTACATGCGCGGCTCACCGGTCATTGTAAACTGGCCGTGACTGGCACACAGCGCGGCGGTAAGCGGTCGCATCGCAGTACCGGCATTGCCGAGAAACAGCGTCTGCGCCTGATCGGCATGGAAAACGCCGCCAAGCCCGTGCACCTGACAGCGGGTGTTGTCGTCACTCAGCCGGGTTTGCACACCGAGTTGAGCCAGCGCCCTGAGCATATGGCGGATGTCATCGCTGTCGAGCAGGTTGTGAACCTCGGTTTCACCTTCCGCCAGAGCAGCGAGCAACAGAATACGGTTGGACAGGCTTTTCGAGCCGGGAATCTGGACCTCGCCTTCAATCGTAGAAAGCGACGGGAGTGTAAGAGTTTCCATGGGTGCGACAGCGTAAAAAAAGCGCGATTATAACGTAAACCGCGTGCATACGCCGGTTGAATCAGCGAACAAACCGCGGTTATTGGGTCATGCTTTCGGCCAGATAATTGAGCCGGTCCTGCACGCCGAGATAGTGATGGATTTCGGGTGGAAATTCCCCCGGCCCCAGTGCCTCGATGATCTTGAGGTCCGGATAATCCTGCAGATTGATGACCGGTGCCTGCTCTTTGGGGATATCCGGGTTATGGATCAACACGGTTGGTGCCAACCGGGCATTGGATGCCGCCGAAACCACCAGCGCGATACTGTCATCGTTCAGTAGCACCACACTACCCGGTGGATACACTCCGAGCAGGCTGATCAATTGTTCGACCAGGCCGCGGTCGAGTTTATCCTGATAGTGGTGGTACATCCGTGCCAGGGCCATCTTGGGCGTCATCGCGGCGGCAATATCGGCCGGATTGCACAGGTTGTCGTACAGATTGGTAATCACCACGATGCGCGCAAGCCGGGAAATCTGATCGCCCTTCAGGCCTTTCGGATAGCCACTACCGTCGAGGTATTCATGATGCTGTTCGATGATATTGAGAATCTCGGCATTCATGCTTTTGGTTCTTTCGATCAGCTTGCGGCCGTACTGGGTGTGACGTTTGAGGATTTCCTGCTCGGCGCTGGTCAAGGCCGTGCGCTTGTTGCGGATGCCACCAGGCACATCGATCTTGCCGATGTCGTGCAACAGTGCGCCGCTGCCAAGCAGTTTCATGTCATTCTCTGACAAGCCGATGGCGGAACCGAGCATCAGGCTCAGCATGGTCACATTGGTGATGTGGTTAAAGTCGCTGAAATCGGTATTTTCGAGGTTGACCAGTTGGGTCAGCATATCCTGATTATGATCAAAGGTTTCAGCCAGTTCGGTGACGATCTGGTCGATGTCGTGGATGGCGTTGGCCGGCCGGTTGCGCAAGTCTCCGGTCACTTGCTTGATCTGGCTGGATGTCTCGTTATATTTGCGCGCGATTTCCCGTCGTTTTTGATGAAACAAGCGGGACTTTTCCTGTTGCTGCTGCTTTTCATCCCAAAGTGCCTGCTCCAGCGCCTGGTTTTCCTGCTCGTCTTCTGCGGAGTCTGTCTGGTCGCTACCTGCTTCCTCCGGTATATCCAGCATCAGCACATCGCTGCGATCCGGAAACACGGCGACCTTTTTGAGTTTCAGGCTTTTGATGATGCGAATATCCTTGTCGCTTTTGATCTTGAAACTGGAAAAGGTAAACGGGTGATCCATCCAGCCCAGTTCCAGATCGATATACAGACCAACCGCCAGCTTTTCCGGAGGGAGATAGATTTTTTCTTCGGATGGATGAGTCATGTACTACCTATACTGCGCTTTCAGCTTGAAATTCCGACGATCCCCGTTCGGTTCTTTGTAATTAATTTTCCGATTTCACAAGTCCTTTCTTGCAAGCAAAGATGCCCTGCTGTTTCGGTCAGGCTAAGTCATAATCAAATTCATAAGCATGTTGACCGTCAGCCATGGTAATCGACATCGAACCCGTGATACCGACCAATTCGCCGGTACCTGAATCAGGCACCACTTCGAGGGTCAGGCGATCCTTACCTTTATCCATCCTGCCGTAATGCTGCAAAACAAAACTGCCCTTGCGCCCGGCAAGAACGCCTTCCACCTGTTCGATCGCCACATAACCGGCCGAGCCATCGGTCGCCGTCATCGCACTTAACATCTCACCCTGACTGCTGGCCTGCAGCTCACCATGAAAGGTTTTCTCGATACTCATTCTTGCCAGATTGATTCCGTTTTTACCTTTTACAAACGTTTCCTGCGGGGTCAGTTTGACGTCAAAATTTCCTGTAATTTTCATAGCGATTCCTTTTTGATGCTTCGAGTATCCGTTTATAGCGATTCAGCCCTTTGACTGCAAGCCACGCGCGTATTGCAGCGCCTCGGACAATTCCCGACAGCGTTGCATATCGGGCAGGCTTTGCAGGATGTCCTTGCCGTAGGGCTTGGTGGTCAGACGGTTATCGGCAATCATCACCAGACCTTGATCATGAATATCGCGTATCAACCGGCCCACGCCCTGGCGCAGGTTGATCGTGGCTTCCGGTATCTGAACATCCATGAAGGCATTACCCCCCTGCTCGGTCACGCGCTGCAGGCGACGCTTGTAGAGTGGATCGCCGGGCGATTTGAACGGGAGCTTGTCGATGATCACCAGTTTGAGTTTGTCACCCTTGACATCGACACCCTCCCAGAAGCTGCTGGTGCCGAGCAACACCGGGTTTGGTGTTTTGAGATAATCATTGAGTAATTCGCTGCGCTGCTGCTGACCCTGAATGAACAGCTTGTTTTTCAGGCGTCGGCGTAAAACATCGGCAGTTAAGGTGAGCATGCGATAACTGGTAAACAGAATGAAGCAGTTACCGGCCGTGGCGTTGATCAATTCGCAGCATTGCTCGGCAAACACGCGAGCGAATGCATCACTGTTGGGTTCGGGCATATCGTCGGGCAAATACAGCATCGCTTGCTGCTGATAATTAAACGGACTGATAAAGGTGGCAGGGTCGATATCCTGAATGCCGAGCCGTCTGGTGAAGTAATCGAACGAACCGTTGGCGCTTAAAGTCGCGGATGTAAAGATTATGGATTTATATAGACTGCGGTCGATTTGCTGGCGAAACTGTTCAGCCACTTCGACCGGTGAAATCATCAGGCGAAAGCTGCGTTCATTCCATTCATACCAGGTTACATCATTGCTGTCGGGCTGCATGAAATCGCTGAGTAACTGGCGGACTGTGTCGAGTCGCGCATGGCAGGCGGCCAGTTCCTTGCCGCGGGTTTTCATCGCTTCGAGTTGCTCCAGCAATTCATCCATACTGCTTTCCAGCTCGCCCACCGCCTGTTGAATTTCCGGGGCATTCTGTATATGCCGCCACTCGCCACGCGGATTGAATTTGCCCAGTGTCAGGCGCAGATCGGCAATGCGTTTTTCATTCTGGTGACAGACATCCTGAATCTGTTTACTGTCGCGTGCTTCGGCTCGCTGGGCATCGATAATATCGCGCATCAATAATTCATACTGGCGCATGGTCAGGCTGCGCCCGAAGAAATTGGAAGCGACTTCGGGCAATTGATGGGCTTCGTCAAAAATCAACACATCGATGTCCGGCAGCAATTCGCCAAAGCCTTCATCCTTGAGCGCCTGATCGGAAAAAAACAGGTGATGGTTGATGACGATGACATCGGCGTCCTGCGCTTTCTTGCGTGCCTTGATGACGAAGCAATCGCGAAAATCCGGACATTCACTGCCGAGGCAATTATCTGCATTGGAGGTCGCATAAAACCACAGGCTGTCGTTTTCCGGAATATCGGAAAATTCGGCGATATCGCCACTGGAGGTGGTTTCGCACCAGTCTTGCAGGGCCTCGAAGACCCGGTTCAACTGGGGCGTCTGGAACCGGCGCTGCAAGCGATGTTTCTTGATTCGATGCGGACAGGCATAGTTACTGCGCCCTTTCAGCAATGCCATTTGCTTGCCGGAAACAATCGTCTTGTTGATCAGCGGAATGTCTTTTTTATACAGCTGGTCTTGCAGGTTTTTGGTGCCGGTGGATATCAGGATCTTGCCGCTGGATAAAAATGCCGGTACCAGATAGGCGAAGGATTTGCCGATACCGGTGCTGGCCTCGATCACCTTGCTTTGCTTTTCGGCAATCGCCTGTTCGATCAATTGCGCCATTGCCAGTTGACTCTGGCGAGGCTGAAATCCGGCGATGTATTGTTTGATGATACCGTCTTCGCCAAGCACATCGTTGACATCGATTTCACTGGCAAGTCGGGCCATGGCGGTGACTATTGCTCGCTGCACTGTTGCAGCAAGATCCGGTTGGCCTTTTGCAGATCGGCATCAAACTGGCTGTAGGCTTCGGCACGCTGAACCATTTCACGGCATTGCGCATACTGATGCAAATGCCAGTAATTCTGCGCCAGATAATGCCAGTTCAGCGGGTCGCGTGGATCGATCTTGATGGCGCGCTGCAGATACAGCTGCGATTGTTGAAATTGTTGCCGGTTCATCAATTCGAGCGCTTTCAGCTGCAGGCTGTTGAGTGCTCTGGTACTTTTTTTGGGTGCGTCATCGGCATGGTATTGCCGGGTTTTGACGACTGGCTGCGGGCTGATGCAGGCACTGAGCAACAGCATCAGCACAATGGTTATTGTAAAAGTCTTTGTAGCCATGACTGGCCTTTCTCCTTGGTGTTACCTCGGCAGTCGCTTGTAAAATCCGGCGCCCGCCCGCTGACAAAAGGGAGCAGAGCAGATGTTTCGCAGGATGGTGAGGTCAAACCGCCCTGCAGGATATCGATCGTCTTCCATTCCAGTTGCGGGTCAGCCGTCAGTTTTAGCGATTGTGCATTCATTTGCGCCATTATATCTGCCCACACCCGTAAAGCACCAGATGAGCCGGTCAGGTTGATGCTGTTATTGTCATCGTCGCCGAGCCAGACCACGGTCAGATAGCGGTTGGTGAAACCACTGAACCAGGAATCCCGCAAATCATTGGTGGTGCCGGTTTTACCAGCGAAGGTTTTATCCTTGAAGCGTGTTCGCAGATAGCGCGCAGTGCCCTGTTCGGTGACCCCGATCAGCGCGCGCTGCACCTGTATCATGGTACTACGGTCGAACAGAGCCTGCGATTGCAGCGGCACCCGATTGAGCAGTTTATGGTCGGCATCCAACACTTCGCGGATCGTGGTCAGCGGTGAAAAATAACCGGAATTGGCGATCACCTGATACAACTGGGTAACTTCCAGCGGTGTCATTGGCATGGCACCGAGCAGAATCGATGGGTAGATTCTTTTCAGTTTCTGCAGATGGATTCGCTGCAGGTTTTCCACCAGCGTTTTCAGGCCGCCATCCTGCAGGCCGAGACGGACAAAAGGCAGGTTGTAGGATTTGATGAAGGCATTGTACAGGGTCATTTTGCCGTGCAGCTTTTTGTCGTAATTCTGCGGCTGCCAGATTTTTCCATCCGACTGGCGCACGCTGACCGGCTTGTCTTCGATTCGAGTGGCCAGCGTATTGCCCTGTTGCAGCAGACCGTACAGCAACATCGGTTTGATCAGCGAACCGATCGGGCGCTGGGCCAGTATGGCGCGATTAAATCCGGGGTAATCGGTATTGCGATCGCCCACCATCGCCAGCAGATCACCATTTAGATAGTCGGCCATGATGACGGCCGTTTGCAGTTTCTTGTTGCTGAAACGGTTCAGCCCGTTTTTCAGGCCGCGTTCCAGCTGGCGCTGCCTGAGCGGGTCGAACGCGGTGAAGATATCGAGCCCCTGCTGACCCAGATCGGTGGAAGAATAATGGCTGGTTAACTGGCGTTTGACCAGATCCAGATAGGCCGGGTACGGATTGACCGGTGGCAATCGTTTGACCACGCCCAGCGGACGCTTGACGAGTTGTCGATATTTTTCTGCGGTAATGATTTTTTCATCCCGCAAGATCTTCAGCACCTGATTTCTGCGCTGAGTCGCGCGTTGCGGGTGTTGCAACGGATTGTACAGGGATGGCCCTTTGACCATGCCCACCAGCAATGCCAGCCGGTCGACATCCAGTTGCCCCAGCGATTGCTTGAACAGCAGCCGGCTGGCCAGCGCAAAGCCATGCACCGATGTGTTTTTCTGTTGCAGTAGATACACTTCGTTGATGTACGCGGCCATGATCGCCGGTTTGCTCAAGCGGATTTCCAGCAGCATCGCCATCAGGGCTTCATTGATCTTGCGCAGCAGTGAGCGTTGCGGGGTTAAAAAAAGGTTCTTGGCCAGTTGCTGGGTCAACGTGCTACCGCCCTGCACAGTTTTTCCGGCGCGGATATTGGCCCATAACGCACGCAGAATGGAGAGCGGGTTGACACCGAAATGCTGATAAAACTTGCGATCCTCGACCGCCAGCAGAATCTGTTCGAGCTTTTGCGGGACTTCATTTTCATCCACCACCAATCGGTCTTCGCCATTACCGGGCAGATAACTGCCGATGCGCGCCGGAGTCAACTGGAAGAAATCCAGCATCTGGTCATGGCTCAGATCGCGTATCGCCGTGATATCCCGGCCCGATAGATCGATCTGTATGATCGCGGCGGACTGATGATGATCGGGAAAGTGGAAATCGCGGGTATAGATCATCCATTGCGTTTGGCTGCGCTGATACTGCCCGGGTTTGGCTACCTTTTTAACCGGCTGATAGTCGGCCAGTTTCAATTCACTGATCAATTGCGCAGGTTCGATCCCCCGCCCGACATACAGTTCGAGCGGCCTTGCATACACCCGCGACGGACGAGACCAGGTTTCACCGTCAAAGCGCTTTTCGATCAAATGATTGAGGTAAATCAGGTGAGCCAGCAAGGCGAACAGCGCGATCGACAACAATAGCCACAGGACTTTGCGAAACCGCTTTCTACCGCCGACAACCGGTTTGCGGCTTCGCTTGCGCGATGATTTCGAGGCTGGCTTTTGCGATTTGGATTGGGCCGATTTTTTTTGCCGGGTTGCTTGCATCTGGTCTAAACTCTGGCCTTTTAGATTCGGGGTAGTGGATGAAATCAATGCCAGCGTTCATGCAAGCGGGCGGGATTATAGCTTTTCTGTTACTGTATTTCACAACCGATGTCGCTGCCGATGTGACCTTGCAATATGACGTCAATCGTCCGGCGCAGCCGCTAATGCGCTATCACTTGCAGTTGGCTTCATCGCGCATCAAGTTCACTGGTTCGCATCAACCGGCGCAGGAGATCCT
>JANTFI010000142.1 GCA_024763505.1 Gammaproteobacteria bacterium
TTTATTGCAAAACCGGCGGTCACCGTGCAGTCAGCGGTGACAGGCCCGGTGGTGTAGGTGGTGCCTGACAAGTTGCCATCACAACCCGTGACGGTATCAATCGAATAACCGGTATCCGGTATCACGCTAAAAGAGGTTGTGTCTCCATGATTGACCGTGGCACTGCTGCTGTCGAAACTGCCGCCGGTTCCGGCAGAGGTCGTCACAGTATAAGTGGCTGGCGGGTTTTCACCGTTACTGTTGCCACCGCAGGCGGTCAGTAAAAATAATGAGGATGCCAGAAACCAGAATGAGTGTGTTTTGCGAAGATCGAGCATGGAGACATTTCCTTTATCAGAGATAAGTCTTTTACCAACGGGGTTAAATCAAAAAAATTCTATGATGTCAGCTGCTGTGACGGAAGCCCCCTTTTAGGGTAATAATTGTTTCAGCCACCGGCTAAGCCATGTCTTAAGAAAAGTAGAGATTGCCCCGATCGCCTGTATGAATTTTCTGGTTATCCAGAATGGATTAGACCGTATTATTTGATTGTGGGGCTTTTAAAACGGTATTTCTCAATTGAGGTATCAGCGCCAGACGGGCGGAGTTCTGTGATTCGCTAACGTTGATCAAGTCAGCATAGCCAGATATCGAAATGATGCAGGTTTTGGCTGCAGAGAGAGTGTGCCTGGCCCGGAGCAAAGGAGTAATTCAAATCGTAGAGATCAATCTCGTACATGAGTCCGGTCTGAATAACTTGTCGTTCAGTCGGTTAGCTCATGCACGGTGAAGTTTGCAGTTGATTTTCTGACATGGCTACTGGCTACAAAGAGGCAGGTGTTTTGTATCCCCACGCGGCATATATCGGATCAGAAAACGGTGTCTTATCGGCGTATTTATCGTCAGCAGGACGCGGTAGCCCTCTGGAAGAGAACGTCTGCAAGTTAACAAAATCGGACTGCTTCAGCCACTGCGTCACCATGCCGAGTCGCTCAAATTCGTGTAACTCGCTCCAGATTTTGATTGCTTTGGTAGGAAACCAGCGGTTGCTAAACGTCACTACCAGTACGCCTTCCGGGCGTAGTACGCGCAAACATTCTTTCAGTATTTTCAATGGTTCTATCAGATATTCGATCGAAGCAGTGCAGACTATCGCATCGAGACTGTTGTTCTCAAATGGCAGACGGGTCGTTTTGTTCAGATCCTGCAAGAGAGTGCGATCGGCTGATTTATTGGTGGCCAGTTCTTTTTTATTCATACCAAGTGCATGCAACTTTGACCAGGGTATGCTGTGAAGATGAGAGTCATGGCTGGCCATCAGATCAAGCACCTCGGCTTGCGCCGGGATCAATTTTCGATAGAGTTGATTGATCGTGCTCAATGCTCTGGCATCAAGATGTTGCACCATGCGAGGTCTGGAATAAAAGACACTATCAGGTTTATCATCTCGTCTTGTCTGTCGGGTTGTAAAGTCACCATAATCGGTTTCTCGACCATCGCGCAAAGATGCGGCAAATCCATTGTATTGCAGCAAATCTTCCACCAAACTATTGCAGCGACCACCACGTCGATCATAGCCAGGCAGTATATCGTCGAGTTGCAGCCTGATTACAAGGCCAATTCTGGCCAACGGGTGATTAAGGTCAACCGTCAATCGATTTTGTTCGCATTTTATGACTCTCATGGGTGCGATGGTTTCCCTGACAATGTCTCGAGTACCGTGCAAATAACCTTGCGGATAAAAGCGACCGGCATGAGGTGTTACTACCAGACCACGCTGATAATGTGAATCAAAGCTATTCATATCGGTGACGATTTGGCGCTCTTCCAGCCATTCACCGACAATTTCATCTGCGGAAATTTGTTGTTCTGCGCAATTTCCGGGACGCATCCCGATCAATTTTGAAGCGATATCCGGTGGCAGCAAATCGATTTCACGAAAGACGCTGAAATTACCGAAATGCTTACGATCTTCGTGTTCAGCGATGCCGTCCGACCAAATGGCCGTCAGTGTAACCGCTGCCAGTCCGTTCGCTTCCAGTATTGGCTCATTATGAGATGGTCCGGATTGATAGGTATGCATCTGTTCCTCTCGTGTTTGTTTCTCTGGATCCTTTCAGTCTTGCAAGAAGAATTTGCGTCAATCCTTGTCTTGCTGTTGACAGCTGCTCGTTGTGCAACGCCGTCGCATGCGCCAGGCAGCAAACCGTCTATAGATTTTATCCGTCAAAGGCAATAGCTTGCATTTTCGTAATATCCAGGACAGGCTGCGGTAGTAGGGTAATTTGTTCCACATTTCCGCGAAGGCCCAGGCACCTGTCAGCCATTTTCCGTCAGAATCCATCACATGCAGTCTTGCCATTGCGGCATTCTTGTCCAGTCCATACAGTTCGAGGTCTGTTGTGGCTGCATGCAAGTCGACCCAAACAATCGAGCTGGTGCGGTCGAGTTTTTTATAGTGCATGATTTCTCGACTGCACAAGGGGCACTGCCCATCATAAAAGACGACAGGGTTACGGCTGCTTTCAATCGTATTATTTTTTGGCATATCTCTGTACATCGTCAGGGCTACGAACCTTCTGCTGTAATGCTTCACGGGATTTCAACTCAAGATGCTCCGGGTTGACGCACAAACGTTCTCCGCAGGTTTGTACGACCAGCGAGTCTTGCGGGATAGTTCCTGTAAAAGCTGTATAACTGGCCGTCAAGGCGCTTTTCGTGACCGTGCCGGATGGGCCGGGGACCATGACTTTGCCATAGCCACTATTCGAAATCTGGCGCTTCCAGATCCAGCAATCGCTGCCGCATTGTAAATGCACCGATGTTTTGATGATTTCTCGGATACGGCTTTGTATTCTGTCATCGTTCATGGCAATACTCTCCCGGGTTGAGATCAATTACACCGCCGCGCGCAACGCCAGTGTGCCGGGGTAGGGTGTAAAGTAATACTGGCTTTCGAGATAGTCATCAGGGTGCTTGCGTAAATGATGGCTTAACAGAGTCACCGGTGTGGTCAGCGGTACCTGCTCGGCTCGGTACGCATCGAATATCGAAATCAGTTCCTGTTTGTCTTCCGCGCTCAGATTGTTTTTGAAATAACCCATGATGTGCTGGAGCACGTTGTAATGATGTCCGCGCGAAACCTTTTTTTTCAGGGTTTGCATAAATTGCAGGATATACACTTCGCGTTGCTGCTCCAGCGTCGCTCTTGTGACGCCGGATACAATCCGCCCGAGGCGCATATAAGCTTCACTGCCACGAGCCATCAATAGTAGTTTGTGGCGGGCGTGGAAGTCGATAAAACCCTTGAGGTCTTTCGGATCAAGATGCCGCCACCGGTTCAGGGCATACACGCGTTCAAGAAAATTTTCCCGCAGTATGGGGTCATTCATTCGACCCTCTTCTTCGATCGGAATCAGTGGCGCGTATTGGCTGAACTGGTCTGTAAAGACGCCTATACCGTTGTAAGCCGGAGATTTACCCGGCCCGTTGGATACGGGTACCCGTTCCATGCCGCAGCTGGGTGATTTTCGTTGCACGATGAGTCCGCTAATGTTTTCGACAAACTGGCTTGCACGGGTGATGGCCACGGCAGAAACGCGATCTGTGACATCAGTGGATGCATCCTGCGACTGTACCAGCCGAACACGACCTCCGATCCGTCGTAGTTGTATTGCAGGGCGGGGGGTGCCCAGTCCCGCTTCCATTTCCGGACAAAATGGCACGATATCCATGATACTCGCCAGTTGATCGGTAATCAGGCGGTTGCGTTTGTGGCCACCATCAAATCGCACGGCCTGACCCAGCAGACAGGCACTGACTGCAATTCTCGGTGTTTCGCTCAGGAATTTCTGCATCGAATCGATCCTCAGTTTTGCGCACCTGCCGCAAGGGCAAGTTTGCGTGATTGTTCATAGAGTACAGGTTGAAGAGAGTTGTCCCTGCCGTCGTGTGTGGCCAACCACGGTTCTATGTGCTGAAGGATTCTGTCGCAGTGTAGCTTGACGTGGGATACGTCATCATTCAGCGCGGGAATGTATTCGAATGTTTTGCCACCGGCTTGCGTGAAAATCTCTCTGCCTTCCATATTGATTTCCTCCAGGGTTTCAACGCAATCGACCGCGAAGCCGGGGCAGATAACGGTTACATGATGCACGCCTTCAGCGGGTAACAGGCTGAGCCGTTCAGCGAGATAAGGTTGCAGCCATTGTGCACGTCCGAAACGGGACTGAAATGCCATTTCCCATTGATGCGATTGTAAATCCAGACTTTCAGCAACCAGGCGCGCGGTTTTGTGACAGTGGCAAAAATAAGGGTCACCCGCCAGTAGCGTCGTTTTGGGCATGCCGTGAAAAGAGATAATCAATTTGTCGCCTTGATTGGTATTCCGCCAGTGCATCCGGATGGAATCGGCAATGGCTTCAATGTACGACTGGTTATCATGGTAAGCCGCCAGAAAGTGCAACTCGGGTACCCAGCGCCAGCGGCCAAGACTGGCGAACACAGCGTCGGCTACCGAGCCGGTAGTTGCGCCAGAGTATTGTGGGTAGAGCGGGGCGATCAGAAGCTGTTCCGCACCTTCTTTTTGCAACTCGTTCAATACCCGGTCAATCGCGGGTTGACCATAGCGCATAGCCAGCCGAACGCTCACTGAGTTGCCTGTAGAAGTAGATAATTCCTGTGCAACTTTTTCAGTCAGGCCACGAGACAGAGTCATCAATGGCGATCCCTGATCGGTCCAGATGCGAGCATAGGTGCGGGCCGATTTTTTCGGACGAATGCGTAACACCACACCGTGAAGAATAAATTTCCACAACAGTCGAGGGATTTCGACTACACGTGGATCGGACAAAAATTGTCCGAGGTAACGACGTAAAGCCGCTGGTTCAGGTGCTGCGGGCGTGCCCAGATTAATCAAAACAATGCCGATATTGGCCGGCCTGCCGTGATGAAATTCTTTTAGCCCAAGATAACGATCGGTCATGAGTGTAAGGATATCCGGTTTTAATCAGAGCTAATTATTATACATAAAAATTGTACAATATAAAAAAACTTGCACAAAAAACTTTCTTCGAGCACAATCACAACATCGAAAGTTCGATCACTTTCAAGTCCACAGGAGTAGAAATGATGAGAATTACAACGACTGACCCGATGACACTCAATGAAGTTATTGAAGTAGACAAAGCGCCTTTCTTGATCGAAGGCGAAGGCCCGAATGCCATCAAAATCTATTTTGAATCAGAGCAAAACCGAGAAGACTATCTTGCGATTGAAATGCACGGCTCGGGCGATTTATCAGGATTGAAAGAAATTTTTGATGCGATGGCAGAAAACCCCAATACCGGTTCGATCAATTAAGGCATCGTTGAGAGGTTGGAAAAATGGGAAATAATCTTGCACACGAACTTACCGAACAGGGATACATACCGGACGCACTTATCCGCACAGGGATACGCAGTCTGTTAAGACAGCGTTTGCGCGAGGTTGGTGCGGATAATATCGAAGCCATGGCGGATGCAGAAACCGCGTTCATTCAGGCCATGGACTACTCACCCATCGCAGTGTTACCGGAAAAAGCCAACGAACAACACTATGAGGTGCCTCAGGCATTCTACCGGGATGTGCTTGGGCCGAACGCGAAATACAGTTGTGGTTACTGGCCTGAGGATGTCGTCTCGCTGGAACAGGCAGAGGTTGCCGCACTCGAGCAGACCTGTAAGCGCGCTGGTATCGAAGATGGCATGACCCTGCTTGAACTCGGTTGTGGCTGGGGATCATTGACCCAATGGATCGCCAGCCATTATCCAGAATGTCATATCACTGCCGTATCGAACTCGCATTCACAGGGAGATTACATCATCGAGTCTGCAACGGCCAAGGGCCTGGAAAATATCAAAGTCATCACTGCCGATATGAATGATTTTGATATCGATACACAGTTTGACAGAGTCGTATCTGTCGAGATGTTTGAGCATATGCGCAACTATCGGAAACTGTTCGCCAGAGTCAGCAACTGGCTGAAACCCGAAGGCAAGTTTTTCATGCATATTTTCACTCATAGAAAAACGCCGTATTTGTTCGAAGACAAAGACGCCTCTGACTGGATGACCCGGTTCTTTTTTGCGGGTGGAATGATGCCCAGTGATGATCTGCCGCTTCACTTTCAAGATCAACTCAAGCTGGAACAACGCTGGCGCTGGAACGGACAGCATTACCAGAAGACATCCGAAGCATGGCTGAAAAATATCGATAGCAGGAAACGCGAAGTGTGGCCGATACTGGAGCAAACCTATGGCAAGGATTTTGCCAGAGTATGGTTTATGCGATGGCGTGTATTCTTTCTCGCTGTATCCGAACTGTTTGGTTATAACGACGGTAATGAATGGTTCGTCAGTCATTACCTTTTCAGTAAGCGGGCGCCCTGATGCGTCTGGTACTGCAGAACTTTATTCTGTTTCAGATTGGCTGGTTCGCCTGCGTGCTGGGTGGTGCATCGGACTATAGCTGGGCAGGCAGTCTTACGGTTGTTGCGATCATCGCTGTGCATCTGCTGAATGCAAAATATTTTGGCTCTGAACTCAAACTCATTCTCTACACGCTAGTCATCGGTACCTGTTGGGACAGCCTGTTGACCATGACCGGCTTGTTGCAGTTTAACGGTGGGCAATTCCTTGACTGGCTGGCGCCTCACTGGTTGATTGCGATGTGGGCATTGTTCGCGACAACACTCAATGTATCCATGCGCTGGCTCCAGGGCAGGGTGTTTCTGTCTTTCCTGGCGGGTCTCATTGGCGGTCCGCTGGCCTACTATGCCGGCCATAAACTGGGTGCAGTGAATTATTCTGATCCGGTACTGGCGCTCTCGTTTGTTGCCATTGGCTGGTCAATCATCATGCCCTTTTTAAGTTTCCTCGCCAGTGAAAATGATGGCTATCTGCTTGACCGCAAAGTGACGTTGCGCAAACAGGAAGCATCGGCATGAATATGGATGCATGGTTGATCGCACTGCTGGTCGTATTGGTGATGGGGTTCATAACTTGGCTGTACAGTCTCGTCCGTAAAGATGTCAGCATCGTCGACAGTTTGTGGTCGCTGATGTTTCTGACCAGCGCGATTGTCTACGTACTATTCGCTGAAACCATCAATGAACGTACGCTCTTTATATTCGCGTTGATTGCGCTGTGGGCTTTGCGTCTGTCGATTTTCCTGACCGTCAGAAATTGGGGACAGCAAGAAGACAGACGTTATCAGGCAATTCGTGCGAATAACGAGCCCTTCTGGATCAAGAGCCTGTACATCGTATTCGGTTTGCAGGCTGTGCTGGCCTGGTTTATCTCGGTGTCCTTGCTGGTTGCTCTTGACAGTGCCAGCGAATTCAGTCTGCTGGATGCGGTCGCGACGATACTGTGGTTGATCGGCTTTTTGTTTGAAGCCATTGCCGATTGGCAACTCTACCGTTTTCAACGTAATCCTGGCAATGCAGGCAAAGTGCTGGACACGGGTTTGTGGCGATACAGTCGTCACCCGAACTATTTCGGTGAGAGTCTGATCTGGTGGGCGTATTTCC
>JANTFI010000143.1 GCA_024763505.1 Gammaproteobacteria bacterium
TCATGCCTGGCGACAACGTCAAGATGGAAGTGACCCTGATCGCGCCGATCGCGATGGATGATGGTCTGCGCTTCGCGATTCGTGAAGGCGGCCGTACTGTCGGTGCCGGTGTTGTATCCAAAATCATTGAGTAAATAACTCATTGCATCAAGGCGGGAGATGGGCTACCATCCCCCGCCTTTTATTTGTGGATGAAGTATTTTTCCGCAAAAAAAGTTTATAGGACAGTAGCTCAATTGGCAGAGCAGCGGTCTCCAAAACCGCAGGTTGGGGGTTCGATTCCCTCCTGTCCTGCCATTTTTTCGTTAGGCAGGGGTTATTCAGTGGTCACAAAGACCGAACAACAAGAAGCTTCCGGATTTGATACGGTGAAGCTGCTGGTTTCACTGGCAATACTGGTGGCTGGTATCTTTGGTTTTTACTATTTCAAAGAAGAAGCGCAGTTATTGCGGGTTTTGGGTATTCTTGCTGTGGTACTGGTCTCTATCGGTATTGCTGCGACGACTGCGATCGGGAAAAAGTCGCTCGGGTTTGCCCGCGATGCCCGTGTCGAAGTTCGCAAGGTTGTCTGGCCTACGCGTCAGGAAACCACCCAGACCACTATTGCCGTGCTGGTGATGGTGCTGGTTGTGGCGATTATGTTATGGCTGTTCGATATGCTCCTGGGATGGGGCGTCAAGTCTCTGCTGGGGTAAGATTATGGCGATGCGATGGTATGTGGTTCATGCTTATTCCGGTTTTGAAGCCCAGGTCAAGAAGGTGCTGGAAAGCCGTGTAGCAGCTTCACCGTTTAAAGAACGGTTCGGGCGGATCATGGTGCCGACCGAAGAAGTGGTCGAAATGCGCGATGGTCAGAAGCGTCGTAGCGAACGCAAGTTCTTTCCCGGCTATGTGCTGGTAGAAATGGACATGAATGAAGACACCTGGCATATGGTGAAAGAAGTTCCCAAGGTGCTGGGTTTTATCGGTGGCAGCAGCGACAAGCCAGCGCCGATAACCGATGCCGAAGCCAATGCGATTCTGAATCGCGTGGAAGAAGGTGTTGACAGTCCAAGGCCCAAGGTGCTTTTTGAAGTGGGCGAAGTGGTTCGGGTAAATGACGGGCCATTCAATGACTTCAATGGTGTGGTCGAGGAAGTCAATTACGAAAAGAGCAAGATGCTGGTTTCGGTACAGATTTTTGGTCGCTCTACACCGGTTGAGCTCGATTTCTCACAGGTAGAGAAAGGCTAGATGAAGTGGGGCAGGTGCAATCGCGCCTGTCTTTATATATATAGATGGGGAGTCCGAAAGCCTTCGGTCAGTGTGAACTGCGCTGGCAGAAAGTGAGTACGCCGTTTGCACCCGGGAGATTTTGCAATGGCAAAAAAGATTGAAAACTACGTAAAGCTGCAGGTTCCTGCAGGCGAAGCAAATCCGAGCCCGCCGGTAGGTCCTGCGTTGGGTCAGCACGGTTTGAATATCATGGAATTCTGTAAAGCGTTCAATGCGCAAACGCAGGAAATGGAAAAGGGCATGCCGGTTCCGGTTGTCATTTCCGTCTATTCGGACAAGAGCTTCACTTTTATCATGAAGACGCCGCCGGCTTCCATTCTGTTGAAGAAAGCGGCTGGAGTATCCAAAGGTAGCGGTACGCCGAATACCGACAAGGTCGGCAAGGTTTCGCGTGCGCAACTCGAAGAGATTGCGACAATCAAGATGAAAGATTTAAATGCCAATGATATGGATGCCGCGGTAAAGATTATTGCTGGCAGCGCCCGTAGCATGGGCCTGGATGTAGAGGGTTGATGGTATGGCCAAGTTAAGCAAGCGCATGAAAAAGATTGTCGAAAAGGTGGATCCGGCTCGTCAATACGCCATCAATGAAGCCCTGGAACTGTTGAAAGAGTTGAGCCTGGCCAAATTCGACGAATCCGTCGATGTGGCGGTGAATCTGGGTGTGGATCCGCGTAAATCGGATCAAAATGTCCGCGGTTCCAGTGTTTTGCCCAATGGTACCGGTAAAACTGTTCGCGTCGCTGTGTTCACGCAGGGTGAGAATGCCGAGAAAGCCAAGGCAGCCGGCGCAGATGTCGTTGGAATGCAGGATCTGGCCGATTCGATGAAAGGTGGCGACATCGACTATGACGTCGTGATCGCAAGCCCTGACGCGATGGGAATCGTCGGTCAACTCGGTCAATTGCTGGGTCCTCGCGGCCTGATGCCTAACCCGAAAGTGGGAACGGTTTCGCCGAACGTCGAGCAAGCTGTCAAGAATGCCAAGGCCGGTCAGGTACGCTACCGTACCGACAAAGGCGGCATTGTCCACTGCTCGATCGGCAAGTCCAGTTTCGATATCGACAAGTTGCGCGAAAATCTGGAGTACCTGTTGGTTGATCTGAAGAAAGCCAAGCCTTCTTCAGCCAAGGGTGTTTATTTAAAGAAAATTTCAGTATCCACCACGATGGGTGCTGGTGTAGCGGTAGATCAATCCACACTTGAGATTGGTAATTAATCAATCGTACAAAAGAATCTTTGAGATAGTGATGCTCGTCATCGCTGCTCGTCAAAGACCGCGGGAGTGGCTTGCCACTTAATATCCTGCGTAGATGATCCTCTGAGACAGGAATTTCCTGGTTAGGAAGGTCGTTAAGGAATCGTTGAGACTGTGCTTTAGTCACGGTACTCGGCGGAAAAGGAAAGCGTGCCGTATGCAGTTTGTGCGGCACAATCATGGTTTGTTAATCAGGAGTAGTGTTATGCCTTTAAACCTACAGCAAAAGCAGGCTGTTGTTGCAGAAATCGCCGATGTGGCGGGAACTGCGCACTCTGCCGTTGCTGCTGAGTACCAGGGCTTGACGGTTGCAGAAATGACCGAACTGCGTAATGCAGCTCGTGAATCGAATGTGTTTCTGAAAGTGGTCAAGAACACGCTGGCAAAGCGTGCATTTGACGGCACAGATTTCGATTGCATGGGCGGTGCGCTGAGCGGTCAACTGGTGTTTGCATTCTCACTCGAAGAGCCGGGTAGCGCAGCGCGCGTTATCAACGACTTTGCGGGCAAGAATAAAAAACTGGTTGTGAAACTGGTCGCCTTCAACGGCGAACTGTTACCACCGGAAGACATCAAACGCCTAGCGGCGCTACCGACTCGAGACCAGGCAATCAGCTTGTTGATGGCCGTAATGAAAGCACCTGTCGAAAAACTTGCCCGTACCATCAATGAAGTACCGGGTAAGCTGGTTCGTACAGTCGCTGCAATTCGCGATTCAAAGTAAGCATAATTTTTTAGTTTTATTTATTTAATTTCTGTTTCAGGAGAATGAAAAATGGCAGTTTCTAAAGACGATATTTTGGAAGCAATCTCAAACATGTCAGTAATGGAGGTCGTAGACCTGATTGCTGCAATGGAAGAAAAATTTGGTGTATCTGCAGCCGCCGCTGTAGCTGCAGCCCCGGCTGCTGGTGGTGATGCTGGTGGCGCAGCCGCTGAAGAAAAAGATGAGTTCGACGTTGTTATGACCAGTTTTGGTGGTAACAAGGTTGCCGTCATCAAAGCTGTTCGCGGTATCACTGGCCTGGGTCTGAAAGAAGCCAAGGCGATGGTTGAATCAGCACCTGCAGCGGTCAAGGAAGGTGTATCCAAAGCTGAAGCTGAAGATATTCAGAAGCAATTGCAGGAAGCTGGTGCAGAAGTCGAACTCAAGTAATTTGAAGTTTGATCGGGTGCTTGCACCCGCCCAATAAGAATCGGGCTGATGGCTGTAAAAGTCATCGGCCCGCTTCTGTTTGTTTGCCTGAGATCGGCTCTGGCAAACTAAATGAAGTACCACTCTATTAAATATAACGCTAACCATTTGATTAAAAATGGTTTTTGTTGATGAGGAAATTAAATGGCTTACTCATTCACTGAGAAAAAACGTGTTCGCAGGGATTTCGGTAAACGACCCGCAGTGATCAAAGAACCCTACCTGCTGGCAATTCAGGTTGATTCCTACAAACGTTTTCTTAAGTCAGATGGTGGCGGAATCGAAGGTACCGGTCTGCAAAGCGCATTTGAGTCCATTTTTCCCATTATCAGTTTTTCAGGCGCGGTTGAGCTGGAGTATGTCAGCTACCGCGTCAGCGATCCGGTATTTGATGTCAAGGAATGCCAGGTCCGTGGCCTGACCTACTCAGCCCCGGTGCGGGTATTGGTCAAGCTGGTGATTTATGACAAGGAAGCCTCTGCCAAGAATCGCAGCGTCAAGGAAATCAAGGAACAGGAAGTGTATATGGGCGAAATGCCCCTGATGACCGAAAACGGTACCTTTGTCATCAATGGTACCGAGCGTGTCATCGTTTCCCAGTTACATCGTTCTCCCGGTGTGTTCTTCGATCACGACAAGGGCAAGTCGCACAGTTCCGGCAAACTGTTGTTCAATGCGCGGGTGATCCCCTATCGTGGCTCCTGGCTCGATTTCGAATTTGACCCGAAGGATGCATTGTTTGTGCGTATCGATCGCCGCCGCAAGTTACCGGCCACGATTCTGCTGCGTGCGCTCGGTTATGATAGCGAGCAAATGCTGGAAACCTTTTTCGAACATGATCAGTTTAAGCTGAAAAAAGGCAGTATCGACATGGCGCTGGTGCCAGAGCGTCTGAAGGGTGAAACCGCAACGTTTGATATCTCCGTGAAAGGCGATGTGATCGTGCCGCAGGGCCGGCGCATTACGGCATTGCATGTCAAGAAGCTTACTGCAGCCAAGATCAAAACACTGACCGTGCCGGAAGACTTTGTCTTCGGCAAGGTGCTGGCGAAAGCACTGGTGGATAAGGAAACCGGCGAATTGATTGCCAACGCCAATGATGAAATTACCCCCGAGCTGCTGGAGTTGATGCGCGAAAAAGGTATCAAGGAGTTTTACACGATTTACACCAATGATGTTGACAAGGGACCCTATATCTCTAATTCACTGGCACTCGATCCGACTACCAACGAGTTGGAAGCGATGGTTGAAATCTATCGCATGATGCGTCCGGGTGAACCACCTACAAAAGATTCGGCGGAAAACCTGTTCCAGAACCTGTTTTTCAATGCGGATCGTTATGACTTGTCAAAAGTCGGCCGGATGAAGTTCAACCGTCGTCTCGGTCGTGATGAAGTTACCGGCCCCGGAACGCTATCAACCGAAGATATTCTGGCGGTGATGAAAGAATTGATCGACATCCGCAATGGCAATGGCACGGTTGATGATATCGATCATCTCGGCAACCGGCGAATTCGCAGTGTCGGTGAAATGGCTGAAAACGCTTTCCGCACCGGCCTGGTTCGGGTGGAACGCGCAGTACGCGACCGCCTCAGTCTGGTCGAGTCTGAAGGCTTGATGCCGCAGGACATCATCAACGCCAAACCGGTGGCCGCAGCGGTTAAGGAATTCTTCGGTTCCAGCCAATTGTCGCAATTTATGGATCAAAACAATCCGCTGTCGGAAGTCACTCACAAGCGCCGAGTTTCAGCGCTCGGACCGGGTGGTTTGACGCGTGAACGTGCCGGCTTTGAAGTGCGCGACGTACACCCGACCCACTACGGTCGTGTCTGCCCGATTGAAACGCCGGAAGGCCCAAACATCGGCCTGATCAATTCCCTGTCGGTATACGCTCGTACCAATAGCTATGGCTTTCTGGAAACCCCATACCGCAAGGTGGTAGACGGCAAGATTACCGATGAAGTCGAATACCTGTCAGCGATTGAGGAAAGCAAGTATTACATTGCACAGGCCAATATCAATATTTCGAAAGATGGCAAGTTGACCGGGGACTTGATTCCCTGTCGCCATCTCAATGAATTCATGCTGTCTTCGGCGGACAAGATCGATTACATGGATGTCTCTCCCAAGCAGATCGTTTCCGTAGCGGCTTCAATGATTCCATTTCTCGAGCACGATGACGCAAACCGCGCCCTGATGGGTTCCAACATGCAGCGTCAGGCTGTGCCCTGTCTGCGTGCAGACAAGCCGCTGGTCGGTACCGGCATGGAGCGCGCAGTCGCGGTCGACTCCGGCACCACGGTCAAGGCGCGTCGCGGCGGTATCATCGATTCGGTCGATGCCAGCCGTGTAGTGATTCGCGTCAATGAAGATGAAACCGAGGCCGGCGATCCCGGTGTTGATATCTACAACTTCACCAAATACACACGTTCGAATCAAAATACCTGCATCAACCAGAAGCCGATCGTCAAGCCGGGTGATCATGTGGCCGCAGGCGACGTACTGGCCGATGGCTCGTCCACCGATCTTGGTGAACTGGCGCTCGGTCAAAACATGCAGGTCGCGTTCATGCCGTGGAATGGCTATAACTTCGAGGATTCCATCCTGCTGTCCGAGCGTGTGGTGAAAGAAGATCGATTCACTACGATCCACATCGAAGAATTGTCCTGTCTGGCGCGAGACACCAAACTCGGCTCGGAAGAAATCACGGCGGATATCCCGAATGTCAGTGAAGGCTTGCTGTCCAAGCTGGATGAATCCGGCATCGTGTATGTCGGCGCTGAAGTCAAGGGTGGCGACATTCTGGTCGGCAAGGTTACGCCGAAAGGCGAAACCCAGCTCACGCCGGAAGAGAAACTGCTGCGCGCCATCTTCGGTGAAAAGGCGCTGGACGTGAAAGATACTTCGCTGCGCGTCAAGGCCGGCATGGTCGGTACCGTTATTGATGTTCGCGTCTTTACCCGCGACGGTGTGGAAAAGGATTCCCGTGCGCTGGAAATTGAAAAGTCCGCGATCAAGTCACTGAAGAAAGACCTGGATGATCAGTTCCGTATCATCGAGGGCAATATCTATTCTCGTATGGCCAACCTGATGCTCGATCAAAAAGCCGATGGCGGCCCGGATGGTCTGAAGAAAGGGGCCAAGATCACGCAGGATTACCTCGATTCCACCGGTCGCGAAAACTGGCAAAAAATCCGTATCAGTGATGATGCGATCAGCCAGCAGTTGGAAGACTTGATCGACCAACTCGGCGAGCAGCGCAAGAAATTCGACGAACTGTTCGAAGAAAAGAAAAAGAAAGTCACCCAGGGTGATGATCTGGCGCCTGGCGTGCTGAAGATGGTGAAGGTCTTCATCGCGGTCAAGCGTCGCATGCAACCGGGCGACAAGATGGCCGGTCGTCATGGTAACAAGGGTGTAGTTTCAATGATCGTGCCGGAAGAAGATATGCCGTTCCGCGAAGATGGCACGCCAGTCGATGTGGTTCTGAATCCGCTGGGTGTACCATCGCGGATGAATGTCGGACAGATTCTGGAAACCCATCTGGGCTGGGCCGCCAAAGGCGTCGGCCTGAAGATCGGCAAGATGCTCGATCAGCATGTCAAGGCAGAAAAGCTGCGCAAGTTCCTCGGCGAAGTGTATAACGATCGCGCCGAAAAGCTCGACCTCAAGCAATTCAATGATGAAGAAGTGTTCGAAATGTGCGAAAACCTGCGTAAGGGTGTACCGATGGCAACACCGGTCTTCGATGGTGCCGAGGAAGAGGAAA
>JANTFI010000144.1 GCA_024763505.1 Gammaproteobacteria bacterium
CAGTACCGGAATATCCAGCCCGACCAGATAATAACCGAGGCTGGATACCACCGCCATGATCATGGATTGAATCATTACGCCGTGGACATAGGCCTGCAGTTGCCAAGTACCCCGGTGATAGATCAGCCAGCCCAGTTCGAAACTCTGATTGGGCAACCAGTTCATCATGCGATTGCGAAACGATTTGTAATCCTTGAGGATGAAATAGGTCAGCAATGGCACCAGCAGCATACTCAGGGTAATTGCCGCGACCTGTTCGGAAATAGTCACCAGCAGAGTATTACCAAAAGAAGAAGATTGCGACAGCAGGGTCACCATGAGTTCCGAGGCGTCCAGATTCACGCCAATCATTTCACCCAGTTTGGCGCTGTAGGTACTGGTGAATTGCTCGAATTGACTGAATATCGCTGGCAACTTGTTTTTTAAAACGGTTATCTGATGGAACAAAGGGGGCAGAGCAAAACTGATGGCCAGAATACTGACACTGAGCATGGCCACCAGAATCAGAATGATCGCCAACGAATGGTTGATATCGCGTCGTACCAGATAATTGGTAACCGGTTCGACCAGTGCGTACAGGGTAAAGGAAATAATGATAGGCAGCAGAACTGATGACAGCAGATAGAAACTGGCCAGTATCAGCGAGATTAAAAAGGCGAATACCTTGAAAGTTTGCAGGTAGGCTGCACTTTGCGCAGCAGGTTGGGCCGGGTGCATGTTATGGCTCTTTACGGGCCAGTAATTGATTGGCCAGATGTAACCGCTGGGCCAGAATAGATGCCAGGTTCATCAAAAAAATCGTGCCGAGCCGAGGTTCGATATCGATCCATTCTTCCAGATCCTGCTTGAGAAAATACACCAGCCGGCTGTTCTGGCTGCAACAGGCATCGGCGGTTCGTTTATCGGTTTCGGCGAGCGTGATTTCACCAAAGAAGTCACCCTGGTCGAGTTGTGCCAGCATGGTGTTATCGGCCATCACCCGCACCTGTCCTTCCAGTACCAGAATGGCACCCGCGCCCTGGTCACCCTGACGAAAAACCATTTCGTTTTTCTGGAACTGACGAACGTGCATGTTTTTGGTCAGTTCCAGCACATGGCGTGTCGGAATGTTTTTAAACAACAGGGTGTTTTTCCATAATTCAGCAATCGCGTCGGTTTCATTTCGCGGTTTTCTGAATATGTTTTTCCACAGAAAGTCATTCATGAAGAAATCCTAGCATAGCCTGCAGGGTGAATGAAATGGAGCCGGATGTCCACCGCATGCCAAAAAAAAGCCGCGAATCAGAAACTGATTAGCGGCTATGATTTGGCTCCCCGGGCCGGGCTCGAACCAGCGACCCAATGATTAACAGTCATTTGCTCTACCAACTGAGCTACCGGGGAATGAAAGAGCGCGCATCATAATGGATTCGATATCAAACGGCAATAGGATTTCTGCAGTTTTTTTTGGCCCATTTTCTGGTGAATTCCTGCCATCAGGCTGGCCCGAATACTTGTCCGATTCGTTGCAAAGCTGCTTCAAGATTTTGCATCGAAGTAGCGTATGAAAGACGCATGTGACCGGGCGATCCGAACGCTGAACCGGGTACCAGAGCGACACCGACTTCGTCGAGCAACAGGTTGGCGGCTTCGACATCGCTGCTGATATCGTCGCGCGAATCGATAAAAGACTGGATATTCGGAAAACTGTAGAAAGTACCGTCCGAGGGCAGGCAACTGATATGAGCAACCTGCTTGAGCGATTCGAACACAAAATCGTGGCGCTGGCGGAAGGCTGCGAGCATCTCCTGTATGCAGGATTGGTCACCGCTCAGGGCGGCAGTAGCTGCGGCCTGAGAAATCGAACAGGGATTTGAAGTGCTTTGCGACTGGATTTTTTTCATCGCCTTGATGATGTCACCGGGGCCTGCCGCGTAGCCGATACGCCAGCCGGTCATGGCATAAGCCTTGGACACGCCATTGAGCACCATGCAACGCGGGTATAGCTCGGGACAGGCATTGAGGATATTGCTGAAGCCTTCCTCGGACCACAGGATATGCTCATACATATCATCGGTCACTACCAGAATATCGGGGTGCTTCAGCAGGACTTCGGCAAGAGCCCCCAGTTCGTTCCTCCGATACGCCACGCCACTCGGGTTGGATGGACTGTTGATCACCAGCATCCGTGTTTTATCGGTAATCGCCGCTTCCAGTGCGGCGGCATCGAGTTTGAAATGCTGGTCGATGGTGGTTTCGAGTATCACCGGTGTGGCTTCGGCCAGCAACACCATATCGGGGTAGGAAACCCAGTAGGGCGCGGGAATAATGACTTCGTCACCTTTATTCAGCAACGCCTGGCAAAGGTTGTAAAAACTTTGCTTGCCGCCGCTGGATACCAGTATCTGCTCCGGTCGGTAGTCCAGACCATTGTCGCGCTGAAACTTGTCGATAATGGCCTGTTTCAGCTCGACCGTGCCATCGACCGCAGTGTATTTGGTTTGTCCGTCGTGTATCGCGGCGATGGCCGCTTGCTTGATGTGCTCTGGCGTATCAAAATCAGGCTCACCGGTGCCGAGGCCAATAATATCCCGACCCGCAGCCCGTAACTGAGCGGCCATTGCCGAGACCGCAAGAGTCGGTGAAGGCTTGATCGCCTGTACCCGTTCAGATAAGTCATTAAACACAATCGATTTCCTGTAAAATTGTTTCATCCTAGAATATCGCATCCTGATTTCCTGTAAAGACTTTGCCGCCGTGCAAGTCTAATTTTTTGAGTCTAACGATATCCATGTCAAAACCGTTCGAACTGGTTACGCCCTACGCCCCTGCCGGTGACCAGCCGCAGGCCATCGCTGAACTGAAAGAGGGCATAACAGCCGGTTTGTCGCATCAGACCCTGCTGGGTGTGACCGGCTCGGGCAAAACCTTTACGGTGGCCAATGTAATTGCCGATTTGCAGCGTCCGGCCATCATCATGGCACATAACAAGACACTGGCAGCCCAGTTGTACGGCGAAATGAAAGAGTTTTTCCCGAACAATTCGGTGCAGTATTTTGTTTCCTATTACGACTATTACCAGCCGGAAGCCTACGTCGCCGCATCCGATACCTTTATTGAAAAAGATGCCTCGATCAATGAACATATCGAGCAAATGCGGTTGTCGGCGACCAAGTCCTTGATCGAACGACACGATACCATTCTGGTCGCCTCGGTATCGGCCATTTACGGGCTGGGTGATCCGGATTCCTATCTGAAAATGCTGCTGCATCTGGTAGTTGGTGATCAAATCGACCAACGCAGTATCCTGCGCCGTCTGGCCGAGTTGCAATACACCCGCAACGATGTCGAACTCAAGCGCGGTTGCTATCGCGTGCGCGGCGAAGTGATCGATATTCACCCGGCCGACTCGGAGCGTGAAGCGGTGCGCGTCGAATTGTTTGACAATGAAGTCGAGCAACTGAGCCATTTCGACCCGCTGACCGGTGAGATTCTGAACCGGGTGCGGCGCATTACCGTGTATCCGAAAACCCATTATGTTACGCCGCGTGAAACCATTCTAGATGCAATTGAGGAAATCAAGGTCGAGTTGCAACAACGGCTGGCGGAACTGACAGCCGCCAATAAACTGGTCGAAGCGCAGCGGCTGGAGCAACGCGTCAATTACGATATCGAAATGATGATGGAACTGGGCTATTGCAGCGGTATCGAAAATTATTCGCGCTACCTGTCCGGACGGGCGCCGGGTGAACCGCCACCTACACTGTTTGAATATTTACCCAAAGATTGCCTGCTGTTTATCGATGAAAGCCACGTCAGCGTGCCACAGGTCGGCGGCATGTACAAAGGTGATCGCTCACGCAAGGAAACGCTGGTGGAATACGGATTTCGGCTGCCGTCTGCGCTCGACAACCGGCCGCTCAAGTTCGAGGAATGGGAAGCCCTGTCGCCGCAAACTGTTTTTGTATCCGCAACCCCGGGGCCGTACGAAGAGGAACACAGCGGTGCGGTGGTCGAGCAGGTGGTTCGCCCGACCGGACTGGTCGACCCGGAAATCGAGCTGCGCCCGGCCACTTCTCAGGTCGATGATCTATTGTCAGAGATCAATCTTCGCGTGGCGGACAATGAGCGTGTGCTGGTGACGACATTGACCAAACGCATGGCAGAAGACTTGACCGAATATCTGGCCGAGCATGATGTCCGCGTGCGTTATCTGCATTCGGATATCGATACCGTCGAGCGCATGGAAATCATCCGCGATTTGCGGCTGGGCGAATTTGACGTGCTGGTCGGTATCAACCTGTTGCGCGAAGGGCTGGATATGCCCGAAGTGTCGCTGGTGGCCATTCTGGATGCCGACAAGGAAGGCTTTTTGCGCAGCGATCGATCCTTGATTCAGACCATCGGTCGGGCCGCGCGAAATGTGCGTGGTAAAGCGATTTTATATGCCGACAAGGTGACCGGATCGATGCGGCGAGCGATAGATGAAACCGAGCGGCGGCGCAAAAAACAGTTAGCCTTCAACGAAAAACATGGCATTACGCCCACCGGAATCAGCAAGCAGATCACCGATGTGATGGATTTGGGACAGGGTAACCGCACGGGTAAGCGCCTGCCGAAAGTGGCCGAACCCAAAACGGAATATCATGCCTTATCCGCCAAACAGTTGAAGGCAACATTGAAGCGGCTGGATAACCAGATGTACGAACATGCCCGCAACCTCGAATTTGAAGAAGCGGCGCAAATCCGCGATGAAATCGAGAATCTGAAGAAAATTCATTACCTGACTGAAGCTTGAAAGGCGTTTTCTTTTACCTTCAAGGATAATCGCTGGGCTACAATGACTGCCTTTACCGATGCTCGAATTGCTTTATGTTAAAAATAAAGATGATTAATCCCGAATTGAATCCAGATGTAATAAAAACAATAGAATATTTCCGGCGTATGGATTAGTATTCCGCTACTTTTTGCAAGAAAACTCTGCATAAGACGCCGCCGGAATTCAGGCTGCTCCGGCTCGCGTGATTATGCAAAGCCTTCTCTCAAAAAATAAAAAACACACATTAATAACTAAGGAGAAACTTCATGGCTCATGTCGTCGTATTAGGTGCTGGTACAGGTGGAATGCCCTGTGCCTATGAATTGAAAGAAAAGCTGGGCAAGAAACACCAGGTCTCGGTGATCAATTCCAATGAATATTTCCAGTTTACCCCGTCCAACCCCTGGGTTGCCGTCGGCTGGCGAGATCGAAAATCCATTACCTTCCCGATTAAACCCTATCTGGATCGCAAAGGTATCAACTTCTTATGCGATACGGTGACAAAAATCGATCCGGTTGCCAATCGTATGGAGCTACAAAACGGTGACCCGGTCGATTATGATTATCTGGTGATTGTAACCGGTCCGAGACTGGCTTTCGAAGAGGTCGAAGGTGCGGGCCCGGAAAACAATACCCATTCCGTATGTACGATTGACCATGCCGAAAAGGCTTTTGCCGACTATCAGGAACTGTTGAAAGAACCCGGTCCCATCGTAATCGGCGCGATGCCTTTTGCCAGTTGTTTCGGGCCGGCTTACGAATTTGCTTTTATCGTGGATGCCGATTTACGCAAGCGCAAGATTCGTGACAAATACCCCATGACTTTCGTGACTTCCGAGCCTTATATCGGGCATCTCGGACTGGGCGGCGTTGGCGATTCCAAGGGCATGCTCGAATCCGAGCTGAGAAATCATCACATCAACTGGATCACCAACGCCAAAACCACCAAGGTCGAGCCGGGCAAAATGTTTGTCGATGAACTCGATGCTTCGGGCGAAACCATCAAGCAACACGAAGTGGACTTCAAGTTCAATATGATGTTGCCCGCGTTCAAGGGCGTCGATGCCGTGGCCAATGTAGAGGGGCTTTGCAACCCACGCGGATTTGTCATGGTGGATGACAATCATCGCAACCCGACCTACAAGAATATCTACTCGGCCGGTGTCTGTATTGCAATTCCTCCGGTTGAAGCCACACCGGTACCAACCGGAACGCCCAAAACAGGCTACATGATCGAATCGATGGTGACTTCGATCGTGCACAATATCCAGGATGAACTGAATGGCAAAGAGCCGAATACCGGTGCGACCTGGAGCGCCATTTGTCTGGCTGATATGGGTGATACGGGCGCTGCTTTTGTCGCGATTCCACAGATTCCACCCCGCAACGTCGCCTGGTTCAAGAAAGGCAAGTGGGTACATATGGCGAAAATCGCTTTCGAGAAATATTTCATCCGCAAGATGAAGAAAGGTACTTCCGAGCCATTGTATGAAAAATACATCATGAAAATGATGGGAATCAAAAAGCTCGAAGACTGATTTGGGTCACATGACCTGCCGACAACAGCCTGCTTGCAGGCTGTTTTTTTTTGCGCGAGAAAATCAAAGAAAAAAACCTCAAAAAAGTGCATACGGTGATTGCTTAACCGCGCTTGTTATGTAGAATACGCAGCCTGATATTACAGGCGCGTAGCTCAGTTGGTTAGAGCACCACCTTGACATGGTGGGGGTCGGTGGTTCGACAAAAGCGCCCGGAGCGATTTTGAACGCGCACAGCGCGGCCCGAAGGGTGGAGGGCAGGATGCCCGGAATCATCCACGAATGTTCGGCTTATTGAATATCAGATAGTACTGTGCAGGTTTTCATGTTTATGAAATATACCTGAAATTACAGGCGCGTAGCTCAGTTGGTTAGAGCACCACCTTGACATGGTGGGGGTCGGTGGTTCGAATCCACTCGCGCCTACCAATTTTGAAAAAATTGGTAGCGGGATGGATGAGAAGACTTCGACAAGTTTGTCTGGAACAAACTTGATCGCACGCAGTGCGCCCCGAAGGGGTGAGGGCAGGAGCCCGAAATAATCCACTCGCGCCTACCAATTTTCGATCCGGAAATTGGACTTGTTTTACCTGAATTACACTTTTGATGAACCAAGTGACCTTTGGTAGGGGTCACCACTGTAACCGGAATCAACATGCCCCAGATTACTCTTCCAGACGGCTCCAAGCGAGCGTTCGACCACCCTGTTTCTGTAATGGATGTCGCCAGTGATATCGGCCCCGGTCTGGCAAAAGCCACACTGGCCGGAAAAGTTGATGGCAAACTGGTCGATGCTTCTTTTGTGATCGACAAAGACGCCGAGCTTGCGATCGTCACCGCACGCGATGAAGAAGCGCTCGAATTGATGCGTCACGATGCCGCGCATGTGATGGCACAGGCGGTGCAGGAGCTGTACCCCGGCACACAAGTCACCATTGGTCCAGCCATCGAAGATGGTTTCTATTATGATTTTGCACGCGATGAAGCGTTTACGCCGGAAGATCTGGGCAAGATCGAACAGCGTATGCATGAAATCGTCAAACGCGATTTGCCGATCGTGCGTGAAGTGATGGACAAGGATGAAGCCGAAAAGGTTTTTGCAGACTTAGGCGAAAAATACAAGGTCGAGATTATCGATGACA
>JANTFI010000145.1 GCA_024763505.1 Gammaproteobacteria bacterium
TGCTGCGTCCCTGCATGTCAGCCAGTGCGATGAAGCCTGGCGTATCGACTCTACCGAAGGTTATCTCGACATCGCGGCCATACTCGAAATCGCACAAAAAACTGATGCGCAGGCAGTTCACCCGGGGTATGGATTTCTGTCGGAAAATGCGGCCTTTGCCGAAGCCTGCATCTCCGCCGGTCTTGTGTTTATCGGCCCGTCAGCGGCAGCGATCCGCGCGATGGGTTCCAAGACCACCGCCAAGACGTTGATGGAGCAGGCCGGCGTGCCGGTCATCCCCGGTTATTATGGCGAAACGCAGGACGATGCACAGTTGTTGGCGCAGGCCGGAAAGGTCGGTTTTCCGTTGCTGGTCAAGGCATCTGCCGGTGGCGGTGGTCGCGGCATGCGGGTGGTTGAGTCGGCTGACGAACTTCCAGAGGCAATCTCGGCGTGTCGGCGCGAGGCAGCGAAATATTTCGTCGATGACCACTTGATGCTGGAGCGTTATCTCGGCGGTTCGCGGCATATCGAATTGCAGATTTTTGCCGATGCTCATGGTCAGATCATGCACTTGTTCGAACGCGATTGTTCCCTGCAACGCCGCCACCAGAAGGTGATCGAGGAAGCGCCCGCTGCACAGTTGAGTGAAGATTTGCGCGAGCGCATGGGGCAGGCGGCCATCGAGGCTGCGCGCGCGGTGGATTACTGCGGCGCAGGCACGGTTGAATTTCTGCTCAACGAGGATGGCCAGTTTTTCTTCATGGAAATGAATACCCGCCTGCAGGTCGAGCATCCGGTTACCGAAATGATCTGCGGCGTTGATCTGGTCGAGTGGCAATTACGCATCGCATCCGGCGAGCCTTTGCTGCAGTTGCAAGTGGATAAAAAAGGCCATGCGATTGAAGTACGTATCTGCGCCGAAGATTGTGATCAGGGTTTTCTGCCCGACAGTGGCGAACTTTCGTGGCTGGAATGGCCACAGAAAGCCCCCTCGGTGCGTATCGACAGCGGTGTTCGTCAGGGGGATGTCGTCAGCAGTCGCTTCGATTCGATGCTGGCGAAGTTGATCGTGTGGGGCGAAGATCGCGCTCAGGCGATAGCACGCCTGCAAGCGGCGCTGGCGCACAGTCATGTGCTCGGTGTGTACAGCAATATCGGTTTCTGTCGCGAGTTGGTCAGCACGGATACCTTTTTGCAGGGGCGCTACGATACCGGCTGGATCGATCGCTATTTGCAACAACGAAAAATAGCAGAACTTCCTCCGCAAGCCCTGATAGCGGCGGCAATCATCCATTATGAACATCTGCAAATAGAGTCTGCTCAAACGGTGCAAACTGCTTCACCGTGGAATACGCTCGATGGCTGGCGGCTAAATCTGCCTGCAAGTCTTGCGATGAGTTTTCGGCATCAACAGTGCGAATATTTGCTGCAACTCTTGCCGCGTGATCCGTTGGTCGAGATCATGCTGGATAATCGGCGTTATGCTTGCCGCTGGCATTGGCAGGGCCGCGTCCTCTGGTTGGAGATCGATGGACAGAGCGAGCCAGTGCGCGCGGTCTGGCAGCCGCCTTTTTTTCACCTCGAGGTCCAGGGCAGGGCGTGCAAATTGCAATGGCAAGACCCCAGGCAACCGCAGACACAGCAAAATGATGCCGCGTCCAGCCTGGCTGCACCGATGCCCGGCGTGGTGATCGAAGTTGCTGTTGCGGTTGGCGATGCTGTGCAGGCAGGCGATGTACTGGTGGTGATGGAAGCGATGAAAATGGAACACAGCATCATCGCGCCCGCCGATGGCTATGTTGTCAGTGTGCCGTTTCAGACGGGTGACAAGGTGCAGCAGGGGGATCAATTGATAACACTCGAAGCGCGAGAGTCGGAGTCATGAACTTGCCGCAGCGGGTCCGAGTGGTCGAAGTAGCCGCCCGTGATGGATTACAGAATGAATCGCAAATACTACCGGTCTCGACACGCATCGAATTGATTAACCGTCTCGCCGACAGCGGGCTGCGCGAAATCGAAGCGGGCAGTTTTGTCTCGCCGCGCCATGTGCCGCAGATGGCGGACACCGATCAGGTGCTGGCTGGTATCCGTAAACGCCCGGGATGCCATTTTCCGGTGCTGGTGCCGAATCGCACCGGTCTGCAGCATGCGATCGAAGCCGGGGCTACCGATATCGCCATTTTCGCCGCCGCTTCGGAAACCTTCAGTCAGCGCAACATCGGTTGCAGCATTACCGAATCCCTGCAGCGCTATGCCGAGGTTGCCACGCTGGCACATTCACAATCGATGCGAATTCGCGGTTATGTTTCCTGCGTGCTGGGCTGCCCTTACGAAGGCAATGTCCCGATGCAATCGGTGCTGGAGGTCAGCCGGCAATTGATGGATCTGGGCTGTTACGAAGTCTCGCTCGGCGATACTGTCGGTTATGGCATTGCTGCGCAGGTGCAAGAGCTGATCGATACTGTGGCGGCAGAATTGGGTATCGAACATCTGGCGGTACATTTTCACGATACCCGCGGGCAGGCCCTGGCCAATATCCTGCAAGCCCTGCAGATGGGGGTGTCGACGATCGACAGTTCGATTGGCGGGCTGGGTGGTTGCCCCTATGCGCCCGGGGCGAGTGGCAACGTGGCGACCGAAAAGGTGATTTATCTGCTGGATGGGCTGGGAATCGACAGCGGTGTCGATTTGTCGTCATTACTGGCGGCGCGACGGTTTATCCGCGAGCAACTACAACAGCCTGATTTTGATGAGTTTCAGCCGGTTTCAACCTGATTGAGCGGTAATTTAGTGGTGTATTTGATCGGGTTCAGCGTCACCATCGACTTGATGTCATGGACTTCTTTCAGTGGCGACAACTGGTCATAAATGAAATGTTGATAACTCTCGATATCGCGCGTCATGATCTTCAGTAAAAAATCTACATCGCCGACCACCACATAACATTCCTGCACCTCTGGCAGCAATTCGATTTCCCGTGCAAAGCTGTCCAGTGTTTCCCGTGAGTGATTCACCAGCTTGACTTCGGCAAACACAATCACCGACAAACCGAGCGTTTTCGGCTCCAGCAGCGCTACCTTTTTGCGTATCACTCCCTGTTGCTGCAAGCGGCTGATGCGACGCCAGCAGGGTGAGGATGACATACCGGTTTGCTGGGCAATATCGGCGACCGGCCGGGTGCAGTCCGCCTGCAACTCATCAAGGATAGCGATTTCCTGTTTGCTGAATTTATCAGGCATAATAATTCTCAATATGGGTATAAATTAAATTGCTGTTCCAGATAGTACGTTAATTCAGGTTAATTTAGAACACCTATTTCAGCAGCTCTGTCATAGCATTTGCTGTATTGAAACAGCGCGGAGCGAACATGCATCACAATCGACCGGAAACCCGGATTCATATCCCGCAATCGCCCACTCGTCCAGGAGACAAGCCGGATTTCAGCCATATCAAGATTCCGCCCGTCGAAGCCGGACGACGCCCCGCCATCGATACACCCGCGCACGAAATGGATGATCTGGCCTTCGGTCTGGTGCGCGTGCTCGATGACCAGCATCAGGCCTGCGGTGAATGGAAGCCGCACATCGCGGCCCAAAAACTGCGCGATGGTTTACGTTATATGCTGCAGGTGCGATTGTTTGATGACCACATGTTCCGGCTGCAGCGTCAGGGGTCCCTGACCTTTTACCTGAAGTGCGCCGGAGAAGAAGCCGTCGCCGTAGCAGCTGCGCAGGCCTTGCGATCCGGCGACATGCTGTTTCCGACCTACCGCCAGCAGGGCTTGCTGGTGGCGCGTGGCTTACCGATGGTGGACATGATGTGCGAATGCCTGTCCAACACCCATGATATGAACAAGGGACGGCAATTACCGGTGCTGTACAGCTGGGCAGAAGGCGGCTTTTTCACCATCTCGGGTAATCTCGGCACCCAGGTGCCTCAAGCGGTCGGCTGGGCGATGGCAGCCGCCTATAAAAACAATGATGATATCGCCGCTACCTGGATCGGCGATGGCAGCACCGCCGAAGGCGATTTCCACTACGCCTTGACCTTTGCCTCGGTGTACAAGGCACCGGTGATCATCAATGTGGTCAATAACCAGTGGGCGATTTCCACCTTTCAGGCAGTCGCAGGAGGCGAAAACAGTACCTTCGCTTCGCGTGGACATGGCTTTGGTATTCCGGGGCTGCGGGTCGATGGCAATGATTTTCTGGCCGTGTATGCCGCCACGCAATGGGCTGCCGAACGCGCCCGGGCGCAAGCCGGCCCGACTGTGATCGAACTCTACACCTACCGCGCCGAGGGCCATTCCACCAGTGATGATCCAAGCAAGTATCGTCCCAGTCACGACTATGATGCCTGGCCGCTGGGAGACCCGGTCGAGCGCCTGAAGCAGCACTTGATCGGTCTTGGCGAATGGAGTGAAGCGCAGCATGAATCCCTGATCGAGAAAATTCGCAGCGATGTCAGCGCCGCCTATGCCGAAGCCGAGCAATACGGCACGCTCGACAAGGGACCACGACTGTCGCTGTCGACCATGTTCGAGGATGTGTACAAGGACATGCCCGACCATTTGCAAAAGCAATTGAAGCAGGCGCAGGAGGGTTAATCATGGCGGCAATGAGCATGGTTCAGGCCCTCAATAATGCGATGGATCTGGCGCTGGAAAAAAGCCCGCGTACCCTGATCATGGGAGAGGATGTCGGCTTTTTCGGCGGGGTGTTTCGCTGCACCGAGGGATTGCAGCAAAAATATGGTGCGCATCGGGTCATCGATACACCGATCGCCGAGGGCGGCATCGTCGGGGTCGCCATCGGCATGGGGGTCAATGGCTTGCGGCCGATTGTCGAAATCCAGTTTGCCGATTATTTTTATCCGGCGATGGATCAAATCGTCAGTGAGCTGGCGCGATTACGCTATCGTTCCGGCGGTGAATTCTGGGCGCCGCTGACCATCCGCATGCCCTGCGGCGGTGGAATTTATGGCGGACAAACCCATTCGCAAAGCCCGGAAGCCCTGTTCGCCCATGTCTGCGGATTGAAAACCGTGATTCCATCGACTCCCTATGATGCCAAGGGCTTGCTGCTGGCATCGATCGACGATGACAACCCGTTGATCTTTCTCGAGCCCAAGCGGATTTACAACGGCGTTTTCGATGGCGACCGCGACAAGGCGGCCACCGGCTGGGATCAGCATCCGGCCGGAGAAGTGCCAGAAAACTATTACACCTTGCCCATCGGCAAGGCGAATATCGTGCGACAGGGCAACGACACCACGTTGATCACTTATGGCACGATGGTGCATGTCGCCGCCGCGGCGGTGGAGAAAGCCGGTCTGGATGTCGAAATCATTGATATCCGCACCATTGTGCCGCTCGATATCGATACGCTGACAGGCTCGGTGCAGAAAACCGGCCGCTGCGTAATTTTGCATGAAGCCACCCGCACCTCCGGCTTTGGCGCCGAGATTTCCGCACAGATTCAGGAACAGTGTTTCTGGCACCTGCAAGCGCCGATCGAACGGGTAACCGGCTGGGATACGCCGTATCCGCATTTGTTCGAGTGGGATTACTTCCCCGGTCAGTCGCGCGTTATACAGGCTTTGCAACGTGTACTGGAGGCGGGCTGATGAATGAATATGTGTTCAAGACGCCGGACCTCGGTGAAGGCATCGTCGAGGTGGAATTACTGAAATGGTATGTCGGCCCCGGTGAAGAAGTGTCGAAGGATCAACCGATTGCCGATGTCATGACCGACAAGGCCAATGTTGAATTGACCGCCCCGGTCAGTGGCCGGGTAACCCGACTGGGTTGCGCGGTGGATGAATCCATTGCGGTTGGTGCCGAATTGATCGTGTTTGATCTTGAAGCCGCAAACGTGCAGACAACTGCCGAGGTTCAAAAAAACGGGGGCGTTACAGACGTCACTGTTGTGGCCAGCAAGTCAACCGGGGAGGGGAGCGTAGCGGATTCCGCCAGCCCGGATAGCACGAAAGAACCCCCTGCCAAAACCGAAAAGCCGCCTACACCATTGCGGGCAACAGCTCGACTCGAGCACCGCTATGATTCGCCCGAAAGCACCGGCGTCAGTGCCAGAAGCCAGCCACAGCAAGACTCAATTCGGATACGAAGCGCAGCGGGCGGCCCAGTGCTGGCGTCACCAGCCGTGCGGCGGCGAGCCCGCGAGCTGGGCATCGATCTGGCGCTGATAGCCGGTAGCGGTTCGGCCGGGCAGGTGACTGCCGATGATTTGCATCGCTTTCAGCAATTGGCTGCTTCGCAGGTACATCCGCCGCGCAAGAGTCTGAGCCAGCACAAGGTGACCGGAGTGCGCCGCCTGATTGCACAGAAATTACAACAGGCCAAGCGCAGCATCCCGCACTTTTCCTATGTCGAAGAAATAGAGCTCGATGAACTGGAAAGACTGCGGCAATATCTCAATGCACAGCGCAGGGAAGATCAGCCGAAACTGACTCTGCTGCCTTTTATCATGCAGGCGATGGTGCTCGTGATCGAGCAGTTTCCGGACATCAATGCCACCTACGATGATGATCAGGATATCCTGACCCGATACGCCGGTGTGCATATCGGCATTGCCACGCAGACCGATCAGGGGCTGAAGGTGCCGGTGATTCGGCATGCCGAGTCGATGGATATCTGGCAAAAGGCGGCTGCGGTCAAACGGCTCAGTACGCAAGCCAGAGACAAGCGGATTTCAGTGCAGGATCTGAGCGGTTCGAGTATTACGCTGACCAGTCTCGGCAAGCTCGGCGGTATTGCCTCGACACCGATCATCAACAAGCCGGAGGTGGCGATCATCGGTGTGAATCGCGCCGAGCAGCGGGTAGTGGTACGCGGTGGCAAGAAAAAAATCCGCACCATGATGAACCTGTCTTCATCGTTCGACCATCGCATCATCGATGGCTATCACGCAGCGGAATTCATTCAGGCGATCAAAAACCGGCTGGAACACCCGGTGACGCTTTTCATCGGCGATTGAATTTGTAACGCGCTGCAGACAGTTGCTTCAATCATCTCCTTGCAGCAGAAACAGCGTGCAATCGGCATGCTCTATTCGCAATTGCTTGACCGGGGCGTATTCCTTCGAATCGATAAAGGCACGCGCGTTTTGCATATCCGGAAATTCGATGATGACGATTCGGGTCGGGTCCCACAATTCACTCTGGATGATATCCATTGCACCGCCACGGGCGCGATAGACGCCGCCGTATTTTTCGGCGATCGGGCGCGCCAGCCTTTTGTATTCTTCATAGGCCTGGGCGTTTTTGATTTTGGTATCGACGATCAGAAAGGCACT
>JANTFI010000146.1 GCA_024763505.1 Gammaproteobacteria bacterium
ATTGCGCACAAAAATCGTCCTCCACCCCGGGAATACTCAACATCATGCTTGGTCCCGGATCTGCGTAATTCCTGATTTATTTCATAATTTCAATTACTTGCACAGTTTGGCACCAAGCTTGCTTTCTCTGGACTATTAGCCATTCAAGCGGGGATGTTTTCCCCGAACTGAGAAAGTCCGTCAAGTCAGGAATTGGTCAGCGATGAAAAACATACTTCTGGTCTCTCACAATTCCGGGCATCAAGCATTGATAGCAGATGCTATCAATCAGGAAAGCTGCACAATCTCGCGTATTGTGGATTCAACGGGAAAGATTGAGCAATCACTGACTCAACCGTCTGGTGGAAAAACCGTCGATATTGTAATTCTGGATCTTGACGGCGATGGCAGTGACACCTTTCCGATGATTCAGGCTCTGCTGGAAAAGAAACCCTTACCAGTGGTCTTTTTCGTCAGTCGCGGAGACCGCAACAGCGCCATTTATGCCAGTGCGGTCGGGATCAGCGCCTATGTGGTCCAGGGGCTGGACAAGGATCGGATCGAACCGATTCTGGCGGCCGCTGTTACGCGTTTTGAAGAAACCCGGGCACTGCGGGAAGAATTGGCCAGGACAAAAAACAGCTTGCAGGAACGCAAGATCATCGAACGCGCCAAAGGCCTGTTGATGGAACTACAAGGCTGTAGCGAAAATGAAGCCTTTCGATCGATGCGAAGTAAAGCGATGTCGAACAATAAACGACTGCAAGATATCGCCCGGGGCATCATCGAAAACAGTGGGCTGCCCAGCTAATCAGTCAGAATTTGCCGACTGGCTCAACGACTCGACCGGTTGATGCAACGACAGGTATCTGGCTGAGCAATTGCACTTCAGGCGTTCGAAGGTATCGGCTCGCGAAACAACCAATTAACCTGTGCAGACCTTAGACAGTCTGCGGGGCTAAGCTTTCATGATATCCGCTTGTTTGAGTGAATGATCATGAGAAATTTGATTTTTAACCATGGAGAAATGCATGAAAACGATAAAACCGGGAAGCCTTCTCCCGAGTAAGCCCAGACGCAATTTACTGAAAAAAAGCATGCTGGCACTGGCCAGTTGCGCGCTGATGAGCAGTACATTAATCAGCACCGCGGCGCGTGCCGAAGTCGGTGAGCCGGAGAAAGAAGATTTGAAATTCGGCTTCATCAAACTAACTGATATGGCACCGCTGGCGATCGCTTATGAAAAAGGCTTTTTCGAAGATGAAGAGCTATATGTAACGCTGGAAGCACAAGCCAACTGGAAGGTGCTGCTCGATGGCGTCATCGATGGTCGTCTCGATGGCGCGCATATGCTGGCCGGTCAACCGCTGGCAGCCACCATCGGCTATGGCACTAAAGCGCATATCGTCACCCCGTTCAGCATGGATCTGAACGGCAATGGCATCACCGTTTCCAACGATGTGTGGAAAAAAATGAAACCAAATATTCCAAAGCAGGCCGACGGTAAGCCGGTGCATCCGATCAGCGCCAAATACCTCAAGCCCGTAGTGGAAGAATACAAGGATGAAGGCAAGCCCTTCAAGATGGGTATGGTGTTTCCGGTTTCTACTCACAACTATGAACTGCGTTACTGGCTCGCCGCAGGTGGCCTGAACCCGGGCTATTATGCGCCAGCCAAGGGCGATACCTCCGGTACACTGGATGCGGACGTATTGCTGTCGGTGACACCTCCGCCGCAAATGCCTGCAACCCTCGAGGCTGGCACCATTTACGGTTATTGCGTTGGTGAACCGTGGAACCAGCAAGCCGTATTCAAGGGTATCGGCGTGCCGGTGATTACAGATTACGAAATCTGGAAAGATAATCCGGAAAAGGTATTCGGTATGTCGAAGGAATTTACCGACAAGTATCCCAACACCACCATTCGCATCGTCAAGGCGCTGCTGCGCGCAGCCAAGTGGCTGGATGATAACAACGATGCCAATCGTCCGGAAGCGGTGAAGATCCTGTCTCAGTCGAACTATGTTGGCGCTGATTACGATGTTATCGCGAATTCCATGACCGGCACCTTTGAATACGAAAAGGGCGACAAGCGCGAGCTGCCCGATTTCAACGTGTTCTTCCGTTACAACGCGACTTTTCCTTACTACTCGGATGCGGTCTGGTATCTGTCGCAAATGCGCCGTTGGGGTCAGATTGCCGACTACAAGCCGGATAGCTGGTTCGACAAGGTGGCGAAAAGCGTATACCGCCCGGACATCTATGCAAAAGCAGCCAAAGAGTTGATTGCCGAAGGCAAGATGAAGGCATCGGAATTCCCGGATTTTGCGACCGAAACCGGATATCGCAAACCACAAACCGAGTTCATTGATGGCATCACCTTCGATGGCACCAAGCCGAACGAGTATCTGAAGAAATTCCCGATCGGACTCAAGGGCAAGGATAAAATTTAGTCACCCGGCACCCGGTTGCTTCGCAGCCGGGTGCCTGGTTTAACGAGGAAACCACTATGAATCAGACAGCCACGATGACAGCCAACCCGGTCGCAGAACGAATCGGTCAGTTTGCTGCTTCCTTCCATCCGATAAAAGTATTGAAAAACCTGTTGGTGCCTTTCATTGCCATGATGGTGTTTTTACTGTTATGGTCGGCAGGTGCCAGTCAGGTGCAAACATCGCTGGGCGTATTTCCCGGACCTGCCAAGGTATGGGAACAAAGCCTGTCGCTGTGGCAAGAACATCAGGCCGAGCGGGTCAAGGAAGCCGCTTTCTACGAACGCTTGCAAAAGCGCGTTGACAAAGCCATCGCCGCCGGCAAACCACAAGAAAAAATCGACCGCATCAAGAGTCGAAAATACACCGGTAAAGAGACCTTTATCGACCAGATTTTTACCAGCTTGATCACCGTTGCCACCGGCTTTCTGGTGGCGTCCCTGATTGCGATCCCGCTGGGCATTATTATCGGCATGAACCAGACACTGTATTCCGCCTTCAACCCGATTATCCAGTTGCTCAAGCCAGTTTCGCCACTGGCCTGGTTGCCGCTGGTAACAATGGTGGTTTCCGCGGTTTATGTCTCCAACGACCCTATGTTTTCCAAATCTTTTCTGACATCCGCGATTACCGTTACCCTTTGTTGCCTGTGGCCTACTATCCTCAACACCGCAGTCGGTGTTGCCGGAGTCGACAAGGATTTAATCAACGTCAGCCGCGTTTTACGTCTGGGCTGGCTCACCAAAACCGTCAAGATCGTATTACCCTCTTCCATTCCGATGATGTTCACCGGACTGCGACTGTCACTGGGTATCGGCTGGATGGTATTGATCGCCGCTGAAATGCTGGCGCAAAACCCGGGGCTCGGTAAATTTGTCTGGGATGAATTCCAGAATGGCAGCTCCAATTCGCTGGCGCGCATCATGGTCGCTGTCATCGCGATCGGCTTCATCGGATTCTTGCTCGATCGTGCCATGCTGACGTTGCAAAAAATCTTCAGCTGGGACAAGAACGCCATCCTGCGCTAACCAGACTATGCGCCAAACGAAAAACGGAAACTATCATGAATCAATATCTCGAAATCTCGCATGTCGGCATTACCTTTCCAACCGATAATGGCCCTCTGACCGTACTCGATGGCGTCGATCTGAAACTCGCGCAGGGAGAATTCGTTTCCCTGATCGGACATTCCGGTTGCGGTAAATCGACCGTGCTCAATATCGTCGCCGGTCTGCTGAACGCTACCGAAGGTGGCGTCGTGCTGGAAGGCAAGGAAGTAGATGAGCCCGGCCCGGACCGCGCTGTCGTATTCCAGCATCATTCACTGATGCCCTGGCTCAGCGTGTACGACAATGTACGCCTTGCGGTGGATCAGGTATTCAAGAAAAACAAAACCAAACAGGAGCGCCACGAATGGACGTTGCATAATCTTGAACTGGTGCATATGACACATGCACTCGATCGTAAACCGGATGAAATTTCCGGTGGCATGAAACAACGTGTCGGCATCGCGCGCGCACTGGCGATGGAGCCGAAAGTCTTACTGATGGATGAACCCTTCGGCGCACTCGACTCATTGACCCGTACTCACATGCAGGACAGCCTGATGGAAATCCAGGCCAACTTAAACAATACCGTCATTATGATTACTCATGATGTGGATGAAGCAGTGTTACTGTCGGATCGCATCGTGATGATGACCAATGGTCCGAACGCCAGGGTCGGCGAAATACTCGACATCGATTTACCACGCCCACGCGAACGCTTGGCGCTGGCGGAAAACCCGACCTATAACCATTATCGCGCTGAAGTCGTGCGTTTTCTGCATGAGCGTCATTTACAGAAAGAGCAAAGAGACAGCCATGATGAAAACAATGAAGGCAGCTTGTCGAGCCCTGAAACCGCCGAGCCGGATGAACAGGTTAAAGGTGCAAAACCGGCAACAAGTGTTCGCCTCGCCAGTTGAACGGACACTAGAACCGCTCTGGCCCGGCCTTGAAGGCTGAGGCTGTGTACCCGCCCAACAACCATGAATCGGCCGAGGTGGTCGAAACTTCCTGGCTGGATTCCTCAATCCGCCTGCAACGTGAGCGCATCGAACAAATTTTGTTGCAACCACTCGGGGAATTATCATTGCAGTGTGCCGGACACTGGCACCAGTTGATGCGGCTGGAGGCCGACTTGCAGGGTTACCTGCGGCAAAATACCCAACATCGTTGCCGCCAGTTATATGTACTCGATTTGCAGGGGCAATTGTACAGCAGTAGTATCTCCGACTCGCGTATCGATGCCAGCAGTATCGGGGAAGACATGTCCCGGCGACCGTATCTGGAACTCATCCAGCAACAATTCGACGGTGTACTGCCCGAAAACCGGGTATTTATCTCGGATGTCTATATCGATCGTAAAACCCATAAACCGTGCTTGACCGCGCTGCACAGTATCCGGCAACAGGGCCAGCCACTCGGCTATCTGGCGGCGGATTTCGGGCTCAGTGATTTGCCCCTGTCCACCACCCACTACCAGCCGCAGACGCATTGGCGACAAATCAAGGGTGACCCTTCCATTCGCAGCACCCTGTTCTATCAAACCCGCGTGGATAGCGAAATGGACCAGCATCTGGATGATGTGCTGGACATGATCGAGTCGCTGATGACCGAGCAAGGTATCTTTCATGCCAAACTGCATTTTTCCAGTTCTCGCGCAACCTTGTGGCCGTATCATGACCCCTACCATTATCGCCTTCATGTACTGCAGGAAATCATCAGCCCGGACACCTGTCTGGCTTATGCCCGTACTGCTTATCCTGAACAAGCCGTGGTGCCCGCATCGAAAATCGCTGCGGTGCTACAACTGTTTCGAAAGTTGCGACAGGCCGATGACACCATTTACCTGCGTGCCGGATCACTCAACATCATGAATGGTCTGGTCGGACTCAATTTTTCCTGTGATGGCTCGCATTACATTCCTTATGATGAATTTCTAAGCAAGGATTTTGCCTTTTGGGCAGGCGAAACGGGTAACTAAGAGTCGGCTTTTGATCAACCACGACAAGGCCGCCAGCAGTACTAGCAGTTTTATTGCACAATCGTCTGTTCAATACCGGTGGATAGCCCGGGCTGAATTTTCCGATACACCTGCTGCACGGGCTCGACATTGGCATCGCGTCCATAAATAAAACTCTGTTCCTGCACCAGCACTTTGTAGGCCTTGTTCAATTGCAATGCACGAGTCCGGGATGGCAGCAGCAACCATGAAATATCATCCCGTAATGCCTCTTTCATTTCCGGCCTGACCTGACCTTCCGGGTTAAAAAAGCGTTCGATGACTTCCTCGTTGTCACGAAATTCATTGCCGGAATGGTTGTTCTCCAGGTAGTACAGGTATTCCCGTTTTTCTCCACGATTCAGATAAGTCATGTGCGGTTCTTTGACGCCGGTTAAGCCTTTTTGTGACCAGTGATTCCAGCCATAGTCGTTGGCGTTCGGATCGCTACCCTCGAGTTTTCGGGCAAACGCAAATGTACTGTCTGTAGTCGCGCCCAGATGAGAATGACAGCCCATGCAGGCAATGGTTTCTTCATGAGTTTGCGGGCGTAGATTTCCACTGCGATCTTCGATAAAGCCCTGATAGATCCAGGAGAGTTCATTCTTCAAGCCATGCTGGTAATCACCTCGGAAAACACTCAGACGAGCCTGTTCCGAGTCCAGCGAGTTGGCTTCCCACAATTCTGCCTTGCTGATGCGATCAATATCACTGTAGCTGCTCCAACCGTATTTTCTGGCATAGCGTAATTCTTTCATGCGAGCCGACAGATTGACTTGCCCGGTTTTTTCATCCGGGTCGAGGTAGCGTACAGAGTGCAGAAACTCGGTATTTTCCGGATACAAACCCGCTGCCAGATGAATCTCACCGTTTTCCAGCGCCTGTCTCGCCAGACCGACATAGCTGTCTATGTGGCTTGATATGAATGCTGCAGTATCTATGGCACCATTTTTATCGAGGTCGACCTGATAGATCGATTCATCGACTGCTTGCGCCAGCGGTATATCGCTCTGCTTGACCAGTGCCTCGACGATAGCAAGATTTAGCCGGTAGATTTGCGGGTCAAATTTGCCGGGTCCAGCACTGGAAAATCGTGAATCCAGCCGGATCATTACATCATCGGTGGAGCCATTGGTGGGCCAGAATGTGCCGGGAAACGGGGTATAGCGAAACGCTCGCCAGCCGCTATAGCCACCAGCCGGATTCCGGTCAAAGCCCTCTTTATCGAAATTGAAATAAATATCCGGCCGATATCCGGGCCAGGCAACGGGTAAGTTTTTCGCAAGCTGAATCTGGCCATGCTCATCCAGATAATTATTCTCCCGGATATAACGCTCGATGTCGGCATCGGATATCGCATCCACCGCCTGCGATTTATCTCTGAACAAATTGCGATACGGGTTGACGTGCATTTCTTGCGGAAAGTTGTATTCGGTCTGCAGAACGCTGTCGTTATAATAATTCGGAATCTTGCCGCGGGTGTGGCAGGTGTAGCATGGGTTGAAGGTTTTCCCGGTCGACTCGTCGCGGGTCCTGGTATAACACATCGGGGTAATGTAACTGCCACGTGTATTGCGTATTTCACGGTAGCGGATGTCATTATCGACTTCGGTTTTCTGGATATATTGATCCAGTTCTTTCTGCATTGCAGAATCCGCCGGACTGGCACCACAAGACGGCAACACCAGGCAGCTGATGAGTATCGAAAAAATGGACTGAAAAGATTTCATGATATAACCAAAAAAAATACC
>JANTFI010000147.1 GCA_024763505.1 Gammaproteobacteria bacterium
TGACTGCCAGCCTTTCCCTCAACCTGCCCGTCTCCGAATCGATGCTCCAGATAGTCGATGATTTCGGATGATTCATACATCCATTCATCGCGGCCGTTTTGCTGAATGCGTAGACAGGGCACCTGAATCTTGCCGCCACCTTGCTCCAGTTCGCTGCGATACGGACTGCCCTGAGCCACCGAACAGGTCGGGATTGGCAGATTCAGCCGGTGCAATGCGCGGCGGGTCTTGATGCAGAAAGGGCAAGCATAGAGTTGATAGAGAGTCATCCCTTGCAGCTCTTTTTCTACCTGTTGCTGCGCCTGCGGGCTACGCTGCATTTTTGATGGGCGGGTCAGCCAGTCGAGAAAAACAATAATGCTGCCCAGTCCATTTCGGAGTAATTTTAAAATCATAGGTTCACCTGATAATTTCCTGTAGCCAGAAAAAAAGGAGCCGAAGCTCCTTTTTTCCGGACTTCAATGCATCGGTTTACTTGTAGAAATCGACCATTTTTTCCAGTGAAACCGGCTTGATCTTGTCGGCATGGCCGGCACAACCAAAGGCTTCAAAGCGTGCTACGCAGATTTCCTTCATCGCTTCGGTAGAAGCCTTGAGGAATTTACGTGGATCAAAATTGGACGGGTTGTCAGCCAGATGCTTGCGGATCGCACCGGTCGAAGCCATGCGCAGATCAGTATCGATGTTTACCTTACGCACGCCATTCTTGATGCCTTCCTGAATCTCTTCCACTGGAACACCGTAGGTCTGGCCCATGTCTCCACCGTAGTCATTGATGATTTTCAACCACTCTTGCGGTACCGAAGAAGAACCATGCATAACCAGGTGGGTATCCGGAATCTTTTGGTGAATTTCGCGGATACGATCGATACGCAGGATTTCGCCGGTCGGCTCCTGAGTAAATTTGTAGGCACCGTGCGAAGTACCGATGGCAATCGCCAGCGCGTCTACACCTGTGTCTTCCACAAATTGAGCCGCTTCGTCAACACCGGTCAACAGCATATCCATATCCAGTTTACCTTCTGCTCCGTGACCATCTTCTTCACCCATTTCACCGGTTTCCAGTGAACCCAGGCAACCCAGCTCGCCTTCGACCGAAACGCCGCCGGCATGTGCCATCTTGACCACTTCCTTGGTGACGCTGGCGTTATATTCATAACTGGCCGGCGTTTTCATGTCGGCTTCCAGAGAGCCATCCATCATTACCGAACTGAAACCGGACTGAATCGAACGCAGACAAACGGCCGGCTCACTACCGTGATCCTGATGCATGACAATCGGGATATCCGGATACATTTCAGTCGCCGCACTGATCAGGTGACGCAGAAAAGGTTCACCCGCGTAAGAACGTGCACCGGCACTGCCCTGAAGGATAACCGGGCTATTGACCTGGTCCGCAGCCTGCATGATGGCATGGACTTGCTCCATGTTGTTGACGTTGAAAGCCGGCATGCCGAAATCATTCTCTGCCGCATAATCCAGTAATTGTCTTAATGAGATAAGTGCCATTGTGTGTCCTCTATAGAAAAATTAATTGTTTCATCACTTTAACGGATGGGGTATGAGTTGCTTTTGCCTGCATACCTCATCCGTCAAAGACCATTTAATCGGCCAGATTCGGCATGTTACCGACCTGGACAATTTTCATTGCATTGGTGCCGCCACCGGCGCCCATCAGGTCGCCCTTGGTAATAATCACCAGATCCCCTTCGGTAACCACACCTTCGTTCAGTAATACATCGATCGCTATTTTATTGGCAGCTGCGTGATTATTGTTTTCTATCACCGGAAAATCAACCGGTGTCACGCCTCGATACATCGAAACCTTACGATTGGTACGCTCGTGGGTAGATAATGCGTAAATCGGGATGCCCGAACTGATACGCGACATCCACAGAGCGGTCGAGCCGGATTCGGTCAATGAGGCAATCGCGCGTACATGCAAATGATTGGCGGTGTACATGGTCGCCATCGCGATCGCTTCATCGACCGCTTCGAAGGTGGTGTCTAGACGATGATGCGAACGCAGTGCATCGGCCTGTTGCTCTGCATTGCGGCAGATTCGCGACATCGAAGCCACGGTTTCGACCGGATACAGGCCGGTTGCAGTTTCGGCCGACAGCATTACCGCATCGGTGCCATCAAGTACCGCGTTGGCAACATCAAACACTTCAGCGCGGGTCGGAATCGGGTTTTCGCGCATCGATTCCATCATCTGGGTTGCAGTTATGACCACCCGGTTCATATTGCGGGCCAGCTTGATCAATCGCTTTTGTACCGCAGGAAGCTGATCATCGCCAATTTCCACACCCAGATCACCACGCGCGATCATGATCGCATCCGATGCCTCGGTAATCGTGTCAATATTGTCGATCGCTTCGGCGCGTTCAATTTTGGATACGATTCCGCCATGCCCGCCGGCTTCGCGCAGCAGCATTTTGGCCAGTTTGACATCTCCGGCATTACGCGGGAAGGAAATCGCCACATAATCGGCTTCGATCTTCGCCGCGGTTTTGATGTCTTCCTTGTCTTTTTCAGTCAGTGCATCAGCTGACAAGCCGCCTCCCTTGAGATTGATGCCCTTGCTGTCAGACAGTTTTCCGCCAACCACCACCGTGGTCTGGATCTTGCCGCCGTCCACCGACTTGACCTTGAGAACGATCATGCCGTCATCCAGCACCAGAATATCATTCTCTTTTACATCACCCGGTAATTGCTTGTAAGTGATACCGACCCGGTTTTGATCTCCTTCATTCTTGCCGAGAGCAGCATCGAGGCAAAAATCATCCCCTTGCTTGAGTTTGACCTTACCTTTCTTGAAGCGTCGAATGCGAATTTTCGGCCCCTGTAAATCGACCAGCACACCGACAAACCGTCCATTCGCTGCAGCCGCCGCCCGCACCTTGTCCGCTCGTGCCTGATGCTCTTCCGGGCTGCCATGGGAAAAGTTCAGGCGAACCACATCCACCCCGGCTTTCACCAGTTGATCGAGTACTTCTTCAGACTCGGTAGCAGGCCCCAGCGTGGCGAGGATTTTGGTGCGACGATAGACGACGTTTTTCATGAATTATTGCGCTGCCTTTTCTTCCAGCATGGCGACAGCCGGGAGCGTCTTGCCTTCGAGGTACTCGAGAAAAGCACCGCCAGCAGTAGAAATATAGGAAACCTTGTCGAAGATATCGTATTTCTGGATCGCGGCAATCGTGTCTCCACCACCGGCCAGACTAAAGCAGTCAGACTCCGCAATCGCCATCGAAACGGTTTTGGTGCCGCCGCCGAATTGATCAAACTCAAACACACCGACCGGGCCATTCCACACTACGGTGCCGGCTTGCTTGATGATTTCAGCCAGCTCATTGGCGGAATCCGGACCGATGTCGAAGATCATGTCATCATCTTCCACTTCTTCCACCGGCTTGGTCACGGCTTCGGCAGTTTCGGAGAATTCCTTGCCGCAAACCACATCGGTTGCGATCGGAATATTGGCACCACGCGCTTTCATTTTTTCCACCAGCGCTCTGGCGGTATCGACCAGATCTTCTTCGCAAAGTGACTTGCCGACATTGTGTCCCATCGCCTTGAGAAAAGTATTGGCGATGCCGCCACCGACCACCAGTTGATCGACCTTTTCAGACAGTGCTTCGAGTACGGTGAGTTTGGTGGACACCTTGGAGCCACCGACAATGGCAACCATCGGACGCGCCGGGTTGGCCAGCGCCTTGGCCAGATTATCGAGTTCGCTCGACAGCAACAGACCGGCACAGGCAACCGGCGCAAATTTACCCGCGCCGTGGGTCGATGCCTGAGCGCGATGGGCTGTACCGAATGCGTCCATCACAAAGATGTCGCAGAGTGATGCATATTTTTTGGCCAGCGTTTCGTCGTCTTTCTTTTCGCCGATATTAAAGCGAACATTTTCCAGCAGCACGACTTCGCCTTCCGCAACTTCCGGTGCTTTTTCCAGATAATCCTTGATCAGACGGACTTCTTTGCCGAGTTTGGCCGACATATCTTCGGCGATCGGTTGCATCGAATTTTCTTCATCGACCTTTCCTTCTTCCGGACGACCGCGGTGTGACATGACCTGTACCCGGGCACCGGCTTTCATGCAATGTTCGATCGTCGGCATCGAAGCCGCGATGCGGGCATCGGAAGTAACCTTGCCATCCTTGACGGGTACGTTCAGATCCGCGCGAATCAAAACGCGTTTGCCGGCGAGATCGAGATCAGTCAGTTTGATAAAAGCCATGTTATTTCTCCAACGAGGTATTCTTGAATATTAAAAACAGTTTGTTAAAGCTTGATAAATTCCAGTGACTTAACGAACAGTTTTTGTGCTGCCAGCCAACCCTACAGCGACCGACCACCCGGATTCGGGGTAAAGCTGGTTTCGAAAACTGCCCGGATTACCCGGACAGTTTCCAAAACATCTAAGCGCAGATTTTTGTTCGAGTGCAAGGCGGAGGACTTTTTTGAGCCGCGGAGCGTGCTTTTGCACGTGAGCGGTCAAAAAATGTCCGACAACGCCGCAATCGGTCAAAAAGATCGCTTAGGCGACGTGCTTGACGAAACGCAGCATGTTACAGGTATAACCATACTCATTGTCATACCAGCTGACGACCTTGACGAAGGTGCCATCCAACTGGATACCGGCTTCGGCATCGAAGATGGATGAAGAGCCGCAGCCGCGGAAGTCGGTGGAAACCACTTTCTCGTCGGTGTAGGCCAGCGTGTCGCCAATGCCCGGCTGCTCTGAAGCTGCCTTCATGGCTGCACAGATGTCGTCGTAAGAAGCATCCTTGTCCAGTTCAACGGTCAGGTCGACGACAGAAACGTCGGAAGTCGGTACACGGAATGCCATGCCGGTCAGCTTGCCATTCAGTTCTGGCAGAACCACGCCGACCGCCTTGGCCGCACCGGTGGATGACGGGATGATGTTTTCCAGAATGCCGCGGCCACCGCGCCAGTCTTTCATGGAAGGTCCGTCAACTGTTTTCTGTGTCGCAGTTGCAGCGTGAACGGTGGTCATCAGGCCACGCTTGATACCCCAATTGTCATTCAGCACCTTGGCTACCGGTGCCAGACAGTTAGTAGTACAGGAAGCGGCTGAAACGATGTTCTGACCAGCGTAAGTGTCGTGGTTTACGCCATAAACAAACATCGGCGTGCCATCTTTGGAAGGCGCAGACATGACGACTTTCTTGGCGCCGGCGTCGATGTGCTTTTGACAGGTTTCTTCGGTCAGGAAGAAACCGGTACATTCGATTACCAGATCGGCACCGATGTCACTCCAGGCCAGGTTGGCCGGATCACGCTCGGCGGTCAGGCGAATGGTTTTGCCATTGACCACCAGGTTGTTGCCGTCTACTGCAACATCACCATCGAAATTACCGTGAACAGAATCGTACTTCAGCATGTAGGCGAGGTAATCGGCTTCCAGTAAGTCATTGATGCCAACCACTTCGATGTCGTCCGAAAAATCCTTGGAAATCGCACGAAAGGCCATGCGGCCGATACGGCCAAAACCGTTGATGCCAACTTTTATTGTCATAGTGTCTCTCCTATGTGTAATTAAATTTTTTGCAGAATAAATGGCGACCCGATATCGGATCGCCCGAGATCGTTACGCCGTGACTTCGTCGATGGCTTTGCCCACATTCTCGGCAGTAAAACCGAAGTGCTCGAACAATTCACCGGCCGGAGCCGACTCGCCAAAACGATCGATGCCGACCACCTTGCCGTTGCTGCCGACATACTTCCACCAGCCGTCAGTTACCGCTGCTTCGACGGCTACGCGAGCTGTTACCGCTGCAGGCAGAATCGATTCCTTGTAGGCATCGTCCTGCGTATCGAAGACATTGGTGCTCGGCATGGAAACAACCCGCACCTTCTTGCTGCTGGCTTCGGCCGCAGCCACCGCCAGCGCCACTTCAGAACCGGTCGCTATAACGATACAGTCCGGGGTTCCGTCACAGTCTTTCAATACGTAACCGCCTTTGCGGATGCTGGCAATCTGTTCACCGCTGCGCTGCTGAAAAGGCAGCCCCTGACGTGAAAAGATCAGGCAACTCGGGGCCGAGCGGGACTCGATTGCAGCCTGCCAGGCAACCGCAGATTCAACCGTATCACAGGGACGCCAGACCGCCATGTTCGGAATCATGCGCAGGGTCGGGATCTGTTCGATCGCCTGATGGGTCGGGCCATCTTCACCCAGACCGATCGAATCGTGCGTATAAACGAAGATCGATTGAATCTTCATCAATGCCGCCATGCGCAGGGCATTGCGTGCATATTCAGAGAACATCAGGAAGGTCGCGCCGAAAGGAATGTAACCGCCGTGCAAAACGATACCATTCATAATCGCCGACATGGCGAATTCGCGTACACCGTAATTGATGTAGTTGGCATCAGGATTGTCGGCGCGCATCGGCTTGTAACCGGACCACTCGGTCAGGTTCGAACAGCCCAGATCGGCAGAACCACCGAACAGCTCCGGCAAGACATGAGAATAAGACTCGATGGCAGCCAGCGAAGCCTGACGTGTTGCTTTCGATTCACCTTTTTCATTGCACTCGGCGACGAAAGCAGCGGCATTATCCGCCCAGTCGGCTGGCAGATCGCCACTCATGCGACGTTTGAATTCAGCCGCCAACTCGGGGTAAGCCTGCTCGTATTCGGCAAACTTGCGCTCCCAGGTTGCTTCGACATCAGCGCCTTTCTTTTTCGCATCCCAACCGGCATAGATATCTTCCGGCACTTCAAACGGTGCTGCGGTCCAGCCCAGCGCTTCTTTGGTCAGTTTGTTTTCATCATCGCCCAGCGGCGCTCCGTGACAGGCGTGCGACCCAGCCTTGTTGGGCGAGCCGAAACCAATCGTGGTTTTACAGCAGATCATAGAAGGCTTGTCGGTGACAGATTTGGCTTCCTCGATGGCCTGATGGATTGCTTCCGGGTCATGCCCGTCAACATTGGCCACAACGTGCCAGCCATAGGCTTCAAAACGCTTCGGGGTATCGTCGGCAAACCAGCCTTCGACATGACCGTCGATCGAGATGCCATTGTCATCCCAGAATGCAATCAGATTGCCGAGGCCGAGGGTGCCAGCCAGTGAACAGGCTTCATGCGAAATGCC
>JANTFI010000148.1 GCA_024763505.1 Gammaproteobacteria bacterium
GGACACGGGGAACGCGTGGTCATGCGTCTGCTCGACAAGCAGGCAGGCCGCCTCGATCTGGCGCATCTCGGCATGGCGCCGGATGACGAGCAGCGACTGCGCAAGATGATCCAGAAACCGCATGGCATTATTCTGGTCACCGGGCCGACCGGGTCGGGCAAGACCACCACCCTGTATGGCGTGCTGGCAGTACTCAACGATGCCCGGCGCAATATCCTGACGGTCGAAGACCCGATCGAATATGATCTCGACGGCATTGGCCAGACGCCGGTCAATACGCGTGTGGATATGACTTTTGCCAAGGGCTTGCGCGCGATTTTGCGGCAGGATCCCGACGTTGTGATGGTCGGTGAAATCCGTGATGGCGAAACCGCTGAAATCGCCGTCCAGGCCAGTCTGACCGGGCATCTGGTATTGTCCACCCTGCATACCAATTCGGCTGTGGGCGCGATCACCCGACTGCAGGATATGGGGGTCGAACCCTTCTTGTTGTCATCCAGCCTGCTTGGCGTGCTGGCACAGCGGCTGGTACGCAATCTCTGCCCGGAATGCAAGGCGCCGGTCGAATTGTCTTCCGAAAAACGCCTCAAATACGGATTTACCGCGGAAGATGTGATTTATCAACCGGTCGGTTGCCCGGCTTGCCTGCAGCTTGGTTTCAAGGGCCGATCTGGCATTTATGAATTGATCGAAATCGACAATACGCTGGCATCGATGATTCATGACCAGAAAAGCCAGCAGACGATCGAGGAATACTGCCGGACCCGCTCACCGGGTATCGTCAGCGATGGCTTGCGCAAGGTGAAGCAGGGCATTACCTCGCTCGACGAAGTATTCCGCGTGACCAAAGAGTTGTAGCGCATGGCGGCGTTTGAATATATTGCCTTCGACGCCAAAGGCGCGCGCAAGAAGGGCTTGATCGAGGCGGATACGGCCAAACAGGCGCGCCAGCAATTGCGCGGGCTGGGGCTGTCGCCGGTCGAGATCGAGGTATTGTCGAGTCAGCAGCAAGACAGCGGCAACAAGGTACAAAGAGACAAGATTTCGGTGCCTGTGCTGTCGTTGATTACTCGCCAGCTGGCGACGTTGATCAGTGCTGGTCAACCGGTCGAGGCGGCACTGTATGCAGTGTCACAGCAAACCACCAAGAATCAGGCCAAGAAGGTTTTGCTGGCGGTGCGTGCGCGCGTACTCGAAGGCTATGCTTTGTCGGATGCGCTGCGAGATTTTCCGCGGGTTTTCGATGCCATGTACTGCGCCTCGGTGCATGCCGGTGAGCAATCCGGTCTGCTCGATGTAGTGATGGAACGGCTGGCCGATTTCATGGAATCGCGCCAGAGCCTGCAGCAAAAAACCCGGCTGGCGATGATTTATCCGATCTTGCTGACGGTAGTGTCCTTGTTGCTGGTGTCCGGCCTGCTGACCTTTGTGGTGCCACAAATCATTCAAGTTTTTGAAGGATTTGATCAGGAATTGCCGATCCTGACCCAGTGGCTGATTATCATCTCCGATTTTTTCAAGACGCACGGCTTGAGTGTCATCATCGGCGTGATCGCGGCCTCGGTGGCTTACGGGCAGTTGCTGAAGCTGAGCTGGGCGCGCGCACTGCGCGATCGCATCTTGCTGAAGCTGCCGTTGATCAGCTATCTGGTGCGGCTTTCCAATACCTCCCGCTTTACCCGCACCATGAGCATTCTGGTGTCTTCCGGTGTGCCTGCGCTGGACGCGATGAATATCTCGACCGAAGTGGTGACCAATTCACTGATCCACAAAAGCGTGGTGAAGGCGGCCGAATCGGTGCGCGAAGGTGGCAGTATTGCTGAGTCGCTGACCCGCACCGGTTATTTCAGCCCGCTGGTGCTGCAACTGATCGACAATGGTGAAGCCAGCGGCAAGCTCGGCGAAATGCTGGAACGCTCGGCAAAGGCGGAAGAAAGTGAGTTTAAAGGTGTGACGGCGTTGTTTCTGGGCATTTTCGAACCCGCCATGATCCTGCTGATGGGGGTGGTGGTGCTGGTGATTGTGCTGGCTATCTTGCTGCCGATCTTCGACATGAATGATCTGGTGCAATAGCAGTCCGGCGCACATGAGAATCGCCCCGAACTGGCTGTCGCTGCTACTGATTGCAGGATTGATGCTGGCGCTGCAGACAGTCGGGCCGGAACCGTTTCGCTACGACGGGCGCTTGATCGAGCAGGGGCAATACTGGCGCTGGCTGAGCGGGCATCTGGTGCATGCCAACTGGATGCATCTGGCATTGAATCTGGCCGGTTTTGCATTGTGCATAGGCATCACTGGCGTGCCGTGGAATCTGTGGCAATGGTGCTGGCGTATCGTGCTGCTGGCTACCGGCATTTCGGCCGGTTTTTTTCTGTGGCATCCGCAAATGGGCTGGTATGTGGGATTTTCCGGCGTTTTGTATGGTCTGTATATGTTGGCCGCCTACGCTACGCTACAAAGACAGACGCTGATTTCGGCACTGTTGATGATTTTCGTGGTCGCTAAAATCGCGCTCGAACAGTGGTCATCTGTTACCATAACCAGTGCTGATCTGATCGGTGTGCCGGTGTTGGTCGATGCCCATTTATACGGCGTTGCGCTGGCCTTGATCATGATCGCCGCTGATGTACTTTGGCGGCTGTTTTTTACTCATTCTGAAACTTGAGAACGTTCCATGAAGCTGAAACAGAAACAACAGGGATTTACCTTACTGGAAATTATCGTGGTGATTACCATCATCGCAGTGCTGGCGGCCTATATTGCACCGAAAGTGGCCGGACGCGCCGATGATGCGCGTGTCAGCAAGGTGAAAAATGATATTCAGGTGCTCGAGTCGGCACTGGAACTGTATCGTCTCGACAATTTCACTTACCCGACGACCGAGCAGGGTTTGAAAGCCCTGGTCGAGCAGCCCGACAGTAATCTGAAGAACTGGAAAAAAGGCGGCTATATCAAGAAACTGCGCAAAGATCCCTGGGGCCATGATTACCACTATGCGCGGCCGGGTCGAGACAATGCCGAGTACGAAATTTATTCCTATGGGGCTGATAACGCCGAAGGCGGCGAAGGCTCGGATGCCGATATCGGTAGCTGGAATATCGACTCCTGAGCTTAGGCCGAATGATGAAACCCCAGCGCGGTTTTACCATTCTGGAAATTCTGGTCGTGGTCGCGGTGATTTCGATCATCGCATCCACGATTTTACTCAATACGAGTTTCAGCCGGCCGGAAAACGCGCTGAAAAAACACGCCGTGGAGCTGGCTAAAACCCTGCAATTACTGATGCAGGAAGCGGTTCTTGAAGATCGCAACTTCGCCATTTCAGTTGAACCCGGTCGCTATCAGATTCTCGAATATGATGGCGAAAACTGGACTCCCAGTGAAGACCGGTTTTTGCTGGGGCTGCAACGCAAATACCCATTTGAAGATGAAATCAGTATCGACAAGGCTGTGATCAAGATTGAAAAAACCGAAAAACCGGTACCGCATATCCTGATTCTCTCCAGTGGAGAAATGACAGTTTTCGAATGGGAAATCATCGACCGCAGCAACCAGTTGCGGGTGCGTTTGCAATCCTCCTTGCTCGGCAAGATCACAATGGAAGGCCCGGCCGAGGGTTTGATATGAAATCTCGTCGCGGCTTCACGTTGATCGAAATTATGGTTGCGCTGGCGATCATCACCATTGCACTGGGCGCGATAATTGAAAATACCGCCGCTTCCACCAGCAACGCAGCCCATCTGCGCGACAAAACGGTAGCCTCGTGGGTTGCGATGAACCAGCTCGCGCTGTATCGGGCCAGACGCGAGTGGGGTAGTGCATCGAACCGGAAAGGACAGGTCGAGATGGCGGGCCGGGAATGGCAGTGGAAACTGAAAATCAGAAAAACCGAGGACCCGAATCTGCGCAGACTGGAGATTGATGTATCTCCGGCTGATGATGATACCCAGATACTGTCCAGCCTGACCGGTTTTATCGGTAAGCTATGAAAACGGTACGCGGATTCACCCTGTTTGAAGTGCTGATCGCAGTCAGCATTTTTGCCGTGATCGGTGCTATGACCATGACCAGCCTGATTCAGGTCGGGCGCAGTGGCGAGCAGGTTTCGGTCAAACAACAGCAGTTATCCGACATCCAGTTTGCGCTGAGTTATCTCGGCAAGGATTGGCTACAACTGGTCAACCGCAAGGTGCGAGATCAGTACGGTGATTCGCAGCCCGCCCTGGCATTGAATGAACAGCGTCTGGCATTTACGCGCTCGGGTTGGAGTAACCTGTTACAACAGCCACGCAGTAACCTGCAGCGGGTCGAATACCGGTTGCAGGATGAAGTGTTGCAACGTCGATACTGGCCCCAGCTGGATCAGTCTTACAGCGAAGTCGTCGTCGAACAGCCACTGTTGCAAGGTGTGGAGAAATTCAAGCTGGCATTCTTGACCAAGGGCAAGGACAAGATTTCAAGCTGGCCTTCGAGTAACCCACAGGGCCAGGGGGCGAAACCGATCGCGCTGGAAATGATCATGCAGGTGCGCGGATTTGGAGAAGTACGCAGGATATTCGAGTGGCCCAATGACCAATTGTAAACTACGCCAACAGCAGGGTATTGCATTACTGATGGCGATGCTGGTGGTCGCGCTGGCTTCGGTCACGGCGGTGACGCTGATGCATGAACAATCGCTTAGTGTGCGTCGCAGCGAGCATAACCGCAATTCCGATCAGGCCATGATGTATAGTCTCGGGCTGGAAGATTACGCACGCAGCATTTTGCAAAAGGATTTTAAAAACTCTAAAACCGATCACCTCGGCGAAGACTGGGCGCTCGGGGTACCGGTGTTGCCTTTCGACGGAGGCTATCTGACCGGGGGCATTCAGGATGAACAGGCGAAAATCAATCTGAATGATGTGCTGGTGCAGGAAACGGAAGATCGATTGCGCGCATTATGTAATACTCTCGCCATCCGCAGCGAATTTATCGATGCCCTCAAGGACTGGGTGGATGACGATCTGGATACGGTCAGCCCGGATGGCGCAGAGGATGATTATTATACCGGCCTGGAGCAACCGTATCGCACCGCCAATGGACCGCTGTCGGATGTGACTGAACTACGTCTGGTGAAAGGAGTTGACGCCGAGCTGTATCAGGCACTTGAGCCATTTGTGACGGCATTGCCGGGCCAGACGGCACTGAATATCAATACCGTGTCAGAACAGGTGTACCTGACTTTGGGCAATAATCTGGATGCAAAGAAATTTATAAACGAGCGCGAAAAAGACCCGTTTTCAAGCCTGGAAGATTATAAGAAAAGAATGAACCATACCCTGCCGAAGAATGGCGTTTCCGTTAAAACTGAATATTTTCTGGCCTCGGGTCAGGTTACTTTTGCTGACCGAACCTTGTACGTCAAAACCCTGATCCATCGAGATGGCAAGGGAGTGACGACATTGATTTCTCGCAAGTTGGGAGCTTTTTCCTGATGCGCTGCCATGTTGTTTTTCATGACCGTTCACTGACCCGTTTTGATTGGTGTCGCTGGCCGATTGTCGGGCAGGATGGAGATAATCAGCTTGAATGCGGTGAAGCCGGTGTAGATGAATTGCCGGGCGTGACCGCTAACTGCAGCCAGTTATTTGTTTTTCTGCCTCAGCAAGACATCTTGCTGGCGAACCCGCTGTTGCCACCGAAAGCGGGTAAACAGCAGTTGAACGCGATCGCCTATACGCTGGAAGAATCACTGGCGCAGGATATCGACGACTGTTTTTTTGCGCTGCTGCCGCAGCAGCCGGATCAACATGTACCGGTGGCGGTCATCGATCGCAAGATCATGGACGAGGTTACCGCGTTATTCCACCGACAACATTTGAATCCACGAGCATTACTCCCGGTCTTATATCTCTGCCCGTGGTCATCGGATGGCGGGTTGCTGGCTGTGATTTGTCCGTATCACAATGGGTATTTGATACGCACGAGCGAGCATCTGGGGCTTTTCTGCGACCGATCGGTGGTCACTCCAATCGTGCAACGGATAGCAGCAGGGGCCTCAGACGGTTTACACAAGATCGAGGTTTATGGCGACCAGCCTTTAGTCCAGTCGCTACAGAGCGAGTTACCGGAGAATGTTTTCGATATCAAGGCGTTGCCGGCGATCCAACTGGCGTCGCAGGATCCCGATACCACGAACAGCATCAACCTGAAGCAAAAGGATTACCAAAGCAATCGTCAGTGGGCCGGGCTGCTGAAACGCTGGCGCTGGCCCGCGATACTGCTTTTTCTTCTATTGCTGGTGCTGGCTGGCGGATTTGTCTATGACAGCTGGCAAAAACAGCAACAGCTGGATCAGCTGATCAAGCAACAGCAATCATTACTGAAAGAACAGATCCCAAATCTTGCCGTTAGCGATCGCGCCAAGGATCAGTTGGTGCAGTTATTATCCAGTCAATCAAGCGGACAGGGGCAGGCCGGTTTCATTGAACTGCTATATGAATTTTCGCGACTCAAATCGGGTTTCGACGGGTTGAACATCAATAAAATCGTGTACCAGAAAGGACAGTTGGTCGTGAATCTGGAAGCGAAAGATCTCAAACTGATGGAGGCATTTCGTTCGCGACTGGAATCAGCGCGATACCCTGGGGAAATCGATAACGTCAGCATCAATCCGGATAAAACCAGCGGACGCTTGATTATGAAGGGGGCGCAATGAATCTGTGGTGGCAAAATTTACAATTGCGTGAAAAGCTGGTGCTTGCTCTTGCGGGGGGCGTGCTGCTGGTTATTGTTACGGATACGCTTATGCTGCAGCCATTATTTCAATATCAGCAACAACTGGAGGAAAACCTGCAACAGGCTGAAGATGATCTGGTCTGGATGCAAACCGCGATCCTGCGCTTGCGTCCTATATCTGGTGATAAAAGGACCGTGCAATCGGGGCGTATCGTCACCTATCTCGATCAGCAGATATCCCGTCTAGGGCTGAAGAAAAATATGGAGCAAATGACGCCGATTCAGCAAAATGCCGCCCGGCTACGTATGTCGGAAGTGGATTTTAATCGCTTAATGCAATTTT
>JANTFI010000149.1 GCA_024763505.1 Gammaproteobacteria bacterium
ATTATATGGATGGCGATCCGCCAATCGCCTCGATCAGCAATACCTCGCCGGAAATCAATGCGGATGACGCCCGGGTCAAATGGGTGACCTGGCTGATCATTCTGTTATTGATCGGTCTGCTTGCCCTGTGGTGGTGGAACCGCTACCAGCAACCGACCGAGACTGTCAGCCTCGACAGCACTGAAGCCATACCGGGCGAAATCGCACAAACCCGCACCGACCCGGCGCCCGATTTAGCCCAATCGGCTGCACAGGCGCTGCAACAGCCAGAGACAGCGGTCAAAGCGCCAGTGATGACTGGCGCTGCAGAAAATGAGGTGCAAGCGCAGAACGCTGCGTCTGAGACGCCGGTTCAGGAAACCGAAATGTCTTCTTCGAGTCAGATCAGCCAGCCAGTGGCCTCTCTGGGTGGCTCTGTTACAGAAACCGCGCCCGAGCCGCAATCGAGAGCCGTGACCGTGCCGAAAGAAGCAACTGCAACCGAGGCCGAGCCGATGCAAGCAGAAACAGCTGCCGAACCTGCCGAAAACAAAGGCTTGCAGATTACAGTACACGCGGACACCTGGTCATCGATCAAAGATGCCGATGGCAAACAATTGCTGAAGGATTTATTGCGCGCCGGAGAATCGTTCAGCTTGCAGGGCAAGCCGCCGATTACGGTTTTTCTCGGCAACGGCTATGGTGCCACGCTGCATTACAACGGTAAAAAGATTGATTTCAGCAACAAGATCAAATCCAATAATACCGCCAGAATCATTGTAGGGCAGTAACATGGCGCAGCAACAGATCAAACTTGTGCGCGGCATGCACGACATCCTGCCGGATGAATTCGATGCCTGGTACCAGATCGAAGATAGCTGGCGCAAACTGGCGCAAGCCTACGGCTATCGCCAGATTCGTACCCCGATCCTGGAAAAGACCGCACTGTTTCACCGCTCCATCGGCGAAGTCACCGACATCGTTGAAAAGGAAATGTACAGCTTTGAGGATCGCGGCGGCGATCATCTCAGCCTGCGTCCGGAAGGCACAGCCAGTGTGGTGCGCGCCGGCATTGAACACGGTTTACTGAATGATCAGCAGCGTCGTTTATGGTACAGCGGACCGATGTTTCGCCGCGAGCGTCCGCAAAAAGGTCGATATCGACAGTTTTATCAACTCGGTGCAGAAACCTTCGGCATGCCGGGCGCGGATATCGAAGTCGAGTTGATGCAACTGGTTGCCCGATTCTGGCGACAGATCGGTTTGCAGGATATCGAATTGCAAATCAACACACTGGGCACTGCTGAATCTCGCAGGACCTATCGCAAGATCCTGGTTGAATATCTGAACGACCATCATGATCAGCTCGACACCGACAGCCAGCGTCGGCTGCAGAGTAACCCGCTGCGAATTCTCGACAGTAAAAACCCCGACATGCAGGCGATGATCGAAGCCGCGCCGAAACTGCGCGATTCGCTGGACGCTGAATCCGCCGAACATTTCGCGCGCTTGCAAACCCTGCTCGATGCCAATGGCATGGACTATGTGATCAACCCTCGGCTGGTGCGTGGTCTGGATTATTACAGCCACACGGTTTTCGAGTATGTCACGACCACGCTGGGCGCTCAGGGCACGGTTTGTGCGGGTGGTCGCTACGATGCACTGGTGGAACAACTCGGCGGCAAACCAACCACAGCGGCCGGTTTCGCCATGGGCATAGAACGTCTGGTGTTGATGCTGCAAGAGCAGGACCGGGTGCAGGCTCAACCGGCGCCGGATATTTATTTTCTGATGGTCGGAGAAAAACCGCAACAGATCGGTCAAAGCATCGCAGAGTCTCTGCGTGATCAACTACCCGATCTGCGATTGATAACGCATTGTGGTGGCGGCAGCTTTAAAAGCCAGATCAAAAAAGCGGATAAATCCGGTGCCACGCTGGCGTTGATTCTGGGTGAAGATGAAGCTCAGCAGAGGCAAATCGGTATCAAGTTCCTGCGTCAGCATAAAGACCAGATGACTATCGAACAGACACAATTGGCAGCAAGCCTGCCAAGCCTATTAAGTGAATAACTAAAGAACTGGATAATACAGATGAATGATTATGTAACAGATGATGAACAAGTCGAACGCATCAAGAAATGGTGGTCTGAAAATGGCAGTTCCGTCATCTTCGGGCTGGTGATCGGCATCGGCGGTTTGGTCGGCTGGCGCTACTGGGTGGATTACCGCAACAACGTCAATGCCGAAGCGTCGATGCATTTCGAAGCCATGGTGCAGGCGGTCGAACAAAAGCAATCCGATGAAGCACGCAAACAGGCTGAGTTGATTCTCGAACAGTATGACTCCACCGCCTATGCGGTCCTGGCGCAACTGACACTGGCACGGGTGCAGGTCGAAAGTGGAGAGTTTGAACAGGCTGAACAAACCCTGCAGGCTGTACTGGATACAAAGCCCGAAAAGCCGATCGAAATGATTACTCGTGAACGTCTGGCCGCGGTGCAGTTGCAACTGGGCAAACTGGATCAGGCACTGGCTACCTTGCAGGTGGATTATCCGAAACAGTTCGCCGCCATCTTCGAAGAGTTGAAGGGGGATATCCTGGCTGCCAAGGGAGACGTACAAGCCGCCAAAGCAGCCTATCAAACGGCTAAATTATCGCAACCCGGTCCTGCCAATCCGCAGTATCTGCAACAGAAAATGGATGACCTCGGTGTCAGCACCGCCCTTGCAAACAGTTAATTGATGATGACGAGCCGTATGATGACCCGCAGTTTCCTGGCGCTATCGCTGGTGCTACTGACCGCCTGTACCACGACCGACAACAGTGCACCGCCTGCCGAATTGAGTGAGCTTGAAAATCCGGAATATATCCAGATCCTGTGGAGTCGTGACTCCGGAAAAGGCTTCGTCAAGAAGTTCATGGATATTCAGCCACTGCTAATCGGTGATCGCTTTTTTACGATCGATGTTGACGGCGTAATCCGCCAGCTGGATGTTGGCAATGGTAAGAAGCGGATGCAGTTCGACACCGGACTGAAGGTGGCAGCCGGCCCCGGCGGTACAGAAAATGCCCTGGTTGTGGCTTCGCGGGAGGGCGATATAGCATACTTTGAATTTTCCGGTAACAGCCTGAAAAAGCGCTGGCAGCAAAGAATCAATAGTGAAATCCGCACCCGGCCGGTGCTCGATGGGCAACAGGTTTTTGTGCGCAGTGTCGATGGCGAATTGACCGTACTCAGCGCCGACGATGGCAAGATCCAGTGGAATGTTTCGCGTCGCGTCCCATCCTTGTCCTTGACCGGCAGCAGCTTTCCGATCATCACAGATACGTTGGTTATCGGTGGTTTTGATAATGGCAAGTTGAGTGCTTTCAGCCGCGAAAATGGCAGTCTGGTGTGGGAACATATTGTTGGTACGCCGCGCGGACGTAGCGAAATCGAACGTTTGGTCGATATCGATGGACAGTTTTTACTGCGCGACAATGTGATCTACGCCAGCTCCTTTCAGGGCAACCTGATCGCAGTAACATTAAATGCTGGGCAAGTGCTTTGGACACGAAAATTTTCCACCTTCAAGGCCATTGAAGCCGATGATGATGCTCTGTATCTGACCGATGATCGCAGCAATGTCTGGTCCATCGACCGGCGCACCGGTAGTGCCTTCTGGAAACAGGAAGATTTGCACGATCGCAAGCTGACTGCGCCACGATTGATCGGCAGCAAACTGGTCGTCGCCGATCTCGAAGGCTATGTTCATTTGCTGGATAAAAGCAATGGCAAGTTGCTTGCGCGCAGCAAGCCTTCTGAATTTCGCTTTATCTCACAACCCACCGTAATCGGTCCACGCATCCTGGTCAATGATATGAGTGGGCAGGTCTATGCGCTGTCGCAAGACCGCAATCTGCCTTCCAGCAAGGATGCCGATCTGGATGTCAAGAAAGTCTTCCACAATGACGAGTGATCCAGCGCTTGTACGAGCCACAGAGCAGATACGATGATCCCGGTCATTGCACTGATTGGCCGACCCAATGTCGGCAAGTCGACGCTGTTCAATGCGCTGACCCGGACCCGGGACGCCATCGTCGCCGATGAACCGGGGTTGACTCGGGATCGGCAGTTCGGTATTGGCAAAGTCGGCTCCAAGAAATTTATCGTGGTCGATACCGGCGGCCTGTCGGGCGAACAGCAAAGTCTCGATGACTTGATGGCGCGTCAATCGCTGCTGGCGCTGGAAGAGGCCGACATCGTACTGTTTCTGGTTGATGCTCGCGCTGGCATCAACAGCGGCGATGAAGTGATTGCCGACATGGTGCGAAAATCCGGCAAACCGACCACGGTAGTGTTGAACAAGATCGATGGCGTCAACCCGGAACAGGCCGAAGCTGATTTTTATGCGCTCGGTTTTCCCGACATGGCACTGGTTGCCGCGTCGCAGCGCAAGGGCATCAACCCGCTGGTCGAACAGGTTTTGCAGGATTACCCCGAGCAAGCCGAACCGGATGAACAACCGGAAGGGCCTTCCATCGCCATCATCGGTCGACCCAATGTCGGCAAATCCACCCTCATCAATCGACTGGTCGGAGAAGAGCGTGTCGTCGCATTCGACCAGCCCGGCACGACGCGGGATTCCATTCCGGTACCATTCGAGCGCCACGGCAAGCATTACACGCTGATCGATACCGCCGGTGTGCGGCGTCGCGGCAAGGTACATGAAACGGTGGAGAAATTCAGCGTAATCAAAACTCTCGATGCGATCGAAAAAGCCAATGTGGTGGTGCTGGTGATCGATGCCCGAGATGGCATCACCGATCAGGATCTGACCCTGCTGGGATATGCACTGAACAGCGGTCGCGCTCTGGCGTTGGCGGTCAACAAATGGGATGGCCTCGACCCGGAACAACGCGAATACAACAAGACCGAATTGAAGCGCCGACTGTCATTCATCGACTTTGCTGATATCCATTATATTTCAGCGCTGCATGGCACCGGTGTCGGCGACTTGATGAAATCGATCGACCAGGCCTATGCTTCTGCATTTCGCCAGTTCAACACCAAACAATTGACCGAATTACTCGAAGAAGCGGTATTCAAACATAATCCGCCGATGCACAATGGCCGTCGCGCCAAGCTGCGCTACGCGCATCAGGGTGGACGCAACCCGCCGATCATCATCGTCCACGGCAGCAAGACCGATTCGCTGGCGGAATCCTACAAGCGTTATCTGATGAGCTTTTTCATCCGCAAGCTCAAACTCAAGGGAACGCCGGTACGGGTCGAGTTCAAAACTGGCGACAATCCCTATGCCGGCAAGCGAAATAAATTGACCAAGCGCCAGATCGATAAAAAACAGCGCATGATGAAGTTCGTTAAAAAGAAGGGTCGCTGATAGAAGTCAAGCTGCTTCTCGCCTTTTCATTTCGCTTTCTCAATCCCGATATTCTGCTGCTGGTGTAACCAGGACCGGTTCATTCTTTCTGTTGACATTCGGTAGTGCCGGAGTAACGTATCCGTCAGAGATGACCCGGCGCTTATCCACTTGCAAAGCAAAGCGGGTTCAGGATTTCTCAAGATCTGCGCAAGTACAGGGAGACGAAGATGCGTAAAAGTGAAATTCGACTGATCCAGCGGCACCTGCAGGATCAAGGACTCTACACCGGCCGCATCGATGGTCTGCGCGGTTCCCGTAGCAATCAGGCGGCATCACAGTTTCTGCAAACCATTCAAGATCAGCTACCCGAAGGCTGTGCCGAATGGTCGTCACGGCGCAAGGCAGTCGGCTTGCTGCAATGGCTATGCCTGCAGCGAGACATTGAAGCAGGGCAGATCGACGGCTTATATGGCCCGCAAACCGAGTCCGCAGCCGATCAACTTATTATTCTCAATAGAACCGGCGAATTACCCAGAGGCTTTGGCGATATTGTGCCGTTGCGGGTCAACCCGTATCAGTTTCCACTGGAAAGCGAACAGAGTCTGACCGAATTTTATGATGAACCCTGCCAGACCACGCTGACCCGGGTGGAATGTCCGTGGCAATTGCGGCTTGACTGGAAACTGTCCAGCAAAACCCGGCGTATCTCGATTCACCCCAAACTGGCCGATAGTCTCGGCGAAATCCTAGAGCAGGTGTATCAAACCTATCAACTCGAAGACATCCGGCAACTCGGGCTGGATCGCTATGGTGGCAGTTTCAATTGTCGCAAGAAGCGCGGCAGCCGCAATGCCTGGTCAACCCATGCCTGGGGCATCGCCATCGACTGGTATCCGTCACGAAACAAATTACGCTGGGACAGCAGCCGCGCCAGTCTGGCGCATCCCGATCTTGATGACTGGTGGAATATCTGGGAGCAACAGGGCTGGCTCAGTCTCGGGCGGCGCGAAGACCGTGACTGGATGCATATCCAGGCGGCGCAGCGCTGAACGATTTCACAATCAATAAAAAGGAGACAACAATGACAGCCAGACTGGTGATCGTACATGGCGTGCAAACCGGTGATGATGCCGATGCCGTCAAGGGGCCCAAACAAATGGAAAAGGCGCTCAAGCGTTTTGTCGATGGACAACTCGATTTTGAGGCGCATTATCCCGCTTACGAAACTCTCAATGACGAGGCGCAGCAACGTTTTCGGCAGATTTCAAAATTGATTTTGTCCGGCCTGAAAGCACCGGTAACCCGGGTGCTGGATACGCTGGTTGATCTGGTTGCCGATGTGTTTGTCTATCGCAATGATGAATCGGGCGATGCGATTCGATCACTGGTTCGTCAAACCATCGAAGCCAACCCCGGCTGTGTACTGGCCGGACACAGCCTCGGCTCGGTGGTCAGTTTTGATATCGTCATGGACATGATGAAGGAAGGCCTGTTCAAGGATAAAGATCGCGAAAACTGGCCGGTCAAATCGCTGATTACCTTCGGCTCGCCGCTGGCGCTGGATATGTTTCGCAATGACCGGGTATTGGT
>JANTFI010000150.1 GCA_024763505.1 Gammaproteobacteria bacterium
CTCCAGTTTAGCTCGGCCCATGCCCCAGAGCAAAACCCACATCCGGCATCGCTTATGATGAAGGAAATCATGCCCGTCTGGTTTCTGGCGCATGGCGCACCGCTTCATTTGCTCGGTGAACAACCGGTTCGCCAGTGCTGGCAACAGTTACCTCTGCAGCTGCCGACCCGACCGCGAGCTATCCTGTGTTTATCCGCACACTGGTTGACCGAATCGCCCAGCCTGTGCGGACAATCCCCTGCCCCAGGCATCCAGCATGATTTTTTCGGCTTTCCGGATGCGTTGTATCAGATTCGCTGGACGCTGCGTGACGACCCGGCCACCGATCAATGGCTGAGCGGCCAGCTCGACGCACTCTTGCCAGTATCGAAACCGCAACCAGAGCGCGCGCTCGATCATGGCTGCTGGGTTCCTTTGATGAATGCGTGGCCGCAGCCCGATTTTCCGGTCTACCAACTCTCCCTGTGTCCGCAAAAAGGCGCGCAATGGCATCTGGAACTGGGCAACGCGCTGTCAGCTTTGCGAAAACAGGGTGTACTCATCATCGGCAGTGGCGGCATTGTGCATAATTTACAACGACTCGATTGGCAGGCCGAACGGGATACGGCACAGGACTGGGCAAGCGAATTCATGGAGGCGTTCGAATCCGCCTTCGAACAAAGGGATTACGAGGCGCTGTGCAATCCGTGGTCGCTACCGCAAGGACGACTTGCAGTGCCAACCATCGAGCATTATCTGCCACTACTGGTCGCACTCGGCTGCGCCCGTGGGGAAGCTGTTCAACCACTGTACCGGGGCTGGGATTATGGCAGCCTGGCCATGCACAGTTATCAAATATGCGGGGAAATGCAAGTTTGATGGACACCCACCCGGCCTAAAATTCCGAATCGTAAATCCGGCTTTTGGCCGGGTTTGTCTAGCTGGAAATTAACCTCAATCATCGCGAGACTCTGACGATTGCGTTGTTGCTGAAGTCGGTTCCAGTTCTGCCAATGGCGAAGAACCCTCAACCTGCTGCGCCCGAAATGTGCGCAATCGATTCAGCGCAAAGGCCAGCTCGAATGGCCGGAATCGCGACACAAATCCGGAAACCCTGTCACCGAGAACATCCAGCCCCTGGCGGTCGATATCGGCGATGACTTGATCGACCACTTGCTTTAACGTGGCTTCACCATCCATATATTTTCGCGCATAACTAAGAGCATGAGCGATCGCCCGGGTTTGCGATAATTCGATCAATTGCTCGAGATCGCCAAGATCGATTTTTTGACGTCCGAATTGCAACACATTTATATCCAGCGCTGACAGCCGGATTTTGCCGTATTCACTGAACGGATCGACGCTTTGCGCAATCGGTATGCGCTGCCGCGGTTTTATCGGATAGCCAGAGTCTTCGACCATTCTGCGGCTCGGTTCAGCGCGCAGGATTTGTCTGGCCCTGTCGGTAACATCCTGAGGTCGATATTCGATCATCTGAATCACATGGTCTGCCACGGCAAAATAGTCTCCCACACCGCCGAGTGCGAGGATGGTCGAGATTTGATTCTCCTGATATAACGCTCTCACCTTGTCGATATAGGCGGTGATCGGTTCATCGGATTTATGAACCAATTGCTGCATGTAATGATCGCGAATCATGAAATTGGTGGCGCAACTGTCTTCATCCATCAGGATCACCTGCGCGCCGATTTCCATTGCCTCGACCAGATTGGCCGCCTGCGACGTGCTGCCACTGGCATTTTCGGTGGAAAACGCGCGGGTGTCGCGAGCGGCCGGCAGATTGCGAATAAACGGCGAAATATCGGTATTGCTGACATGACGACCGCCATAGGCGCGTATCTTGACCGTTTCAGGCAAAGCCACACAGCGTTCACGACCATCGCCGGGGATATGGTTATACACCCCGCTCTCGATCGCCTGTAACAGCGTCGATTTTCCGTGATAACCGCCACCGGCCAAAAGCGTAACTCCCTGCGGGATGCCCATACCGCTGACTCGACCGGCATGCGGCAGATCAAACTCGACCCGCAGACTTTCGGGCGATTGAAACAGGATAATGTCATCACCGGTCATCGGCTGGTCACTGATGCCGCTGGCGCGTGGCAAGCGCGCGCCATCGGCAATAAACGCCAGTAAATGATTCTGTCGTAACTGGCGGCGTAACCACTCGGCATCCAGCGCCGTATAGATATGTTGTCGAAGTTGTTCCGGGTCGGTTTGCTCTCGCGATAAAGAATCACCAATGATTTGCGGTAATTCATCCCGCAACATCTGGATACCCAGCGCGGCGTCGATCTTTCTCTGGCGCGCCGGAATGCCGATAAAGCAACGAATTTCGAGGCAGTCCTGCAAAATCACCACCGAACTGCGCTCCAGTATCGCCTGCCCCGGCTCATCGATCGTGATGATGCCGCTAAAGCCGGTGCCGCGACGAAAGCCTGCGATGTTGGCACTGCTGTCGAAAAACCGTCGTGCGTAATAATCGCGGCAAGCAATCTGGCCGGTTCGGGACTCGATCAGGTCGGCTTCGATTGCGGTATCCATCAACTTCACTTGCAAACGGTACAAGGCGGCCAGCGGCGGAGCAAAAGGATCTTTCGGGGTTTTTTCGATGTGAAGCACGAAAGAACCAAAATCGTATGCACCTTTCAAGTCTTGCAGTGCGCCATAATCCCTCCCATCCAGCTCAGCCAGTGCTTGTGTAAGCAAGTTTCTTGATTTCATAACAACTCCCGAAAGCCAACCGCCATCACAGCGTAGTCAGATACGACTCAAGCTGCGAGTGCATGCGTTCGACACTGGCGCGCCCTTCGGCGATGGCCAGTTCGGCCTGGTCAAACTCCATCAGACCCAGTTGCGCCAGGTGTGGCGTCAGCGTGATTTCCGGCGGATCACCCGCCATGCGGCTGCGGGTGACCCGGTCTTGCATGATATTGATCGAACTGGCCATCACATCGAAAAATCCGGGCGCATCACGATAGCGTCCCAGCAACTGCGACAACATCGCTTCTTTTTGTTCACTGAAACTACTGCTGATCTGGTACGAAATGCGGCTCCACAAATCAGACTCTTTTGGTTCTTGCGGCGGGGTTGTTGGGACTTTTCGGGCTGAAATCCGCTGTAAATGCTTACCGACAATATCACCATTGAGATTCACCGCAATGACAACTTCCGCCCCCATCGCTCGGCACAGGGAAACCGGCACCGGATCGACCAGACCGCCATCCACCAGCCACTGGCCATTCAATTGAAACGGCGAAAACAGGCCCGGCAGCGCCGCCGAAGCACGGATACTGTCGAGCACACTCCCCTCGCGCAGCCAGACTTCGCGGCCACTTTGCAGATTGGTCGCCACCGCTGCAAATTGCAACGGCAGATCCTGAATATCGATGCCACCCACCAGGCTCTGGGCAAACTGCATCACCTTGTCACCCTGAATCAGGCCACCCTCGAGCAGTGAAACATCCATCAGGGCCAGAATATCTTTCCAGCTCAATCCGAGTACCCAGCTCTCGAGTTGATCCAGTCGCTGGCTGGCATACGCCGCACCGACCAGCGAACCGATCGAACAACCGCTGACGATACCCGGCACGATGCCGATCTCCTGTAGTGCGCGCAGCACACCGATATGCGACCAGCCACGGGCCGAGCCACTACCCAGTGCAATACCCACCCGCGGGTCGGGCAACACATCAGAGGTAGCAGAAACAGCAGACGTAGAATTCGGATTGGACATGCGGTTTTCCTTCAGCAGAGAATCAAGATGGAGGTATGTCTGAATGCCATCTTATTCTGTATCGGTGATGGCTCCAACTAGAGTTTCAATAGTGCAGATTGTGTCAACCGAAATGGATGATCAGCTGCGACAGTAAAAAAGGACCCGTTCGGCGGCAATGGTAAGGGCCGTTTCTAGCTGGACAGCAAGCCCGGGGCCCGCGGCAAGCAGGAAAACGTTTTCATCGCGCCGAGTGGGTTCCCGGCAAGAAACGCTTTGACGATGCGCGTGTGGTTCGGCAGCCGAAGCCCGGTTTCCAGAAATGTATGCCGTTGGAAGTCGAGTGGTGCCACGAACCGACTGGTGCGATCGGGTACCAACTGCACATACAGCACCGCATCGTCGATGGCCTGTGCCGGGGTCGTGTACGCTGAACAGCTGTGCTGCATGCATCCCGGATTACAGACACAGTATCTTAAGATATCATAATCACTCGGGCACCTTTAATTTAAAACAGGCCCTAATAAAAAACCCGGCTGGACGACCGGGTTTCTTTAATAGACTCACGGACATTTACTAGTTAATTGCAGCACTTTAGATGAACTATTTCACATTGTGCGGCACTCTCATCCCCAATTCATGGGATTGTTGAAAATAACTTTGGCACCGATACTTTTCATAACGTCGGTGGTTCCCGCCTGCCGACCAGAATTCAATCAACGACGAGGACTTAACAAATGGAAAGCAGTAAATGGAAAACTGTGGGTCGGATGTTCTGCCTGTTAGGGCTGAGTGCAGTCAGCCTGAGTACCTGGGCGGCCAATGAATGTCGCATCGAATATGGTTACAACACGATCAAGAACAACAAGCGAACCGATCACAAGAGTTATCGATACATCAACAAGGGGCAGACGGTCACCATTAATCAAAACCGTCTGAACTATGTCAAGAGCCTGCGTGACCAGCATGTCAGGTTTTACCTGAACGGCGCGTCCAACGTCACGCTGCACAAGAACCAGGTCAATCCACCAGTTGCCTACTACATCGGCATGGTGAAACTGGTGAAAGCCAGTTGCCTGAACCAAGGTGGTGCCAGCCAGCCGCAAACCCCGGCCATCCTGATCAACTCGATGAAGGCGGCCGGGGCAACAGTTGGCGCGATAGCCAACGCTCTGAAGAACACCTTCAACCTGAGCTATAAGCAAATCGCACAGCGCTTGAAAGCTGCAGGTTATGCCGCCGAGCCGGTAATCAAGATGTTGAAAAACAAATTCAACGTGTCGGCAAACATTGCCGGGGGCATCCTCAAGGACGTATTCAATTTCGCTATCGGCAACGCGGCCAAGGTACTCAGTCGCGCAAACTACGCTGCTGCGCAAATTGGTGCCAGTCTGCGTGCGACATACAACGCCAGCGAGAAACAGGTTGGCCAGGCGATGAAACAGGCTGGTTACGACCCAGACAAGATCGGTGATGCGCTACACTACGCGTTCCAGCGATCTGAAAAGGCCGTAGCCAGGGGTATGAAAGCGGCGGGTGCAGCCCCGGAAAAAATCGCCAAAAAACTGATCAAGTTGTTTGGGCGGACTAGCGTGAAAATCATCAAGGGACTGGAAGGAGCAGGGTTTTCGGTTGAGACGATTGGCAGAACCCTGAAGAAACTGGGCTGGGCTCGCAAGCAGGTGAAGCAAGTTCTGGAAAAGGCAGGCCATGCCCCGGCATTAGTTGAGAAGCTGCTGGACAAGATATTCGGAGCGGTTGGTAGCACAGTAAACCGGGGGGCTGCCGCGGCGGGTCGTCTGGCCGCCCGCACGGGCCAAACGATTGGCCGGGGCGTCAACACGAGCGCACGCAATGTCGGTACCGCGATCGACCGCAATGCGGTCAGTACGATGAAGATTCGCAACGTGTTCCATGGTGTACACCCGGCTTCGCTGAGAGGCTCCTGTATTCATCCTACCGGCATTACCGAGTATGTCACTACGTCGATTCCGTTGCCAAATACCGACCGCGACATCACCGTGACCCTGGCCGGTGACAACCTGATGCCGGTCACTTCGATTTCGGGCCTGCCGGGCGGCGCTAACGCGCGTATCACCGCGCGCGGAAAATGCGGTATCCAACTGGCCGTCAAGGTGCCCAGGTCGGTGCGCACGAATACCCGCGGTAGCGCGCGCCTGATGGTCAACAACCAGCGTGGACCGGCCTTCCGGTACGTCATTGGTGCTATTCCCAGTCGCTCGGCGGGTGGTCCCAGGGTCGGTGGCCGGGTCAGCAGTGGCGGCGGTGGTTCGCGACCGGACCTCAGGCCTTACAAGGTCAACACCCAGTTGTACAAGGTCGGGACCGCGACCACGCTGGACCAGGCCAACAACCTGTACACCGCGCTCAATCCGTTCAACAACTCGGCCTTTTGCCAGGGCATTCCGCAGGGCGGTACCGGCCGTACCGGTGGACAGACCGCCAACCGCTCGACCATCACCGTTTCCGGTATAGTATGGGGTGTCAAGAACCATTCCGGGCAGAGCATCAGCACGCCGTTCACCATCCAATTGAGGCGGGGTAACCAGGTGGTGGCTACACAGACCGTGAATTCACTGAACGCCAATCAGGTAAGGACTTTTACCTACATCCGACCCAACTCGCAGACCTGCGTCGCGCGTGTCGGCATCGGTGGTGGTTGTTATCACTGCGGTGGCCGCTTCGAAGGCTGGAACGACAACCCCGGCTACAGCATCAAGGTGGATAGCGGGGCTGCGATAGATGAAAGCAACGAGTTCAACAACCAGAGTAACCTCTAGTCAGGGTTGATTAAACAGCACGAAGCCGGGCAGCTGCCCGGTTTTGTTTTTTTGTGCTGGTAATCGTGGGTCCTGTTGGAAGTTCCTGAGGTTTAAAGAAAGTATAAGTAGAAACGCTATCACTCATGTATATCAAGGCAGACAACCGGGGGCTGGATATGCTTGAAATATTCGTCCTTCCTGCCACTTTCTTTTCAACCCGCTGGAATTTCGGCTGAATCTACCCTTTCCTGGCCTTCTAGATTG
>JANTFI010000151.1 GCA_024763505.1 Gammaproteobacteria bacterium
CCGCGCTTTGATCTGATCATCAGTCAATTCTTTTACGATCCGGCTTCGCGGCAGTTTATCGGCAAGCAGTCTGCTGTGGCTGAATTTATTTATCAATTAACCAATGTCACCGCCGTCGTTTATGTGTCCTCACTGGTAATTCTGTTACTGGCCGGGCTGATGCTGAAAAGTGGCTTTGTGCGTCAACAGCGCAAGGCTTTTATATATCTGCTGTGCATCAGCATAGTCGGTCCCGGTCTGCTGGTGAACCTGACCTTCAAAAACAATTGGGACCGCCCGCGCCCGCGCCAGGTGATCGAGTTCGCCGGTGCCAAAAATTTTGAACCACCACTGGCGCCGACTTTTCAGTGCCAGGGTTGCCGTTCTTTTGTGAGCGGACATGCTTCAGTTGGTTTCATGTTTTTCGGGCTGGCGTTATTGTCTCGCAAGCGGCGCTGGATAGTAGCCGCTGCGCTGGCGGGTACAATCGTCGGACTGACCCGTATTTCTCAGGGCGGGCATTTTCTTTCCGATGTGATTTTTTCCGGCTGGGTTGTGTGGTTCAGCAGCCGCTTGCTGTACTGGCTTTTTTATCAGCTTCACACAGACTCTGTGTGTCAGTCTGATCGAGAAAAGGCAAGCTGACTTGGTCGGGCACCCTGTCATTATTACCGACATGGATGGTAGTCTGCTCAATCATCAAGACTATCGTTATGACGCGGTGTTGCCCTGCCTGAAAGAGCTGCAACAGCAATCGGTTGCGGTGGTGCTAAATAGCAGCAAAACCCGCGCCGAACTGGCTGATTGGGTTGATAAGTTACAGTTGTCGCACCCTTTTGTCACGGAAAATGGATCGGCCATTTTTAGCCCGAGCGGATATTTCGATGCCGCAATCGTGCAGCCATGGTTGCGGCAGCATGCGCTGGAATTTCGACAGCTGCCGGGATATGACATTATTGAACTGGGAACGAGAATTGAAAAACTGCAGGCATTTGTCGATGAGCAAACACCGAATGCGATCGATTTCAGCCGATGTTCGCTGAATCAGGCAGTTGATATCACCGGTCTGTCCCGCGACGATGCACGGCTGGCTCAGCAGCGCGAATATTCATTGCCATTGTTATTCGCTCAGGCCACAGAAGAAAAAGATTTTTCCGAGCAAGCGCTCGCGGCCGGCTTCAATATTCTCAAGGGCGGACGTTTTTTGCATTTGCTGGGAAAAACCGACAAGGGGCGCAGCGTACAATGGTTACGTGAACTCTATCGGCAACAGCGGGCTGAGCCAGTACAGGTCATTGCGCTGGGCGATAGCGCCAATGACGCCGCCATGCTGCAACAGGCCGATATTGCGGTGCTGGTTCACAACCCGGAGGCCGCGCCATTTGGGCTGTATCACCCACAGCTCATAAAAACCATCCGTTGTGCTCCCGAAGGTTGGGTAGAAGGTGTAGAATCAGCCCTTAGTATGAACTCTTGAGGAATCGAAATGGCTGACAGCTTCCAGTCCGGAAAGATCACCACCCTGCACAATATCGTGCGACGACCGCTGGCCGAGCTGGAGGAAGAATTATTGCAGTTTTCGCAACAACGGTCTCTCGGCTTGATACTGCCCGCACTGTATAGCGAGCTGGAAAGACCGGCACTGGAGCATATCGTCCATGAATTGATACAGGTGAAATACCTCGGTCAAATCGTTATTGGCATCGATCGAGCCAGCGAGGATGAATATCGTCATGCCTTGCAATATTTCAGCCGGTTACCGCAGTCGCATCAAATTTTGTGGAATGATGGTCCCAACCTGAAGCAGATTGATGCACAATTACAACAGGAGGGTCTGGCGCCGACGCAATTGGGCAAGGGGCGCAATGTCTGGTATTGCATGGGTTATATGCTGGCATCCGGGCAAAGCGAAGCAATCGCGTTGCATGACTGCGACATTATCACCTATAACCGTGAACTGCTGGCCCGGTTGATTTATCCGGTAGCCAATCCGCGTTTCAATTATCAGTTCAGCAAAGGTTATTATTCGCGCATTGCCAACAATAGTCTGGGCGGGCGCGTCACCCGATTGCTGGTCACGCCATTGATACGCGCGCTGAGAAACAATCTCGGCGAGCAGGATAGTCTGGAGTATATGGACAGTTTCCGCTATCCGCTGGCGGGCGAATTTTCGATGACTCGTGAAGTCATGCGCGGGCTGCGCATTCCCAGCGACTGGGGTCTGGAAGTCGGCGTGTTGATGGAAATGGCGCGCAATTATTCAACCCGTCGGATATGCCAGGTGGAAATCGCCGACAATTATGATCACAAGCATCAGGACGTTTCAGCCGGCAATGCCGACAGTGGATTATCCAAGATGTCGCTGGACATTTCCAAGGCGTTCTTCCGCAAGCTGGCAACCAATGGCGTGGTTTTTAACAAGGGTGTGCTGCGCTCGCTTAAGGCGACTTATTACCGGATCGCGCTGGATCTGATAGATTCCTATCGTTGTGATGCGGTGATGAACGGGCTGGATGTAGACTGCCATGCGGAAGAGCAAATGGTAGAACTGTTCGCTGAAAATATCATGAAAGCCGGACACTACTTTCTGGAGAACCCGATGGAACAACCTTTCGTGCCGCACTGGAACCGTGTCGTCAGCGCGATTCCGGATATCTTCGATCAATTACTCGAAGCGGTGGAGAAAGACCGCCAACTGTACGGATAAACAATACAGACAAGGTTTAATCGTAATGAAAAAAAAGTACAGAGAGCTCCAGCAGCGAGTCATTCGTCATCTCGGGTTTATATACCCGCAGCACGATAGTGAGCAACTGGCCGAGCAAGTGATTGCCGCGATGGGTCTGGACAAGCATTGTGCCAAGCCAAGGCCCTATAAAAATTTATGGAACCAGAAAGATATTGTTGCCATTACCTATGGCGACAGCTTTGTACGCAGTGGCGAAAAGCCATTGCACACACTGCATCATTTCCTGAGTGAAAACCTGTCCGATGTTATCAATACCGTTCACATTCTGCCATTTTATCCCTACAGCTCGGATGATGGATTTTCGGTCATCAATTATAAACAGGTGAATGAAAAATTCGGCGACTGGCCAGACATCGAAGCTATGGCAGGCGAATTCAAGCTGATGGCCGATCTGGTAGTCAATCATTGCTCCTCACGTAGCCAGTGGTTTGAACGCTTCCGGCAATGTCTGGAGCCCGAGAAAAATTATTTTATTACGGTAGATGAACATGCTGATGTATCGAAGGTTGTGCGTCCGCGCACCAATCCCTTGCTACGACCGGTGGAAACCGCCGAAGGGCTCAAACATGTCTGGTGTACCTTCAGCCCCGATCAGGTAGACCTGAATTTCAGGGATACCGGGCTGCTGCTGGAAATGATTTCGATTATCCGCTATTACATGGATCGCGGTGTACGATTATTTCGCCTCGATGCGATCGCCTTTTTGTGGAAGGAACTCGGAACGACTTGCCTCAACCTGCCGCAAACCCATGAAATGGTACGACTTTTTCGCACCCTGATCGAACACAACAACCCGAAAGCGGTCATCATTACCGAAACAAATATACCGAATCGCGAAAATCTGGCGTATTTCGGCAATTCCAACGAAGCGCATGTTATATACAATTTTGCTCTGCCACCTTTATTGCTACACGCGCTGATCAGTGGCAACGTTTTTTATCTGAATAACTGGTTAATGAGTATGCCCCCGGCGATGCAGGGAACGGCATATCTGAATTTCATCGCATCACATGATGGCATTGGACTGCGCCCGGTTGAAGGTATCTTGAGCGATCACGAGATCGATGAAATTACCGACACCATGCAACAGTTTGGTGGCAAGATTTCCTGGCGCAATCTGTCACAGGATGAAGTACGCCCCTACGAAGTCAACATCAGTCTGTTTGACGCCCTGTCTGGTACGGTCAAGGGACCGGACGCGTGGCAATTCGATCGATTTATCTGTGCGCATGTCATCATGCTGGGGCTGGAAGGAATACCCGCGTTTTATATTCATAGCCTGCTGGGCACTCGAAACGATCTGGAGAAGGTCAAACAAAGCGGAAACAAGCGTGCCATCAACCGGCATGTATGGGATTGTGGCGAATTAACCGAGCATCTCAACAACCCTGATTCTCATCACTTCAAGGTGTTGTTGTCACTCAAGCGAATCATTGCCATCCGCACGCAGCAAAAAGCCTTTCACCCCAATGCCACCCAGTTCACCTTGCACCTGGGGGAGGGCCTGTTCGCGTTCTGGCGGCAGAGTAAAAAAAGGGAGCAGAGTATTTTCTGTATCCATAATATAACCGATACCAAACGCCAGCTTCGCCTGGACAGTATCAATCTGATTGAAACCAACGACTGGATGGATTTACTCAGCGGAAGACATTTTGAAAATCTTGATGACGAAGTTGAACTACAGCCTTACGAATGCCTTTGGGTCAGCAATGTCTCCGCTTAATCCATGAGCAGAAAACTTCGGTAGCAGATACAAATGATTGTCAACAACGCTGTTCGAACATAGCGTTCAAACGAATTCCTCACTCTGAACTGGTGTACTCCATGCTTATACAAGGGAGGATCACCATGCAAAAATGTCATAAAACCGTAACCTTTCGCTAATAGGATGCCATGCATTCGAAAACAACTCATGGGGTTACCTGAAATGAAAAAGAATGAATTCCGAGCCCGCGCATTGACTGCCTCCATTGCACTTGCCCTGTCATCGGGCGCACTGCTATCGGCTTGCAGCAGTAATGGAAATAGCATTAATGATGAAGCTCTGGCCAGCATATCGTCAATCGCTTTCGAGCCGGTTGCGCTGGCGCAAAATGATGCGGAAAAAACAGCCATGCGCGTGTCACCCAAACTGACAGTAACAATGGATGATGGCAGCGAGCAGGAATTTACGCTGAGCTATCAGGTGATAGCGAAAATGGGAGATCAGATCGGCTCACAAAAACTCGGACGTATTACCGATCAGGATGGTGCGCCGATACTGAAATCTGACGGTTCGGAAGATATTTCTGATGGTCCTGATGGTAACTCGCTGATTCATGTCGGCGGCAAGGATTACATCGTCACGCATATGGAAGAGCGTCCGGGCGAGCTCTACAAGACGGAAGTGGCGTTGGAAAATAATGTGGTCACGCCGGTTAGCACGGCACCAGTCGACCTCAAATCCATCGGTGGAACCATTATCAACTGTGCCAGTTCCAAAACAAGTTATGGCAGTCACCTCGGTGGTGAGGAAGATTACTCGCTGAATTCCCGCTATGCCGATACCGCTTCACCGTTCTATACCGCTTGCGCGCTCGATGGCAGTGGTAATGATAGCGCAGGCGGATTTAATTATTTCTGTTCGTATGTGGACGGCATGTCCAAATATCTGAATGACAACAGCATTGATGTCGATAATGGTTACAACGGCAGCAGCTTCAGCCTGTACAACTATGGCACCATTGTCGAAGTCCAGCCGCAGGCGGATGGCAGTGACAAGGTGGCCAAGCATCATGTAACCGGACGATATACGCCGGAACTCGCGACCATGATGCCGGACAATAAAACCGTTTATATGTCAGATGACGGAACCTTCAAGGGATTCTGGAAATTTGTCTCGGATCAACCGGTGAACGATTTCGTCGAAAACTGGGAAGGAACGCTGTATGCCGCCAAAGTGAACCAGACCTCTGCCGAAAATGGTGGTTCGTTTGACCTTTCCTGGGTTGAACTGGGTCATGCCAGTGACAATGAAATCAAGGCCCTGATCGATGCAGACATGAAATTGACCGACATGTTTGAAATCGCAGCAGCGGATGAAAACAATACCTGTCCAGCCGGTTTTACCGCGATCAACGAAGACAGTGAACTGGAATGCCTGAAGCTGGTTGCCGGTCAGCAAAAGGCCGCGGCTTTTCTGGAAACCAGAAAATACGCAGCTTATAAAGGTGCCACCATCGAGTTTCGCAAGGAAGAAGGTTTGACCTACGATGCGGACAAGAATGTACTTTATGTCGCGATGAGTGAAGTCAAAAAGAGTATGGAAGATAACTACAAGGGTCTGGAAACCACAAACGATATTCGTTTGCCAGCCAATGCCTGCGGTGCAGTCTATGAAGTCGCGCTGGACGAAAATTACAGTGGAACATCGATGCAGGCGATACTCACCGGCACACCGCTCAACGAAGGCGAGCAATATGCGGATGAATGGTATTGCCACCCGGATGGAATTTCCAACCCGGACAATATCACCTACATCGGAAAAGATACGTTGCTGGTCAGCGAAGATACCACCAAGCATGTCAATAACATGACCTGGGCTTACAATACACAGAGCAAAACCATGACGCGAATCGCTTCGCTGCCGATTGGTGCCGAAGTAACCGGTGTGGATACCGGCATGGTTGGCAACAAGCCCCTGTTGTTGATCAACGCCCAGCACCCGTTCAAGGACAACCCGAAAAATGCTGCTGGTGAAAAGCCGAATTCGGCTCTGATCGAAGCCGCTACGGATGAGCAGCTCAAAGCCTTTATCGGTTATGTTGATGGGTTACCGGAAGCAATCTTTGAATAATCAATAAAAAATGACCCG
>JANTFI010000152.1 GCA_024763505.1 Gammaproteobacteria bacterium
CCGCCCGAGCTGTTAGTCAAGAATGCGCTGAAGCTGGACAAGGAATACGCGCTCAAGCTGCTGAAAATAGCGCAGGAAAATGCCGAACGCACCGATATGTCGGCACTGGCCATCGATACCGACGCGCTCGATAACCCGGACATCAAGATTCAGTTGATCCGTTTTCTCGGGGCCGTCAACCAGTCGGCGGCGGCCGAAATCATCACCCGATTTGTCGGCGACAAATCACGCGTGGTCAACATGGAAGCATTGAAAAACCTGAACAAAATGACCGTCGGGTTCGACCCGTCTGCACTGGTCGGCAAAATCGCCAAACTCAAACCCGAAGATGTCGACAGCCTGCTCGATATTCTGGCTGAAAAAATGACGGTGGAATCAACCCCGGCCCTGGCCGGCTTATTGACCAGCAAGAATGACGAATTGCGCAGCAAGGTCGCTCAGATTGTTACCGATCATCTCGGCAGCGATAATCTGGAAGCGTTTCTGCTGCGGCTGGATGAAGCAGAGTGGTGGGGCAAGGAACAGGCCGTTTCCAGCCTGGTGGAATACAGCAATGAGCGGATTGCGCGCGCGGCCAGCAAACTGATCAAGCATGACAATGAATTTGTGCGCAATACGGCCGATCAATTGTCAGCGAGCGGGCATGCGCAGATCAGTGATTTGTCCGAGCTGGAAAATTCCTTGTTTCACGATGACTGGCAAGTGCGAGAGCGAGCCATTCAAAAGGCCGGTGAATCCGCCGATAAGGCCGCGCTGAAACTGCTTGATCAGGTACAGGATAAATATCCGGAATCCACACTCGCCGTGCTACGGGCGGTCGCTAATCTCGGCTACAGCAAAGGCCTCGAGATCGCCTCGCGCAGCCTGAAAAAGAAAGAAGCTGCAATCCAGCGCGAAGCACTCAAAACCATGGGCGCTATTGTCACTAGCCGCCACGCCGATCAGGTGCGTAACGGGATTGTCAAGATCGTGCCGAAATTGCAGGCCACGGTGCGCGATACGGCGCTGGAAGTGATTAACGATATCACCGAAAAATTCCAGTTACCCAAACTCAATATGGCCGATGATGCCATGTTTGAAACCCGCCTGATCAAGATTGATGAAAAACGTTCCAGTCAAGCCGATGAGCCGGAACCCCAGGCGACCCAAATGATGGAAGCCGAGAAAACCGAGGTGGTCAGTTTTCAGCATATCGAAGAACTGAAGGCCGGCGATTACTGGATGGAACGCTATCGCATCCAGAAGGAAATCGGCCGGGGCGCAATGGGGCGCGTGATGCTGGTGGATGATGAAATGGTCGGCGAAACGCTGATTCTGAAATTCATGCACCCGGAGCTAACCGCCGATGCCAACTCTCGCGAGCGATTTTTGCGCGAGCTGAAATATGCCCGCAAGATCAGTCATCGTAATGTCATTCGTATCCACGATTATATGATGCAGGGCGGAATTTCCGCCATTTCGATGGAGTATTTTGAAAGCCACGGGCTGGATGCCCTGATCAAGGACGCCAGAGAATTAACGATTGAAAAATCGCTCGATATTCTGCAGCAAGTCAGTGATGGCATGTATGCGGCTCATCAACAGGAAGTCGTCCACCGCGACCTGAAACCGAGCAATATCCTCGTCAACGAAGAGGGGCTCGCGAAAGTGGTGGATTTCGGCATAGCCTCGGCCAGCAGTGAAAAAGAAGTGACCCTGACCAAGACTGGCATGATCATCGGAACCCCGGCTTACCTGTCGCCGGAGCGCGCCCGCGGGCTGGAAGCCGATCATCGCAGCGATATCTATGCGCTGGGCATTATTGCCTACACCATGTTTCATGGCAGCTTGCCGTATCGCGGCGAGCCAATCTCCCTGTTGTTTCAGCACATCGAAGGCAAGGCTACCCCTTTGCACAGTCTGGATAAAAATATCCCGATCGGGGTTAGCATGCTGGTGGAAAAAATGATGGCGGTCGATCTCGACCAGCGTTTTCAAACTATGAAAGATGTCAGCGAAACGATCAGGCAACTGAAATGATGCAGCAAACCCTCGAACAGAAATTACAGCAAGCCTTCAGTCCGACTTATCTTAAAGTCGAGAATGAAACCCACATGCACAATGTACCGGCCGATGCCGAGTCGCACTGGAAGGTGACCGTGGTCAGTGAAGATTTCAACGGCCTGATGCTGATCAAGCGCCACCGTCTGGTCAATGAAGCGCTGAAGGAAGAAATCAAGAAAATTCATGCCCTCGCGCTACACACCATGACACCGGACGAGTGGTTTGAAAAGGCCGGCAAGGTGGCGGATTCACCACTTTGCGAAGGCGGTGGAAAGTAACGACATCTCTCCGCCCGTTCTTCGGGCTGGATTCTGACTGACCCTAGATCATCCCGCTGCCCTGCGGGTTGATATTGAAAATCACCGATAAAATCTGGTGAAACGGCAGATCGAAGCGCTGTTCTGCGGCTTGCGCGGCCTCTAATAACGCGCCCATCGTTTTCGGCGGCGCATTGAAATTACGCGCATACAGCAGGATGTTGGCATATTGCTCGGTTTCCAGGCACAGGGTTTGCTGTCTGAAAACCTGTCGCAGCAGGCTGTAAAATTGTTCGAAGCCGCGTTCACTGTTGATCAGCAGGTTATAGGCCAGCGCGCCTTTTGGCGTTAAACAGCGCTGCAACTGGGTTGTGAACTCGCGCGAAAAAACCCAGCCTGGAGTCTGGTTGCCATCGAAGATATCCAGCACCACCAGATCGAAACTCTGCTCGCAAGTCTCCACCCAGTTTCTGGCATCGGCAACGACATAGTCCAGTCGATCATCGGCGGCAGGCAAAAGCATCGATTGTTGCGCCACCTGCAGCAGGTTTTCATCCAGCTCGATACCGGTGATGTGGCTGTGCGGAAAGTGATGACGCAGAAAATGTACCAGCGAACCGGCGCCGACGCCGAGCAAGAGAAACTTTTTTGGCGTGTCGATAAACAGCAGGATACCCATCAGATATTGCAGGTTTTGCAGCACCAGCTTTTGCGGCGCCGATTTGACGATGGCCGATTGCACCGCATCGGGGGCATGATCGAATACCAGCTCCAGCAAGTCATCCTGCTCGCGAATGCTGTACTGATCGGCGGCACTCATCGCTTGCCGCCGCCGGACACTTTCAGCATCAGCCGGTCAACTGCGCGGCTGGACAGAATCCGTTTCAGGTATCCGAACAGATAAGTCGGGAAGGTGACATAGTATCGCGCTTTCGGGCGATCGCTTTCCAGCGCGTGAATCACCTTGTTCAGTACCGCCTGGGGCGGCAGGGTAAATCGGGTCGCATGGCCGACCTTCTGCAAGCGTTGCTCCATCGCCTGATAGCTTTGTTCATGTGCGCTGCCTTCGCGCTGGATATAGCGTCGAAAGGCTTTTTCGGCGTTTTCGCGAAATTTGCTTTCAATCGGCCCCGGTTCGATCAGGCTGACTTCGATACCGCTTCCGGCCAGTTCCAGCCGCAAGGTGTCGCTTAAACCCTCGATCGCATATTTGCTGGCACTATAGGCGCCGCGATAGGGCAGGGCGACGAAACCGAGCACTGAACTATTCTGGATGATGCGCCCGGAACCCTGCTTGCGCATCTGTGGAATCACCAGGTTGGTCAGTTCCAGCCAGCCGAAAACATTGGTTTCGAACTGGGCGCGAATCGCGTCGCGTGACAAGTCCTCGACTGCACCGGCCAGACCAAAGGCGCCGTTATTAAACAGGGCATCCAGTTGTCCGTCGCACAAATCCAGAGCCTGCTCGACCGCGGCTTGGATCGAAGCGGAATCCTCCAGATCGAGCTGCAGGCATTCCAGACCCTGCTGTCGCAGACGCTCGACATCCTGCTGGTTGCGGCAACTGGCGATGACGCGATGGCCACGCTGCTTGAGCGCATGCGCGACAAAATAGCCGATGCCGCTGGAGCAACCGGTAATCAGTAGTGATTTTCGTTTCATTTTTGCGCTGAAGGTTGGAATCCAGAGACAGGAACCTATATTATAGATTCCTTATGTTTAAACAATGACGGAATCCTATTATGCCTATCTACGAGTATATCTGTGAAGCCTGCAATGACGCTCATGAGGCCCTGCAAAAAATGAGTGATGCGCCGCTAACGGTTTGCCCGAGCTGCGGCGAAGAAAAGCTCAAGAAAAAGCTGTCTGCACCGAATTTTCGCCTCAAGGGTGGCGGCTGGTATGAAACCGATTTCAAATCCGGCAACAAGAAAAACGTCGCCGACAGTACCGACAAGAAAGATACCACCACCAAGCCGGCGCATGGCTGTGCCTCGGGTGCCTGTGGCTGCGGCTGAATGACATCCGGGATTACACTCAAAGCCGGTCTTTTGACCGTTTCGGGTATTTTTCCGGTTTAATCTTGCACAGGCTTGGGCTACTATTGCCGGCTTGATTTTCTACTGCCAGCCGGCACGGAAAACGCCCGGCTTTCCATCCAGTTATTTATAAAACAGCAGGTGTTGCATGCGTACGCATTATTGTGGTGATTTAGACTCTTCTCATATCGATCAGGAAGTGACCGTAACCGGTTGGGTCAATCGTCGTCGTGATCATGGCGGGGTCATCTTTGTCGATCTGCGCGATCGTGAAGGTATTTTGCAGGTCGTATTCGACCCGGACGATGCTACCATGTTTGCCAATGCCGAGCGCGTGCGCAATGAATTCGTGTTGCAGGTTAGCGGCAAGGTGCGGGTACGGCCGGAAGGCACGGTCAACCCGGACATGCGCACCGGCGAAATCGAATTGCTGGCGCTATCGCTGAATATTCTGAACGAATCCGAAACCCCGCCGTTTCAACTCGATGATGATGTGCATGAAGACTTGCGCCTGAAATATCGCTACATCGACCTGCGCAAGCCGGAAATGCTCGAGCGCATGCGCCTGCGTGCCAAAGTCACCCACTTTATGCGTTCCTTTCTGGAAGGCGATGGCTTTCTCGATATCGAGACGCCGATGCTGACCCGCGCCACACCGGAAGGCGCGCGCGATTATCTGGTGCCGAGCCGCACCCATGCCGGGCAATTCTTCGCGCTGCCGCAATCACCGCAACTGTTCAAGCAATTGCTGATGATGTCGGGCATGGATCGTTATTACCAGATTGTGCGCTGCTTTCGCGATGAAGACTTGCGCGCCGACCGCCAGCCCGAATTCACCCAGCTCGATATCGAAACCTCGTTCATGAATGAAGACGACATCATGTCGACCATGGAGCGCATGATGCAGGGCATGTTCAAAGATATCATGGGAGTCGAGATCGATAGCAACTTCCTGCGCATGAGTTATGCCGAGGCGATGGAGCGATTCGGTTCCGACAAGCCCGATCTGCGCATCGATCTGGAGTTGGTAACGATTTCCGACCTGCTGGCCGATGTTGAATTCAAGGTGTTTTCTGGCCCGGCCAAGGCTGAAGATGGTCGCGTCGCGGCGCTGCGGGTGCCGCAGGGCAACCAGCTATCGCGCAAGCAAATCGACGATTACACCAAATTCGTCGGCCGCTATGGTGCCAAAGGTCTGGCTTACATCAAGTGCAACGATGTCGCCGCCGGTCGTGACGGCCTGCAATCGCCGATCCTGAAATTCCTGCCGGATGATGCCATTGCCGGCATCCTCGAGCGCACCGGCGCTGAGTCGGGCGACCTGATTTTCTTCGGTGCCGACAAGGAAAAAATCGTCAACGAATCGCTCGGCGCGCTGCGCGTCCAGGTCGGACACGACATGGATCTGGTGCAAGAAGGCTGGTCATTCCTGTGGGTGGTCGATTTCCCGATGTTCGAGCACGACGAAAAAGAAGATCGCTGGACCGCTTTGCACCATCCGTTCACCGCACCCAACACCGACGACCCGGCCGAACTCGAAGCCAATGCCGGCACAGCACTGTCGCGCGCCTACGACATGGTGCTCAATGGCGTTGAACTGGGCGGTGGTTCGATACGTATCCACCGCATGGAGATGCAGCAAAAAGTGCTGCAATTACTCGGCATCGATGATCAGGAAGCCGAAGATAAATTCGGATTTTTGCTCAATGCCTTGAAATACGGTTGCCCACCGCATGGCGGCATCGCCTTCGGTCTCGATCGCCTGATCATGCTGATGACGGGCGCAAGCTCGATCCGCGATGTCATGGCCTTCCCGAAAACCCAGACCGCCGCCTGCCTGCTGACCGAAGCGCCGTCTGAGGTCAGTGAGCGCCAGATGAAAGAGTTGTCGATTCGCCTCAGAAAACCTGTGGTAGAGGGCTAGCTTCGTTTTCGGGTATGATGTTTTTTTTGTGAGATTTTGAATATGGCCGCCAGTCCGCTCGAACTTCAACCTTACGCTTCGCTGGATGACGACGATTGTCGTCAACGCATTCTCAAAGCGAAACAGACATTGGGCGAACGCGTCGTGATACTCG